>NZ_JAYMYY010000019.1:0-2712 GCF_039889165.1 Pseudocitrobacter cyperus | reverse complement strand
CCTTGTGTGTGGCTTTTTCTATTCTAAGTTCATTGTCTTTAGGGAAGCGAAATGAAAATTTCTCTGGTCGTTCCGGTCTTCAATGAAGAGGAAGCCATTCCAATCTTCTATAAAACCGTGCGGGAGTTTGATGGCCTTGAGCAACATGAAGTCGAGATAGTCTTCATCAATGACGGCAGCAAAGACGCAACAGAATCAATCATAAACGCGCTTGCTGTTGCAGATCCTCTTGTGATCCCTCTGTCATTCACCCGTAACTTTGGTAAGGAGCCTGCGCTGTTTGCCGGACTTGACCACGCGACCGGTGAAGCAATTATCCCGATTGACGTAGATTTGCAAGACCCGATCGAAGTCATTCCACACCTGATAGAGAAATGGCAGGCCGGGGCTGATATGGTTCTTGCCAAGCGTTCTGACCGCTCTACTGATGGCAGACTGAAGCGCAAGACAGCTGAATGGTTCTATAAGCTACACAACAAGATCAGCAATCCAAAGATTGAAGAAAACGTTGGCGACTTCCGCCTGATGTCGCGTGATGTTGTTGAGAACATTAAGCTCATGCCAGAGCGCAACCTTTTCATGAAAGGCGTGCTGAGTTGGGTTGGCGGCCGCACCGATGTTGTCGAGTATGCACGCGCAGAACGCGTCGCAGGAAGCACGAAATTTAATGGCTGGAAGTTGTGGAACCTGGCGCTTGAGGGGATTACCAGCTTCTCTACTTTCCCGTTGCGCATGTGGACTTACATTGGCTTGTTCGTTGCCGGTGCTGCATTCCTGTACGGTGCATGGATGATTGTAGACACCCTAGCGTTTGGTAATGCAGTTCGTGGCTATCCGTCCCTTCTGGTCTCAATATTGTTCCTTGGTGGCGTGCAGTTAATTGGCATTGGTGTGCTGGGCGAGTACATAGGACGTATTTATATGGAGAGCAAAGGACGACCTCGCTACCTTCTGAAAAAGGTGAGAAAGTGAAAACAATACAAAAAAATACCTTACTGGTTATTCTTTCTGCGAATATATTATTCTTCCTTCCAGTAATAATTGCAGATGTTCATTATAGGGATGACCTTGAGCGTTCTTTCTCTGGAAGTTACGGGTGGACTGAGCTTGGTCGCCCACTTGCTGACTGGGTTATGAAGATTATTTCGCTTAGCGATAGTCTTTTGGTTGATACGAGTCCATTACCTGCGATAATTTCCATTATATTTATAACCTTCGCTATTTATTTTTATTGGCAGAGAACAGATAGGACTCAGTCAATCTGGATAGCGGTTGGATTATGCGCTATCTCAATTCAACCTTTCTTCATTCAAAATATTTTATTTAAATATGATGTTCTGCCTATGTCTCTTGCTATGTCTTTTTCAATCATGGCATCTGCGATGGATATCAAAAAAGGTAAAGATATTGTCTTAAGCGTCATTTTACTTGTAGCCAGCCTTTCTCTTTATCAATCTTGCGCTAATATTTTCATTGGTCTAGTCGCACTCACAGCCATTCTTAAGAGAGAAAATAGCAAGAGCACACTAAATGATATAATGCACAAGACAGCCATATTTATCGTTGGCTATGTTGTGTATTTCATAATTACAAAATTATTCATTGATGGATTATCATCACGTTCAGAGTTAATACCACTCAATCAAGATGGTTTTCTTATCCTATTAAGTAACCTGATTTCTTTCATGAGTTTCAGTGTAGTATTTGTTAACTCTACAGTTATGGCCTTGCTAGTAGTTCCGTTATTATGTTTATTGGTTGCTTTGATTTACATTGATAAGAGATCAATTGCATTGTCAATAGTTAATATTGTATTAATATCTTCTATTTTCTTGTGCTCAATATTTGGCCCTTTGCTTGTGCTAAAAACACCTGCTATCATGCCAAGAACTCTTTCTGGATTTGGACCAATAATGGCAGCGCTATGCATCGCTCCGATGATTGTAAAGCCATCAATATTTTCAAGGTTCTTTTTGATTTTATCATTAATCATCCCAATCTCACTTAGCTTTTCGACAACTCGTGCAATAATTGAACAGCGGAATTTCGAGAAATCAGTGTTTAACGAAATTAAATACGACTTACACAGCCTCAATGTTGGCGGGAAGACACATTTCCTTGGCGTTTTACAGCTAGCCCAAAGAGCATCAATACCAGCGCAAAACAACGAACTTGTGAAAAACCTTATAAGCCCAGCATCAGAGTGGATGGCTGCGCTACAGCTAAAATCGCTGGGTGTTAAAAAAGTAAGTCATGGCTATGGTGAAGAAAATAAAAATTTATCTTCAGTAGATAAATATGAAAAGGATGCTGGATTGCCTGTAATTGATAAAGAAACATATTCAATTTACATGATAGATAATGATGCATACATCAAATTAAAATAAATATGGCAGGCCGAGGATTCTGCCTCGGCCTGTTATCTAGAATTTAATTCCTGTAAATAGATTGGCCGCTGTGACTCCAGATGAACCAGCTGACAGCGTTATGCCTGGGTTAACATAAAGCCCAATTGAGCTCTTAATGTCACCAGCTGATACATTTCCGCTAGTCGCTGACTGTCTTTTTATCCCCCCTCCTGTTATGTTGGACTTTCCAAGACTAGATTCAGCACCATTGACCTGCCCCCAGGATTAGATACAACCTTCAGTTAGTAATGTCGTTGGTTTTTCTTCATATTCCCCGTTTCGCCAGCCCGTGGCAAATTCAGCC
>NZ_JAYMYY010000018.1:0-4126 GCF_039889165.1 Pseudocitrobacter cyperus | reverse complement strand
AGCGGGAAAAGCCCCCGAAGACCCGGTAAGCTCCGCCCACCGGGCGATACCACGCGCACAATCCCCTCATATACGGTAAACTAGCCACGTTTTTGCATCAGGAAAGCAGCTATGAACCATTCCCTAAAACCCTGGAACACCTTCGGCATTGATCATCATGCGAAGCACATTGTATGCGCGGAAAACGAACAACAATTACTGAGCGCCTGGCAGCATGCGACCGCAGAAAATCTGCCAGTTCTTATTCTGGGTGAAGGAAGTAACGTTCTCTTCCTGGAAGATTTCGCTGGGACTGTTATCGTTAACCGTATTAAAGGTATCGACGTCACCGAATCAGCAGAGGCATGGCATCTTCATGTCGGTGCCGGAGAGAATTGGCACCAGTTGGTCAGCTATACGCTGGATAATCATATGCCTGGCCTGGAGAATTTGGCGTTAATCCCGGGCTGTGCTGGTTCATCACCAATTCAGAATATTGGTGCTTACGGTGTCGAACTACAGCAAGTTTGTGAGTATGTTGACTGCATCGAGCTGGCTACCGGCAAACGCCTCCGCCTGCCTGCCACAGAATGCCGATTTGGCTATCGTGACAGTATCTTCAAACACGAATATCAGAATCGTTTCGCCATTGTTGCCGTGGGTTTCCGCTTAGCGAAAGTGTGGGTTCCGGTGCTAACTTATGGCGATCTGACGCGTTTAGACCCAAAAACCGTCACGCCGCGTGAAGTTTTCGACTCTGTCTGCCATATGCGAATGACAAAGCTTCCGGATCCCAAAGTTAATGGCAATGCGGGTAGCTTCTTTAAAAATCCGGTGGTTGCCAGCGAATATGCCGGGAGTTTACTGGCGTCATTCCCTAAAGCTCCGCATTATCCGCAACATGATGGCTCAGTAAAACTGGCGGCTGGCTGGCTTATTGATCAGTGTCAGCTTAAAGGCTATGTCCTGGGCGGCGCGGCGGTGCATCAGCAGCAGGCGTTGGTATTAATTAACCAGAATAACGCGACCAGCGATGATATCGTTGCACTGGCCCGTTACATACGTTCTCAAGTGGGCGCAAAATTTAATGTCTGGCTGGAGCCTGAAGTTCGCTTTATGGGAGCCAACGGCGAAGTGAATGCGGTAGAGGTCATTGCATGAAAGACAACACAGTCCCGTTAACGCTGATTGCTATCCTGTCCGACGGAGAATTTCATTCTGGCGAGCAGCTAGGCGAGAAACTGGGGATGAGCCGGGCGGCGATAAATAAACACATTCAGACTCTGCGTGACTGGGGGGTGGATGTATTCACCGTTCCTGGCAAAGGATATAGCCTACCGGAGCCTGTTCAGCTACTGGAAGAGAAGCGTATCCAGGCAGATGTGGACTACGGCAATGTTGCGGTTTTGCCTGTTATTGATTCCACGAATCAATATTTGCTGGATCGCCTCCCGGATCTGCAATCTGGTGATGCCTGCGTTGCGGAGTAC
Source organism: Pseudocitrobacter cyperus (assembly GCF_039889165.1). Taxonomy (NCBI): domain Bacteria; kingdom Pseudomonadati; phylum Pseudomonadota; class Gammaproteobacteria; order Enterobacterales; family Enterobacteriaceae; genus Pseudocitrobacter; species Pseudocitrobacter cyperus. The sequence continues at coordinate 2,657 of NZ_JAYMYY010000018.1, read as the reverse complement.
CAGACTGCAGGGCGCGGTCGTCGTGGTCGCAAATGGTTCTCTCCTTTCGGCGCGAATCTCTACCTTTCTATGTACTGGCGACTGGATCAGGGGCCCGCAGCCGCAATTGGACTGAGTCTGGTTATTGGCATTGTTATGGCGGAAGTTCTGCAAAGTCTTGGGGCTGAAAAGGTAAGAGTGAAATGGCCAAATGATCTTTACCTCAATGACCGTAAACTTGCCGGTATCCTGGTCGAACTAACCGGTAAAACTGGCGATGCGGCGCAGATTGTGATCGGTGCAGGAATCAACCTCGTAATGCGTCGTGTTGAAAATGATGTCATTAATCAGGGGTGGATTAACCTGCAGGAGGCCGGCATCTCTATCAACCGTAATACGCTTGCTGCACGCTTAATTAAAGAACTACGTGACTCCCTGCGTCTTTTTGAGCAGGAAGGGCTAGCCCCTTACCTTTCGCGCTGGGAAAAACTTGATAACTTTATCAATCGACCGGTTAAATTAATTATCGGCGATAAAGAAATATACGGTATTTCTCGCGGGATCGATACTCAGGGGGCATTATTACTTGAGCAGGATGGAGTTATTAAGCCCTGGGTTGGTGGTGAAATTTCTCTGCGTAGCGCAGAATGAAAAAAGGGAGCGAGTGCTCCCTTTTTTACAGCTCATTTATTTTCGCAGGCGAATCTGTTCTACCGAGTGATCGGTGCTTTTGGCTAAAATCAGGCTCGCGCGTTCGCGTGTAGGTAAAATATTCTCCTTAAGATTCACAAGGTTAATCTCATTCCATAGATTAGTCGCTACATTGACCGCTTCCTCTTTCGAAAGCTGCGCGTAGTTATGGAAATAAGAATCAGGGTCGGTAAAGGCACCCTCTCGGAATTTCAGGAAACGGTTTATATACCATGACTGCAACAATTTTTCCGGCGCATCAACATAAATAGAAAAATCGACGAAGTCGGAAACAAATACATGGTGAGGATCGTGCGGATAATCCATTCCACTTTGCAGAACATTTAATCCTTCAAGAATCAGGATATCCGGATGGGTGACTGTTTTATCGCCATCAGGGATCACATCATAAATCAGGTGCGAATAGACCGGGGCTGTAACATCCGGCACACCAGATTTCAGGTCAGAAACGAATTTCACCAGACGATGCATATCATAGGATTGCGGGAAGCCTTTCTTCTTCATTAGCCCGCGTTCTTTCAATACCTCATTCGGATGCAGGAAGCCATCGGTTGTAATGAGCTCGACACGGCGATGTTCTGGCCAGCGGCTCAGTAATGCCTGCAACACACGTGCAGTCGTGCTTTTTCCGACAGCGACGCTGCCTGCGATACTAATGATATAAGGAATACGCTGCCCATTGGTGCCCAGGAATTGCTCCAGCACGGCCTGACGACGCAGGTTAGAGCTGATATAGAAGTTGAGCAAACGCGACAACGGTAAGTAGATTTCTGCAACCTCTTCCAGCGACAGATCTTCGTTGATACCTTTTAACCGTTTGATTTCCCCTTCAGTCAGGGTCATCGGCACGGAGTCACGAAGTGCAGCCCACTGGCTACGATTAAACTGTAGGTAAGGTGTCATTAACGTTTGCTCTTTTTTTTTCATAAGCATGTTCTGAACGTCGCATTGACTTATACACGACGTATCAACATTCAGTTAATCAGGACAATGGGCAGGAGGTTAACACCACATGGAAGGGAAAAAGAAGAAAAAATCAAAATGAGTGATGCTTTCGTGCATAAACACAACACATTATTGAGCGGTGTCGGCGTACCGCAGAGAAGCAGATAATGTATCTGTGTACCGTTCGTCCCAGTGGGGGGGAACAGACGTATAATATGTTGCCGTAAAAATGTTCGTGTTTTGCTCTTATAATCACCACTGTGCGTCGTTTTTACGCAGATGCGCACAAAATATGAGCAAGAGAACATTTTATGCAAATTTTTAGTTGCATGCTGGCTCAGGTCTCCCTAGAATGCGCGCTACTTGATGCCGACTTAGCTCAGTAGGTAGAGCAACTGACTTGTAATCAGTAGGTCACCAGTTCGATTCCGGTAGTCGGCACCATCAAGTGCCTGGTGGGGTTCCCGAGCGGCCAAAGGGAGCAGACTGTAAATCTGCCGTCATCGACTTCGAAGGTTCGAATCCTTCCCCCACCACCATCTTCGGTCACGCGAAAGCGTAGCCAGAGTCGGAAGCTGTATCCACCGGCTCAAACAGGAGAGTGTTCTTCTCCTTAAACAGAAAGAACTGGGTAGCCGAGTTTCAGGATGCGGGCATCGTATAATGGCTATTACCTCAGCCTTCCAAGCTGATGATGCGGGTTCGATTCCCGCTGCCCGCTCCAGACGTGCTGATATGGCTCAGTTGGTAGAGCGCACCCTTGGTAAGGGTGAGGTCCCCAGTTCGACTCTGGGTATCAGCACCACTTCACTTCTCCTTCCCGTTTCTCTCTGTTTACTTTTAAATTTATTCAACGAGTCGGGCATGTTGCCTGGTTGATGTGGTGATATCACCGATTTATCCGTGTCTTAGAGGGACAATCGATGTCTAAAGAAAAGTTTGAACGTACAAAACCGCACGTTAACGTCGGTACTATCGGCCACGTTGACCATGGTAAAACAACGCTGACCGCTGCCATCACT
>NZ_JAYMYY010000017.1:0-7333 GCF_039889165.1 Pseudocitrobacter cyperus | reverse complement strand
CTACCTCTAAGAGTCCATCTTCTGGTATAACCATACCAACCCTCATCGTTAATGATATTATTTAATTCAATTTGCTAATTTATATTCCAGTTTCCGAAATATCGCTTAAGTTTTTCAATAGTGTGTCGCCATTTTGGAGTTGTTGGTTTGCAGACCGTATTTTGATTGCCGAAGAATCCGACCTCATTCACCGCGTCTTGCTCACTACGGGTTTCCAGCCATTTCACGGGAACAAAATACTCGGACTTATCGGGGTCATCTGCGTTCCGGTGATAGAGAACGCTGTACTTAAGCACATCCATCGCCCGCTTTTCGCCGTCGTCAGTATTGATGGTGAAGCTACTGGCAGGCTCAACGGCGCTCTGTACAATACCGACGCCGACGTAACCCGTTGCAGGTATTTTCACCCAGACGCGATTGCCAGGCTGAAGCTGTTTTAACGTCTGACTATACCAGCTCCCGCCCCCCGCACTGATAAACCCGTAGCGGCGCGCCTCTTCCCAGACGCGACTGTTTGAATCGCCAAACGAGACGTAAAACTCACCGTTCCAGGGTTCCTTCGCATTGGCACTTGTAGCAGTGGCCTGTGCGGCATTGGTTTGCGTTTCGCTCGGATCAATAAGCCAGGCACGGCTTAAGAACTGTTCATCACCATGCTGGAATACTTTAAAGAACAGAACGTTAATCGAGATGCCGTTCTTACTCAGATAGTCGACGATGCGTTCGGTGGACGGATCCAGTTCCGCTGCGACAATAATGATTTGATGTGACTTGTTGATGAAATCATCTTCCAGCTCGGCGTTGAAGCGTTGTCTGAATGCGTCACCCAAGTTTCCACCACCGGAAAATCTATCGTAAATCTGCGACAGACGCTCGGCACTTAAATCATCCACCCAGGAGGCGTAATCCAGCGCCTGAGCAACCACTTCACGTGGCGTGCGGTCGCGTTTCAGTTCAATCAGGATCAGCGAGGCATCCGGCGCAATCGCCAGCAGATCGATACGCCCTTTATCGAGCGTATTTTCCTGATGGCCGATGATCATCCACTGATCGGAGAGGATAGTCGGGTCGTTTAAAATCATCTTCTCCAGCAGTTGCTCGCTGGCGAGTTTGCTGATGGTTAGCGGCTGGGGATTCTCCCCTATCCGCCAGATTGCATGATGAACCGGCATCGTCTGTTCCTTAGTTTAATGCTGCTTCAGTGAGCGTATCCGCTAGGTGAAGCTGGGTTTGTTGGGCGGATTGCAATCGTAATTTGAGTTGTCCGCATAAACTAAATAACTCGTTAACCCTGGCAACAATACAATTTTGTTCCTTATATGGTGGTAAAGGGAACAAAAGAGAACTTACATGTGTTTGATTGACGGTTTTCTGACCTGCGGTTGTAATAAATAAATTATTAATTTTCCTTCGTATCAACGGAGAAGAAGCAACCAGTATTAAGTAGTTCTCATCAATAACTCTCTTATACGGAAGCCGTAATCGAATAAAGTGATCACAATAGCACACGTTTTGGTCATCATCATATAGAATAAACCCACCAACAATATCAGCACTACCATTAACACGAACTATTAATATATCATTCTTATCAAGACAATATTTCTGCTTTTCCGAATCAGTTATAGCTATTGCTCTAGTGTCAGCAAAGGATACCTTCCAGTCTTTTATATCTGCAAGACGGATAACAATACTATCTTTACCTGACGAACTGCCTCGGCTAGATAATCCATTTTGGAACTCTGGATATAGTCCTTGCATCGTGGTCCATTCCCAACCATCAGGCAATTCAAATGATTTTTCCTCATTACTCACTGGCGGCAACGGTTTTTGCTTTTTGATTTTACCTTCTTTCACCAGTTGCGCTTTTTCCTGCTCAATACGTTTAAGCAGTTCAGATGCCGGTTCATCGTTAGGATCCTGCGGCACCAGCTTACCCATAACAGCCAGTTGCAGAATGGTTTGTTTAAGCGTATCGATACTCGCTTCGGTGTTAAACAGCGTGTCGAAATGCTGGCTGATTCGCGCCCAGTTTTCGGCGAGTTCTTCGGCATTTTGGCTATCGGTCAGCGTTGCCAGCAGGGTTTCAACTAGTTGCTGATGTGCGTCCAGACTGGTTAGCGATTGCTGCTCCAGTTGGTCACAAAGGAGCATAAGTTCATCTATTTTTGAAACCAAACCAATTTGATCTTGTTCACTAGCAAAAGGAATTAAAACCTCATTTGCTCTACTTATTGTCAATGTGTGAACGGTTGTTCCCATGCTATATTTGTGGATCTCATCTTTCCAATACTTGGAAGTGAATATTTTATTTAAATATTCCGAATAAATCGCATGAGTATTTTTAAAAATAAGAACACTTGCATCTTTAAAGTAAAATTTATCATAAGGTTTAACAATGTAAGGTACACCTATCGTCCCCACGCCAGTGAGCATAATGTCATTAGTTTCAGGTGATAACCCGTTCAGACATAAACTTTCAAACAATTCAGGTGAAATAAATAAATCATTATTTACTTCGCCATATTTTGCTAAAGTTACAATTTCACGAGCCCGATAAAAAGGTATACCGTCAGGTTTCCAATCCTGTTGATGCACCCGGCTGCTCGAGCCAATTAAACCCAAATCCCCCAAACGTACCCACTCCCATCCCACCGGCAGTTTAAACGGTTTCTCATCCTCGCTAATTTCCTGCAGCGGCTTCTGCTTTTTCATTTTACCCTGCTTCACCAGCTCCGCTTTCTCTGCGGCAATACGCTTTAACAACTCAGACGCCGGTTCATCATTCGGGTCCTGCGGCACCAGTTTGCCGCGCAACGCCAGTTCCAGAATCAGCTCGCGCAGTTTCTTAATGCCGTAGAGGTCGATTTTACCGTTACTACCCCGCCCAGCAGTGGAGCGGGTTTGCACTGCAGAAGACCAAATATCGATATGGTCGGTGATCAGTTTCTCAACGGTCATCAGTTCGCCTCCTTGCTGCCCGCCAGAGCCGCACCGAGGATATCGCGCAACTGGTTACGCAGCTCGCTGATTTCCGCCTGCTGTTTCTGGTACTGTGCCAGCAGCTCATCCGGATCGTGGCTGATGGTTTCACCCTGGTACGGGTTCTTAATATCAAGGTTGAAGTTACGGGCGATGATGTCTTTGATGCTGACTTTCCACGCCTGATTGTTCTCTTCGCGGCTGGCAAAATCGTCAGCTTCGTTCCCCCACCAGTCAATTTCCGCCTGGAACTCTTCAAACTTCATCGGCTTGGTTTTGCTGTAGTTCTTCACGCCGTCCGGGTACGGGTGCTCATAGAACCATACCTCTTTGGTTGGCTGACCTTTAGTGAAGAACAGAATATTGGTTTTGATGCCGGTGTACGGGTTAAACACGCCGTTCGGTAACCGCACAATGGTGTGCAGGTTGCACTCTTCGGTGAGCAGCTTTTTGATTTTGGTTTTGACACCTTCACCAAACAGCGTGCCGTCCGGTAACACCACCGCCGCGCGGCCTTTGTCGGCCAGCACTTCGATAATCAGTTGCAGGAACAGGTCAGCGGTTTCGCGGGTCTGCATCTCTGCCGGGAAGTTTTTTTCAATGCCGTCTTCTTCGGTGCCGCCAAATGGTGGGTTGGTAACAATTACATCGACCTGCTCATCCCAGGAAGAGAGCGGTTTATTCAGCGTGTTGTCGTGACGGATTTGCACCGGCACTTCAATGCCGTGCAGCAGCATATTGGTGGTACACAGCAGATGCGGAAGCTGCTTTTTCTCTACGCCATAGATCTGCTTTTGCAGTGTTTTATGGTCTTCGGTCGTTTTAACGTAATGCTCTTTCACATGGTCGAAGGCGCAGGCGAGGAAACCGCCGGTACCACATGCTGGATCCATAATCGACTCGCCCAGCTTCGGGTCGATGCGGTTGACCATAAAGCGCGTTACGGCACGCGGGGTATAGAACTCACCCGCGTTCCCGGCGCTTTGCAGGTCGCGCAGAATTTGCTCGTAGATATCGCCAAACAGATGACGTTCCTGGCTGCTGCTGAAGTCGATTTCGTTGAGCTTGTTGATCACCTGACGCAACAGAGTACCGTTTTTCATGTAGTTGTAGGCATCGCTGAACGCCTGTTTGACCACAAAACCACGCGGGTTTTTATCGATCGGCGCGGTGAGGTTTTTCAGCGTCGGGAACAGGTCGTCGTTAACAAATTCCAGCAATGCTTCACCGGTTATGCCTTCGCTGTTTGCCGCCCAGCTACGCCATAAGTAGCGCTGAGGGATCGGGAACTGGTAGTCGTCCTGTTCCAGTTCCAGCTCTTCTTCCTGGGTATCAAAAATCTTCAAAAACAGCAGCCATGAAAGCTGCCCCAGACGCTGGGCATCGCCGTCCACACCGGCGTCTTTACGCATAATGTCCTGAAGGGATTTAATGACTGAGCTAATCGACATGTTTTCTTTCCATACTTAAAAAAGGATGCCACTGGCCGCAGACGCGGCCAGTGGCAATAGATTTATAGGTTGTCAGGCTGAGCGTGGCGGTAACTGGTAGATTTCGTTTTCCAGTTCATTGACGGCTTGCTCATACGCCTTTTTGTCACCAAAGTGTGTTTTGATGATTTCGATCGGACGTCCCAGCGTATCGAACGGCTTCAGTTTAAGTACCTGAACATCCTCAATTTCCTGCACGCCTTCATCGGCGTATTTGTCCAGCAGGGTATTAAGCACCTGCTGCGCAGGTTCGGCGTATTTCGTAAAATAGTTACGCTTACGCACGTTCGCCGCGCGCTCCTGGCGCGTCAACGGCGGCTGACCGTACACCACATGACAGAGCAAATCAAACGGGTCGAGCTCTTTACCTACCTCTTCGGCCAGCACGTCCCACAGAATACCCAGTTGCTCCAGTTCTTCGATGATGATCTGTTTGCGTGGTGCATCCTGCCATTTGCGCACGAAGCTATCCAGCGAAGCGTAATCACTGTCTTTGAGCATCGTTTTGCGGGTGTAATCTTGGAAAGATTCGGTCACCAGTTTGCCGTCAGAATCGTAATACTGAACGCGCTTAGCCAGTACTTTTACATCCACGCCATTCACATAGAATTTGCGGACTTTGTTTTCATCATCGTCATGGAATTCACCGCTGCCTGAATGCTTGTCACGATTGACCTGATAGTCAGCGGCGTCTTCTCGCGCTTCACTGGCGTCACTATCTCCGTCTTCCGCATTATTTTCCGCATCAAGTTGTTCGTTGAAGTCTGAATCTTTGTCGGAAATATCGCCGGGTTTTACTACCAGCACTTTTTCTGGCAGGCCGTCAAAGCGTGGGTCTGCAAACAGCTCGGTCGCTTTTTTGAAGTCGAGAATGGTGAACCACAGCTTGCCATGCTTTTCGTTGATACGCGTTCCGCGCCCGATGATCTGTTTAAACTTGGTCATCGACTGAATGTTTTGATCCAGCACCACCAGCTTACAGGTCTGCGCATCAACGCCGGTGGTCATCAACTCCGACGTTGTCGCAATAACAGGGTAAACTTTTTTAGGGTTAATAAAATTATCCAGTTGCGCCTTGCCGATATCATCGTCGCCGGTGATTTTCATCACGTACTTTTCGTTCTTCAACACCTGCTCGGGGTTGAGCACCACCAGCGCATGGCGTATTCGATCGGCGTGATCGATGTCGTTGCAGAAAACGATGGTTTTATCCATCGGGTTGGTACGTTTCAGGTAATCGGTGATGGTCTGCGCCACCAGCATGGTGCGCTCATCAATCACCAGCGTGCGATCAAAATCTTTCAGATTGTAGATACGGTCTTCAATCTCTTCGCCGTATTTATCCAGTTGACCTTTGACGGGCCGCCAGCCCTGGACATCAACGTCGATATCAACGCGCACGACTTTGTAAGGAGCGAGGAAACCGTCTTCAATACCCTCTTTCAGCGAATAGGTGTAAACCGGCTCACCGAAGTAATCGATATTGGAGACGTCTTCCGTTTCTTTTGGCGTTGCCGTCAGACCGACCTGAGTGGCGCTGCCGAAATACTCCAGTATTTCTCGCCAGGCAGAATCTTCAGATGCGCTGCCACGGTGGCATTCGTCAATCACAATCAGATCGAAGAAATCAGGCGCCACCTGTTTATAGGCTTTCTGGTGTTCTTCCGGTCCGGTAATGGCCTGGTACAGCGCCAGATGCACCTCATAGGCGGGATCAATAGTGCGTCCGGAGACTTTGGTCATTGCCGCGCCGAAAGGCTGGAAATCATTGTTTTTGGTTTGATCGACAAGAATATTGCGGTCCGCGAGGAAGAGGATGCGTTTTTTGTTTTTGGCCTTCCAAAGCCGCCAGATAATCTGGAATGCGGTGTAGGTTTTGCCCGTACCGGTTGCCATGACCAGCAGAATGCGATTCTTACCTGCCGAAACGGCATCCACCGTTCGGTTAATCGCCTGCATCTGATAATAACGGGGTGATTTTCCGCTGCCGTCGTCGAAATATTCTTGGCTGATAACCGGCAATTGCTCCTGAGTGAACCCTTTCCAGACACAGTATTTTTGCCAGAGCTGTTCAGGTGTTGGGAAGTCGCTAAGGGCAATTTCGGATTCGAGCTGCTGCAGATTAGTTTTATCGTGGAAGATGAACCCATCACCGTTGGAGGCAAATACAAAAGGAACATCGAGCAGGCTTGCGTAGTCCAGTCCCTGCTGCATCCCTTTACTGATGGCGTGCTTGTTAGCCTTGGCTTCGATAACTGCTAATGGCAAGTTAGGTTTGTGGTACAGCACGATATCGGCAGACTTAACTTTGATACGTGACGCCAGTTTGCCACGGACTACAATCTTGCCATCGCGAAGTTTCACTTCCTGCCGAATCTGCGACATCACATCCCAGCCCGCATCCTTAACCGCAGGAAGGATGAATTTAGTAATGATGTCTGTTTCAGTCAGGTGCGTTTTGTTCACGCCAGCCATAGCAGGGCACTCCACGAAATTGGGTTAGCTCTGATTTTACACAGAATAGTGCCTGACGTAATGACCTGAAACGAGGTTTTGGATATACATCGTTGTTATTGCCGCACTATGTGATGCGGCAATAACAACGATCAGATTGAAGTATTGTTATTCCTGGGGCGTCCCGTCAATGGTCGCTCGGGCACTTCGTTGCATCCGTATGACCTGCTCCCCGTTGATTAACACACCGCGATGTTAGTAATGTCTTCATAAGCCACATGAGGACAACCCCATGAAGAAGCGTTTTTCCGACGAACAGATCATCAGTATCCTCCGCGAGGCTGAAGCCGGGATTTCTGCCCGTGAGCTCTGCCGTAAGCACGCCATTTCCGACGCCACCTTTTACA
>NZ_JAYMYY010000016.1:0-22411 GCF_039889165.1 Pseudocitrobacter cyperus | reverse complement strand
CGTTCACCCAATCTTCTTCCCTGCCATCAACCGCTGAACCAGTGGCGTCATAATCAATTCCATCGCCAGCCCCATTTTGCCGCCGGGCACCACCAGCGTATTCATATGTGAAATAAACGAGCCCTGTAGCATCGCCAGTAGCCACGGGAAATCGATATTGTCGAGATTACGGAAGTGGATCACCACAAAACTTTCATCAAGCGATGGAATGCCTTTCGCTGCGAACGGGTCAGACGTATCGACCGTTGGCACACGCTGGAAGTTGAGATGTGTGCGTGAGAACTGCGGCGTAATGTAGTTGATGTAATCTTCCATGGAGCGCACCACGGAATCCATCACCGCCTCGCGGGAGTGGCCGCGTTCGCTGGTGTCGCGGATCATTTTCTGAATCCACTCCAGGTTGACGATGGGTACCACGCCGACCAGTAAATCGACATGCTTCGCCACATCGTGCTGCGGCGTCACCACGCCGCCGTGCAGCCCTTCATAAAACAGCACGTCGGTTGGCTCAGGCAGCGGTTGCCAGGGGGTAAAGGTTCCCGGTACCTGATTCCACGGCACCGCCTCATCATAGGTATGCAGATATTTTCGCGACTGTCCTGTGCCGCTGTGGCCGTATTCGCGGAATGTCTGTTCCAGCAGGCTGAAGTCGTTGGCATCCGGGCCGAAGTAGCTGATATGACGCCCCATATCGCGCGCCTTACGGATGGCCAGATCCATTTCCGGGCGCGTATAGCGGTGGAAGCTATCGCCTTCCACTTCCGCGGCACGTAAATGGAGTTGGGCGAAAATCTTGCGGAACGCGAGGCTGGTGGTGGTGGTTCCCGCCCCGCTGGAACCCGTGACGGCGATAACCGGATGATTGGCAGACATAGCGAACAACTCCCGAGTCGGTAAGATTAACCGCGAAACTGGCTGCGGGGCATGATGTTGACGGTTTCGTGAAGCTCCGACCACACCAGCACCGCTTCGCCGCGTTGTAGTTGCTGTTTTACGTCGGCGACCTTTTGCGCAAGTGAACGTTCATATTCACCATAATCGGTGCCTTCACGCAACACAAAGCTTTCAATCAGATTATCGAGCGTTTCGGGGTCGATATCTTGCCAGGGGATAATCATTTTTCACCTCCAAGCCACGGCATCAGCCAGTCGGGAATACGTCGCTCCAGCCACATTTTCGGGCGGCGGAAGGTTCCGCCGATAAAACCGACGTGGCCGCCATGTTCCGTTAACTGGTATTCGACGCAGGCAGGAAGTGAGTCGGCGTCAGGGATCACGTGGTGATCCATAAACGGATCGTCCTTTGCGTGAATAATCAGCGTCGGAATGGCTATCTGATTGAGTAACGGCATCGCGCTACATTGACGATAATAGTCGATAGCGTCGGCGAAACCATGAATTTTGGCGGTGATCAGGTCATCAAATTCGCGGATCTTGCGCACGCGCTTAAGCTGGCGTAAGTCAATCGGAAGCGTACCGGGGTAAGCCGCCAGTTTGCGCGAGGCGTTGCCCTTTAGCAGGTTAAGCAGATAGCGCTGATAGACCCGTGAAAAGCCTTTTTCCATATGATAACTACAGGCTTCCAGCACAAACGGCGCGGAGACAATCACCGCAGCGTCCAGTGGCACCGTGTTGCCTTCCTTCGCCAACAGGCAGGCGAGCATATTGCCGCCGAGCGAATAACCCACCGCCGCGGTGGGCGCCTCGCCCAGTTCCTGCTTCAACCAGTTTAAAAACCAGGTGCCGTCTTCTGTTTCGCCGGAGTGATAAATGCGGTTGAGGCGATTAGGTTCGCCGCTGCAGCCGCGAAAATGCATCACCACGCCGAGCCAGCCGCGTTCTTTTGCCGCCTGAATCAGGCCATGGGCGTAAGGGCTGTGCAGGCTGCCTTCCAGGCCGTGGAACACCACCAGGCGCGGCTTGTGTTTTGCCTGCATGGGGTCTTCGCTCCACGCGATATCCAGAAAGTCGCCATCCGGTAAATCGAGGCGCTGCCAGTGCGGCGTAAAGTGGAGCCGACGGCGGATGAGCCTCGGCAGCATCGTTTGCAGATGCGGGTTGCTGATGCCGGGCATCGGACGAAATGATGATGAGTCGTCCTGCGGGACATCAAACTCTGCGGGAGTAATTTGGGCCATAACGTTGCGATATTCTCTTTTGATCTGCTGACTACTATACCGTCACTTTTTGATTGTGTTTAAGAAAATGGGCGGTGGTAGCCTCTTTTACCCCTTTTTGAGTTGACCTGCGTCACAAAATTTTCATGTGATTATTACTCTCAGGCTAATGATTTCTTCCTAAGCTTAATTGATGACTTTCTCACCAGGGTTCAGACTCTTCTCAGTGTTAAGCAAATCAAAATGATTCGCTGAATCAGGAGGTTAATAATGTTATCTGGGCAAACACCCGCACGGGTATGGAACACGCGACGCACTGAGAAACAGCGCCGCCTGGCGTCTGTACCGGTGCAGGGCAAGGTGCTACCGACGGCAGACCTTGTCGCAATGCTGGAAAAACTGATCGCCCCGGGCGACAGAGTGGTATTAGAAGGGAATAACCAAAAACAGGCAGATTTCCTGTCTCGTTCCCTTGCTGAAGTGAACCCGCAGATTGTGCACGACCTGCATATGATCATGCCAAGCGTCGGTCGCAGTGAACACCTCGACATCTTCGAGAAAGGTATCGCCCACAAGCTGGACTTCTCTTTCTCCGGCACACAGAGCCTGCGTATTTCGCAACTGCTGGAAGATGGTCTGCTGGAAATTGGTGCGATTCACACCTACATCGAACTTTACTCCCGTCTCTATGTTGACCTGGCTCCGAACGTGGCGCTGATTGCCGGTTTTAAAGCCGACAGTAAAGGCAACCTGTACACTGGCGCCAGTACGGAAGATACGCCAGCGCTGGTTGAAGCGGCCGCCTTCCACGACGGCATCGTCATCGCACAGGTGAACGAACTGGTGGACGACGAATGCGACCTGCCGCGCGTGGATATTCCAGGCTCGTGGATTGATTTCGTGGTCGTTGCGGACAAACCGTTCTTTATTGAACCGCTGTTTACCCGCGACCCGCGTCTGATTAAACAAGAACACATCCTGATGGCGATGATGGCGATTAAAGGCATCTACGCAGAGCATCAGGTGCAGTCTCTCAACCACGGTATCGGGTTTAACACCGCTGCGATTGAACTGCTGCTGCCAACCTACGGTGAACAACTCGGCCTGAAAGGCAAAATCTGTAAACACTGGACGCTTAACCCGCATCCGACGCTGATCCCGGCGATTGAGAGCGGTTGGGTGGAAAGCGTGCACTGCTTCGGTGGCGAACTGGGGATGGAAGAGTACATCCGCGCCCGTCCTGATGTGTTCTTTACCGGTGCCGATGGTTCAATGCGTTCCAACCGCGCGTTCTGCCAGTTAGCAGGTCAGTACGCGGTGGATATGTTTATCGGCTCAACGTTACAGGTTGATGGCCTGGCCAACTCCTCGACCGTTACCCGTGGTCGTCTCTCCGGTTTCGGCGGTGCGCCAAACATGGGCCATGACCCACACGGTCGTCGTCATGCAACGCCTGCCTGGCTGAACATGATCACCGAACCAGACCCGATGCAGCGCGGTAAAAAACTCGTCGTCCAGATGGTGGAAACCTTCCAGGCCGGCGTGAAACCCACCTTCGTCGAAACACTGGATGCCGTCGAAGTGGCGAAAACCTCCGGGATGCCGCTGGCGCCAGTCATGATTTACGGCGATGACGTGACCCACGTGCTGACCGAAGAAGGTATCGCTTACCTCTACCGTGCGGAAAGCCTGGAAGAGCGTCGCGCTATGGTCGCCGCCGTTGCCGGTATTACCGATATTGGCCTTGGCGTTGACGCCAAACGCGTGGCCGAGCTGCGTAAGAACGGCAAAGTGGTTTATCCGGAAGATATGGGCATTCGTCGCACCGACGCCACCCGTTCCCTGCTGGCTGCCAGCAGCGTGTCCGACCTGGTGGAATGGTCTGGTGGTCTTTACAACCCACCTGCGAAATTCCGGAGCTGGTAATGAAACTTCTGCCACAGATTCAGGTTGAAGGCGGTGCCGAATGGCTGGCGCGAACCGCCACGCAATGTCTTGTCGACGAAGCACGTTTAAGCCCGAAACCCGGTCTGGTGGACAGCCGGGGCAGCGGGGCGCATCACGACCTGACGCTGGCGCTGATGGAGCGTTCCGCCCACAGCCTGACCCCAACGTTTCATGCCCTGGCGCAGCAAAGCTGGCAGCGTCCGGCGGATGTTGCGCTCAGACAAACCATTGGGCGACTGGGACGCGAAGGCGAGCAGCAGATGATGGCGGCCACCAACGGCGTGAACACCCACCGCGGCGCGATTTGGGCGCTGGGCCTGCTGGTCAGCGCGGTGGCGATGCTCGGCGGCGCGGGTACGGCAAAAGCCATCAGCGCTACGGCGGCGAAACTGGCGATGCTGCCGGACTCCGCCGCGCCGAAAGTGTTCAGCAAAGGGCTTCGCGCCACGCACCGCTTCCGCGTGCCGGGTGCGAGGGAAGAAGCGCAGCAAGCTTTCCCGCATGTGATGCAGCGCGCCTTGCCGCAGCTTCGTTTAAGCCGCTTCAACGGCAGCAGCGAAACGCACGCCAGACTGGATGCGCTGATGGCGATTATGACCTCGCTTAGCGACACCTGCGTGCTCTCGCGCAGCGGCATGCACGGTCTTGAAACCATGCAAAACGGCGCGCGCGCTGTCCTGCTTGCTGGCGGTACCGCTCAGCCGGAAGGCCGTGACGCGCTGGCAAAACTGGATGCACAGATGCTGGCGCTCAACGCCTCACCGGGCGGCGCTGCCGACCTGCTGGCCGCAACCCTGTTTCTCGACCGTATTGACGCGTCTTCCGCGCCTTATTTACCGAATTAAGAGGATGTTATGGAACACATTACGATCTCTTTGCCTGCCAGCCGCACACTAAGCGGCAAAGCACTGGCAGGCGTTGTGGGCTCCGGGGATATGGAGGTGTTATTCACCGCCGACCAGGAGAAAACCCTGACAATTGATATCACCACCTCGGTGGACAACAGCCGCGCCCGTTGGGAAGCGCTGTTCAACCGCCTGAGCCTTGTGAGCGAACTACCATCCGGCAAGCTGGTGATCCACGATTTTGGCGCAACCCCAGGCGTGGCTCGCATTCGTATCGAACAGGTCTTTGAGGAGGTGAGCTATGCGTGATGACCGCAGTTTTATCGAATTAAAAGCACGTCAGCGTGCGCACGCGCTGCTGGATGACGGCAGCTATCGCGAACTACTGGATCCGTTTGAAGGCATTGTTTCTCCGTGGCTTGGGCCGCAGGGTATCGTGCCGCAGGCCGACGACGGCATGGTTGTCGCCAAAGGCACCATCAAAGGCCAGCCTGCCGTGGTTGTGGCAATTGAAGGCGCGTTCCAGGGCGGCAGCATGGGTGAAGTCTCCGGTGCCAAAATGGCGGCAGCGCTTGAACTGGCGGCGGAAGATAACCGTAACGGTATCCCGACGCAGGCCGTGCTGTGCCTCGAGACCGGCGGTGTGCGCTTACAGGAAGCTAACCTCGGCCTGGCGGCGATTGCCGATATCCATGCCGCGATTGTTGACCTGCGCCGTTATACCCCGGTGGTCGGGATTGTCGCCGGTACCGTTGGTTGCTTCGGCGGGATGTCTATCGCTGCCGCGCTGTGCAGCTATCTGATTGTCACCCGCGAAGCGCGTCTCGGCCTGAACGGCCCGCAGGTTATCGAACAGGAAGCCGGGATTGCCGAATATGACTCCCGCGACCGTCCGTTTATCTGGAGCATGACCGGTGGCGAAGTGCGCTATGAAAGCGGGCTGGTGGATGCGCTGGTGGGTGATGGCGTTAACGCGGTGAAAGCGGCGATGAACGACGCGATTGCCAAAGGCGTTCCTGCAAAACATCGCACCGATAACTACGACTGGTATCTGGATCGCCTGACGAATTTCGACACCCGCAAACAGGCTGATTCTGAACAGATTAAAGCGCTTTTTGCCCGGGAGGTGAAATGATGAGTAACTCAGTAAGCCGTGGGGCATTGTGGCTGGAAAAACTGGCCCCGAACGCACAGCGTGTGCAAGGTCTTTGCCCATCAGTCCAGGCGGCCGATGGCGAAATTAACGGTGAAGCGGTGCGTTTTGTGGCTGTTGTACCGGATGCCAATAACCACTTCCCACGCGCGGCAAAAGGTGAAGTGGGCCTGCTCGAAGGCTGGACGCTGGCGAAAGTGGTGAGCGAAACCGTTGCCGCCGATGCTGATAAAGCCGTTAAACGCCCGATTATCGCGGTGATTGACGTACCGAGCCAGGCCTATGGCCGTCGTGAAGAGGCGTTCGGTATTCACCAGGCGCTGGCTGGTGCTGCCGGGGCGTATGCCAATGCGCGTCTGGCCGGTCATCCGGTGATTGGTTTGATTGTCGGTAAAGCGATGTCCGGTGCGTTTCTGGCGCACGGTTATCAGGCCAACCAACTGATTGCCTTCAACGATTCCGGCGTGCTGATCCACGCGATGGGCAAAGAGTCTGCCGCGCGTATCACCCTGCGTACCGTTGAAGCGTTGGAAAAACTGGCGGCGACCATTCCGCCGATGGCGTATGACATCAGCAACTACGCCACGCTGGGTCTGCTGGCGAAACTGCTGGATATCAGCAACCCGGATGCCCCAAGCGATAACGATCTGACGCAGGTGAACAGCACGCTGCAACAGGCCATCAAAGACGCTCGTCAGGATACCTCGCTGAAAAATCGCCTGGGTTCTGACAACCGCCGCAGTTCGGCGCTCGTTCGTGAACGTATGCGCGCCAACTGGTAAGTAAAAAGAGACCTTCCAGAGTCACCCCCGTGGGCACAGATGCTGCGCCCACCGGGAGCCTGCACTCTGAAAATAATAACCATCGCGTCAGTGACTTTTCTTTTTAACTACAGGTGATTTATGACTTACGTAATTATTCATGCCCTGGCACCGATTTTCGTGATCATGCTACTGGGATTCTGGGCAGGTAAGGCCAAAATGGTCGATAACAAGAATGTTTCCCTGCTTAATATTTTTGTCATGGATTTCGCACTGCCTGCCGCGCTGTTCAGCGCAACTGTACAAACCCCGTGGGCCGGGATTGTCGCCCAGTCGCCGCTGATTGTGGTGTTGACGCTGGCGATGTGGATTATCTACGCCGCTATCTACTTCCTGGCGGTGAAAGTCTTCAATAAGTCGCCGCAGGATGCTGCCGTGCTGACGCTGACCGTCGCACTGCCAAACTATGCCGCGCTTGGCCTGCCGATTCTGGGCAGCGTGCTGGGTGAAACCCCGGCGACCTCGCTTTCTGTCGCGGTTTCTATCGCCTGTGGTTCCGTGCTGATGACGCCGTTCTGCCTGCTGATTCTGGAGCGTGAAAAAGCGCGTGCCGAGGGCGGCAACAGCGGCAGCTCGCTCTCAATGCTGCCGGTGCTGATGTGGCGTTCACTGAAAAAACCGATCGTCATGGGCCCGCTGCTGGGCGTGATTCTTTCAGCGATCGGCATCAAAATGCCGGAAATGCTGCTGGCGTCGATTAAACCGCTGGGCCTGTCGGCAACCGCTGCGGCGCTGTTCCTGACCGGGGTGATCCTCTCTGCGCGTAAACTGCAAATCAACACCATGGTTGTCAGCGCGACTATCGCCAAACTGCTGATCCAGCCGTTTATCGCCTGGGGTATTGTGCTGGCGTTTGGCCTGCATGGTTCTGTCGCCATCACCGCTATTCTGATGATTGCGCTCTCTGCTGGCTTCTTCGGTGTGGTATTCGGTAACCGTTTCGGCGTGCAATCGCCGGATGCGGAAGCGGTGCTGCTGCTGAGCTCAGTTCTGTGTATCCTGTCGCTGCCGCTGTTTATCTCGCTGACTTCAGGAATGTAAATTATGACCACAACATTACGCCCACACGATCTTATCTGGCTCAATTCCCGCGATGCGCTGGAGTCGATAACCGATGAATGGGTAGACGGTATCTGGCATACCGGCCTGCCGGTGGTGGTGCGGCGTGATGTTGATACGCAGGGGCGCATTCCGGTTGGGGTGCGTGGCATGCGTCGGGAGCAACGTGCCGCAGGCTGGGTTAAACGTGAATCTGTGGTTCGCGTTTGCTCGCCGGAAACGCTGGTTGACCCGCTTGAACTACTTCGCTCTCCGTTTGTCTCCCAGCCCCCCGTTCAGCTTGCGCTAATGCTGGCGCAACAGCGCTGGCCATGGGCGTGGGGCGTTACCGGCAGTACCGGTTATGCGCTGGCAACGGGGATCCCGGTGATCCACGCCGCCTCTGATTTGGATCTCCTGATCCGCGCCCCTGAGCCGTTAGCACATGACGCGCTGCAACGCTGGCAACAGCAACTGACGGGCGCGCTGTGCCGCGCTGACACTCAGGTGGAAACGCCTGTGGGCGCGTTTGCGCTGGCGGAGTGGCTGCGCGATGGCAAAGCGTTGCTGAAAACCAGCCAGGGGCCGCGGCTCGTTCGCTCCCCCTGGAGCAGGGAGGAATAATGAAAATTCTGTTTACCTTTCCCGGTCAGGGGACGCAGCACCCCGATATGTTGCAAAACCTGCCCGGCGATGAACTGGCGCAGGCTCGCGAGGTGCTGGGCGACGAGGCGCTGGACACGCCCGATGCGCTGAAACATACGCGCGCGGTGCAACTGTCGCTGCTGATTGCGGGGGTTGCCTGGGCGCGGGAACTGGAGCGGCGAGGTGTGCCGCCGGACATCGTCAGCGGTTTGTCGATTGGCGCGTATCCTGCCGCCGTGGTGGCAGGGGCGCTCGATTTCCGCGATGCGCTGAAGCTGGTGTCGCTGCGTGGCGATCTGATGGAGCAGGCGTATCCGCACGGTTACGGGTTAACGGCGATCATGGGGTTAACCCTAAACCAGGTTGAACCGCTGCTGGAAGGTACGGGAACCTACATCGCCAATCTGAATGCCGAAACCCAGACGGTGATTGCCGGGACGGATGAAGGGATGGCGATTGTCGCGAAACGCGCGATGGAAAAGGGCGCAACCAAAGCGCCGCGCCTGGCGGTGAGTGTGCCGTCGCACTGTGAGCTGCTGGCACAACCCGCGCAGAAATTGATGCAGGCGTTTAGTGGCGTGACGCTTTCTCGTCCGCGTTACGCTTATTTAAGTGGGAGTACCGGACGCGTGTTATGGCAGCCGGAACGCATCGCCGATGATTTAGCGATGAACATGGCGCGCACCGTGCGCTGGCAGGAGGCGGTGATTTCCGCTAATGAACGCGAAGCGCGGCTGGCGATTGAAATGCCGCCGGGCGGCATTCTCACCTGTTTAACGCGTCAGGCGGCATGGGAAGGGGAGTCGATTTCGCTGGAGCGTAGCGGCGCGGATGTCGCAGTGCATCTGGCGCAGCGGCTTAAACGCCAGGCGTAGTATTCTCTTCCAGACTCCGCGCGTACATACGCCCTTCGGCGGCGAGTGCGCGCAGGTTCGGATCCTGTTCGCGGTTGCGGCTGAACACAATCGCGATTAACTGCTGCATCTGATATGGCTGTGACAGCTTCAATAATTGCACGGAGCTTTCATAGACTTTCTTCATGCGCCCTGGCATCAGGGTAAAACCCACTCCTGCCTGCACCAGGCTTAGCATCGAGAAAATATCATTCACTCTTGTCACGATCTCCGGTTCAAACCCGGCGATGTGAAACGCTTCCTGAAACCCCGCGTAGGTGGCAAATCCTTCCGCCAGCGAGACAAATTTCTGGTCGCGATAATCGCGCAGGTCGGCAAGCTCGCTGGTATTGAGCGAGGCGGATGCGGGGGCGGCAAGAAAAATATCGTCGTGGAACAGCGGTAGTACTTCCATGTTATTACGGTCGATATCGCTCTCAGAGATAGAGATGATAATCGCATCCAGCGTACCGTCCTCCAGCATGTGTAACAGGGTGTCGTTGGAGCCCATGGTGAGGCCAAGCTCCAGATCCGGGCGCCGCAGCTTCATACCCATAATCAGGCGCGGCACGGTTTCCAGCGTCAGCGAGTAGAGCGTGCCGACGCGCAGCCGCCCCTGGCCTACGCCTGCTGTTTTGCGCGCTTCTTCCAGCCCGCGCGCCATCAGTTGCGTGACTTCCTGGCAATACTCCAGCAGCGTCCAGGCCGCGGGCAGGGCGACCAGGTTGCGACCCTTATGGACGAACAACGGACAACGCACGTTCTCTTCCAGCGTGTGCAGCGCGCGATGCACGCTCACGCCGCTGAGTTCCAGCGCCTCGGCGGTACGGGCGATGTTGCCCTTCTCCATAAACGTCATGAAGATAGCGAGCTTACGGAACGTGATGTCGTTAGTCGTTACCGGGTTCATGGTGTATCGCCTTTATTCGCTTTGCAGCATCGCTTCTAACTGCTCCTGCGCGTCCAGCCAGGCCATCTCTGCGTCTTCCAGGCCGGATTTCGCCTGCGCCTGCTGTTGCAGACATTCGGTCAGTTCCGCTTTGCGGCTCTGATCGTAAAGTTCGCTGTCGCCCAGTTTTTCTTCGGCGCTGGCAAGTTGCGCGTTGAGCTTCTCCATCTCTTTTTCCAGACGGGCGATCTCTTTACGCAGCGGTTGCGTGAGGGTGCGTAATTCTGCTTCGCGACGCTTCTGATCTTTACGCGCCTGCGCGCTGTTAACATTATCTTTCGGCGTGTCGTCTGCCTGCGCTTCCTGTTTCTGTGAGTCGCTCAGCCACTTCTGATAATCCTCCAGGTCGCCGTCGAACGGCTCGACTTTGCCGTCATGCACCAGATAGAGGTCATCGGTGGTGGAACGCAGCAGGTGGCGGTCGTGCGAGACGACAACCAGCGCGCCTTCAAACTCAATTAATGCTTCGGTCAGCGCCTGACGCATGTCGAGGTCAAGGTGGTTGGTCGGTTCATCAAGCAGCAGCAGGTTCGGGCGCTGCCAGACGATTAACGCCAGCACCAGACGCGCTTTTTCACCACCAGAGAAACGCCCGGTTGGCTCGCTGACTTTATCGCCCTGGAAACCGAAACCGCCGAGATAATCACGCAACTTCTGCTCTAACTCCTGCGGTGCGAGACGCGCCAGATGCTGAATCGGCGATTCATCGGCGCGCAGGAACTCCAGTTGATGCTGGGCGAAGTAACCCAGCTTGATCCCCTTCGCCAGACCAATCTCACCGCTCAGCGGGTTGAGTTCACCAGCCAGCAGTTTAATCAGCGTCGATTTACCCGCGCCGTTACGCCCCAGCAGGCCAATGCGCGAGCCCGGCACCAGATTCAGTTTAATCGAGTCGAGAACAATGCGCTCACCGTAGCCTGCGCTCACCTTTTCCATTTTCAGCAACGGGCTCGGTAGGCTTTCCGGCGCGCGGAAGCTGAAGTGGAACGGGTTATCGACATGTGCTGGCGCAATAAGCTCCATACGCTCCAGCATTTTCACGCGGCTCTGCGCCTGTTTGGCCTTGCTGGCTTTGGCTTTAAAGCGGTCGATAAAGCTTTGCAGGTGCGCCACGCGCTGCTGCTGGCTTTCGTAGGTCGCCTGCTGCTGGGCCAGACGCGTCGCGCGCTGACGTTCGAAAGAGCTGTAGTTGCCGGTGTACTCGAACATCGCCTGCTGTTCGATATGAATAATTTTGTCGACGATCGGGTCAAGGAAGTCCCGGTCGTGCGAAATCAGGATCAGCGTGCCCTGATAGCTCTTCAGCCATTTTTCCAGCCAGATGACCGCATCGAGATCGAGGTGGTTGGTTGGTTCATCGAGCAGCAGTAAATCGGAACGGCAGATCAGCGCCTGCGCCAGGTTAAGACGCATACGCCAGCCACCGGAGAAGTCACTGACTGAGCGTTCCAGTTGTTCATTGCTGAAACCCAGACCATGCAGCAGGCTGGATGCGCGGGAGCGGATAGTCCACGCGTCGATGGCGTCCAGTTTGCCGTGCACGGTGGCGATAGCGTGGCCGTCGTTGCGCTCGTTAGCCGCATTCAGTTGCGCTTCAAGCTGGCGGTACTCGCGGTCGCCGTCGATAACATACTCCAGTGCGGGCTCCGCCAGCGCGGGCGTTTCCTGATTCACCCAGGCCAGTTGCCAGTTGCCGGGGAAGGTAAAGCTACCGCCATCGGCGCTTAACTCGTTCTTCAATAACGCCAGCAGCGTGGATTTGCCGCAGCCGTTTTTCCCCACCAGGCCGACTTTCTGCCCGGGGTTAATGGTGGCTGTTGCGTTGTCCAGCAGGACGCGCACGCCGCGTCGAATTTGTAACGAGGAGAAAACAATCATAAGGCGCCGTATGTTCTGGGTATGTTAAATTGTCATTGTGATAATGTAATGTGGTGAGCGAATCGCCACACCGGGCCGCAATGGTAGCCCAAAATGATGACGATACACAAAATCATTCCTGCTGCGCGGTCGCGCACGGAAAGAGAAACGGAGGGGAATGATGTCGCAGACGCCAAAAGTATTGCTGCTGTATGCCCATCCGGAATCACAGGACTCGGTGGCAAATCGGGTTTTGCTCAAGCCCGCCGCACAGTTGAGCAATGTAACTGTACATGATCTGTACGCCAACTATCCTGATTTTTTTATTGATATTCCTCGTGAACAGGCGCTGCTGCGTGAGCATGAGGTGATTGTTTTCCAGCACCCGCTTTACACCTACAGTTGCCCGGCGCTGCTCAAAGAGTGGCTCGACCGGGTGCTCAGCCGCGGCTTTGCCAGCGGGGTGGGAGGCAACCAACTGGCGGGAAAGTACTGGCGTAGCGTCATTACTACCGGTGAACCGGAAAGCGCGTACCGCTATGATGCGCTTAACCGCTACCCGATGAGCGATATTTTGCGACCCTTTGAACTGACGGCGGCGATGTGCCGGATGCACTGGATGAATCCGATGATTATCTACTGGGCGCGCCGTCAATCGCCAGAGGAGCTGGCAAGTCACGCGAAAGCGTATGGTGAGTGGCTGGCCTCGCCGGTTGCCCCGGGAGGCCGCTGATGGAAGGTTCCGATTTGTTACTGGCTGGCGTGCTGTTCCTGTTTGCCGCGGTGGTGGCGGTGCCTCTGGCTTCCCGGTTGGGCATTGGCGCAGTGCTCGGTTATCTGTTGGCCGGGATTGCCATCGGCCCGTGGGGGCTGGGTTTTATCAGCGACGTTGATGAAATTCTGCATTTCTCGGAGCTGGGCGTCGTCTTTCTGATGTTTATTATCGGGCTTGAACTGAACCCGGCCAAGCTCTGGCAACTCAGGCGGCCGATTTTCGGCATTGGCGCAGCGCAGGTGTTGGTCAGCGCGCTTATCCTCGGCGGCCTGCTGATGCTGACCGATTTCTCCTGGCAGGCGGCGGTGATTGGCGGGATTGGCCTTGCGATGTCATCGACGGCGATGGCGCTGCAATTGATGCGCGAGAAGGGCATGAATCGCAGCGAATCGGGGCAACTCGGTTTTTCGGTGCTGCTGTTTCAGGATTTAGCGGTGATCCCCGCGTTAGCGCTGGTGCCCCTGCTGGCGGGGTCTGGCGACGAACACGTCGACTGGATGTCTGTCGGCATGAAGGTGCTGGTGTTTGGTGGCGTGTTGATTGGCGGGCGTTACCTGCTGCGTCCGGTATTCCGTTTTATCGCCGCCTCCGGCGTGCGTGAAGTGTTTACGGCGGCGACGCTACTGCTGGTGTTGGGCTCGGCGCTGTTTATGGATGCGCTGGGGCTTTCAATGGCGCTCGGGACGTTTATCGCCGGGGTGCTGCTGGCGGAAAGTGAATATCGTCACGAACTGGAAACGGCTATCGAGCCCTTTAAGGGGCTGCTGCTGGGGCTGTTCTTTATATCCGTCGGCATGGCGCTGAATCTTGGCGTGCTCTACACCCATATTCTGTGGGTGGTGGGCAGCGTGGTGGTATTGGTGGCGGTGAAAACGCTGGTGCTGTACGTGCTGGCGCGGTTGCATGGCCTGCGAAGCGCCGAGCGGATGCAGTTCGCTGGCGTGCTCAGCCAGGGCGGTGAGTTTGCGTTTGTGCTCTTTTCCGCCGCATCGAGCGTGAAGCTGTTTCAAGGCGACCAGATGGCGCTGCTGCTGGTGACGGTCACGCTTTCGATGATGACCACGCCGCTATTGATGAAAGCCGTCGACCGCGTGCTGTCGCGCCGCTTTAATGGCCCGGAAGAAGAAGAGGAAGCGCCGTGGGTGGAAGACGATAAGCCACAGGTGATTGTGGTGGGCTTTGGCCGTTTTGGTCAGGTTATTGGCCGTTTGCTGATGGCCAATAAGTTGCGCATTACCGTGCTGGAGCGCGATATCAGCGCGGTAAACCTGATGCGTAAATATGGCTATAAGGTTTATTACGGCGATGCGACGCAGGTTGAGTTGCTGCGTTCCGCCGGGGCGGAGCAGGCGCAGTCGATCGTGATTACCTGTAATGAACCGGAAGACACCATGAAGCTGGTGGAAATCTGCCAGCAGCACTTTCCGCACCTCAATATTATGGCGCGTGCCCGGGGACGTGTGGAAGCGCACGAACTGCTACAGGCGGGCGTGTTACAGTTTTCCCGTGAGACATTCTCCAGTGCGCTGGAGCTCGGGCGTAAGGCGCTTATCTCCACCGGGATGCATCCTCATCAGGCGCAGCGGGCGCAGCTTCACTTCCGTCGCCTTGATATGCGGATGCTGCGCGAGCTGATGCCAGTGCACAGCGATACACAACAGATTTCGCGCGTGCGGGAAGCGCGGCGCGAGCTGGAGGAGATTTTCCAGCGCGAGATGCAACAAGAGCGACGTCAACTGGATGGCTGGGACGAATTTGAATAAAAGGTGAAGTATGGCGGTACGTAAACGGTTTATCGCGGGCGCGAAATGCCCGGCGTGTCAGGCGCAGGATTCTATGGCCATGTGGCGCGAAAATAATATTGATATTGTTGAATGCGTTAAGTGTGGTCATCAGATGCGGGAAGCGGATAAAGAGGCGCGCGATCATGTTCGCAAAGATGAGCAAGTGATTGGCATTTTTCATCCCGACTAGCGTAATCGCTCGCCTTTTTTTAAGCTAAGGGGTACACGAGTGCAGAATTCCGCTACAATCTGCGCCACTATTCTTCCCTTGCTCAGGAGATATCATGAAAGTAGCAAAAGACCTGGTGGTCAGCCTGGCCTATCAGGTACGTACAGAAGACGGTGTATTGGTTGATGAGTCTCCGGTAAGCGCGCCGCTGGACTACCTGCATGGTCACGGTTCCCTGATCTCTGGCCTGGAAACAGCGCTGGACGGTCACGAAGTTGGCGATAAATTCGATGTGGCTGTTGGCGCGAACGACGCTTACGGTCAGTATGACGAAAACCTGGTGCAGCGCGTTCCTAAAGACGTGTTCATGGGCGTTGACGAACTGCAGGTTGGCATGCGCTTCCTGGCAGAAACCGACCAGGGCCCGGTACCGGTTGAAATCACTGAAGTAGAAGATGATCACGTTGTGGTTGATGGTAACCACATGCTGGCGGGTCAGAATCTGAAATTTAACGTGGAAGTTGTGGCTATCCGTGAAGCAACCGAAGAAGAACTGGCTCATGGCCACGTTCACGGTGCGAACGGTCACGATCACGATCATGACCACGACGGTTGCTGCGGCGGCCACGGTCACGACCATGGTCATGAACACGGTAAAGGCGGTTGTGGTGGTAACGGCGGTTGCGGTTGCCATTAATTGCTTGCCATGCCTGATGGCGCTCGCGCAGCCATCCGGCACAAAAAAACGGGAGAAATCCCGTTTTTTTTCGTCTCAATAGTGAGGCGGCGGCGTCTCTTCTGACTGGGACGCAATGTGCGACGGCTGACTGGCCTTCAGTTTTTCCGTCAGTAACCGCAGATGTTCACGCAGTTTTGACATTTCCAGCTCATGCTGAGTGACCGTCTGGTTAAGATCTTCAATGGTGATCTCCTGAAACGCCAGGCGGCTCTCGAGTTCTTCCATCCGCGCTTCAATACTCATTTCTTGCATCATTAACCTCTTAGCTGTGAGTTCCGGCATGCTTCCCGGTGCCGCGGATTCTACTTAACTTTCGGCTTCCACGCAGCATTCCTTCGTCAAGGGGGAAACTAATTTAAACAAAAATAGTCTGAAAAGTGTCGAGAATCAGGAGCGTTCGTATGTAGATTTGTTCTGCAAGGCTATATAGTACGCTTCTCACTTAGTAAATCTTGGGGCGAGAGGCCCCGGCCCTGGAGAGATGGATGAAATCACTGTTTAAAGTAACGCTTCTGGCGACCACGATGGCCGTTGCACTGAATGCGCCGCTGGCGTTTGCCGCTGATACTGCTGCGAAAGCTGCACCAGCCGCAGAAAGCAAAGCCGCTTTCAAAAACGACGACCAGAAATCCGCTTATGCACTGGGTGCTTCGCTGGGTCGTTACATGGAAAACTCCCTGAAAGAGCAGGAAAAACTGGGCATTAAACTGGATAAAGATCAGCTGATCGCCGGTGTTCAGGATGCATTTGCTGACAAAAGCAAACTTTCCGATCAGGAAATTGAGCAAACCCTGCAGGCTTTCGAAGCGCGCGTGAAGTCTTCCGCTCAGGCGAAGATGGAGAAAGACGCTGCGGATAACGAAGCGAAAGGTAAAGAGTTCCGCGCGAAATTCGCCAAAGAAAAAGATGTGAAAACCTCTTCTACTGGCCTGCTGTACAAAGTAGAGAAAGCAGGTTCCGGCGCGGCGCCGACCGATAGCGACACCGTTGTCGTGAACTACAAAGGTACGCTGATCGACGGTAAAGAGTTCGATAACTCTTACACCCGTGGCGAACCGCTCTCCTTCCGTCTTGATGGCGTGATCCCAGGCTGGACTGAAGGCCTGAAAAACATCAAGAAAGGCGGTAAAATCAAGCTGGTTATCCCACCGGATCTGGCTTACGGTAAGACCGGCGTTCCGGGTATCCCGGCTAACTCCACTCTGGTCTTCGACGTTGAACTGTTAGACGTGAAACCAGCACCGAAAGCGGAAGCGAAAGCCGACGCTGCGCCGGCTGAGAAAGCCGCAACCGCAGACAAAAAATAAGTGTCTGATAGCCGCCGCCCTCCCGGGCGGCGGCTTTTTATTACCTGCCTGATATAATTAATGCTGGAAAGCGCCTGGTGCGCGTATTACTTTAGATCCCCCTAATAGTGATGAGCCTGCCCTGACAACATAACGACAGGCTCCTGAAAAGGAGTGCTTTTTTACATGTCCAGGTCGCTTTTAACCAACGAAACCAGTGAACTTGATTTGCTGGATCAACGTCCTTTCGATAAAACCGATTTCGAGATCCTGAAGTCCTATGAAGCGGTCGTGGACGGGTTAGCGATGCTCATTGGTTCCCATTGTGAAATCGTGCTGCATTCATTGCAGGATCTGAAGTGCTCGGCTATTCGTATCGCTAACGGTGAACATACCGGACGAAAAATTGGCTCGCCGATTACCGATCTGGCTCTGCGTATGCTGCACGATATGACCGGCGCAGATAGCAGCGTTTCCAAATGCTATTTTACTCGTGCTAAAAGTGGCGTGCTGATGAAGTCCGTGACTATCGCGATTCGCAACCGCGAGCAACGTGTCATCGGGCTGCTGTGCATCAACATGAACCTTGATGTGCCTTTCTCACAAATCATGAACACCTTTATTCCGCCTGAGACGCCGGAAGTGAACTCGCAGGTGAACTTTGCCTCCTCGGTTGAGGATCTGGTGACCCAAACGCTGGAGTTCACCATTGAAGAGGTGAATGCCGATCGCAACGTTTCTAATAACGCTAAAAACCGCCAGATCGTGCTTAATCTTTACGAGAAAGGAATCTTCGATATCAAGGATGCGATTAATCAGGTGGCCGACCGCCTGAACATCTCCAAACACACCGTCTATCTCTACATTCGCCAGTTCAAAAGCGGTGATTTTGTGGGGCAGGATAAGTAATGCGTTTTGCCATCATGGTGACCGGCCCGGCTTACGGGACGCAACACGCCAGCAGTGCGCTGCAGTTTGCGCAGGCGGTGCTGAGCGAAGGTCACGAGCTTGCCTGCGTGTTCTTTTACCGCGAGGGCGTCTATAACGCTAACCAGCTTACAGCGCCTGCCAGCGATGAATTTGATCTGGTACGCGCATGGCAGCGGCTGCATGATGAACAGGGCGTCGAGCTGCATATTTGCGTGGCGGCGGCGCTACGCCGCGGTGTGACGGACGAAACCGAAGCGAAAAATCTGTCGCTGCCAGCTTTTAATCTTCAGCCGGGGTTTTCTCTGAGTGGGTTGGGGGCGCTGGCGCAAGCCTCTCTCACCTGCGATCGCATGGTACAGTTCTGATGAAACGAGTGGCTTTTGTCTTTGCTTGCGCACCACACGGCAGCGCCTCCGGGCGTGAAGGGCTTGATGCGCTGCTTGCCGCTTCGGCATTGAGCGACGATCTCGGCGTGTTTTTCATCGGCGATGGCGTGTTTCAACTTCTTGCCGATCAGAAACCCGCAACGGTACTGGCGCGTGATTACATCGCGACGTTTAAGTTGATGTCGCTCTACGACATCGAGAGCGTCTGGATGTGCGCGGAGTCCCTACGCGAACGTGGTTTAAGTGCGGATACGGCTTTTGTGACGGACGTTGAGCTGCTGGAGGCGGATGCGCTTCGTCAGCAGCTTGATGGCTATGATGTGATCCTTCGCTTCTGAGGCACCTATGCTGCATACCCTGAGTTCCTCCCCCTGGCACGCTGATATGGCGGGTCTGCTGCGTATCGTAATAGAGGGCGATGACCTGCTGCTGCTCTCTGACGGCGTCGTGGCGGCAATTGAAGGCAGCCGTTTTCTTGATATTCTCCGTTCCGCCCCCATATCCCTCCACGTACTGAATGAAGATGTTGAAGCGCGTGGGTTATGTGGTCAAATTTCGAACAGTGTCGTCAGGGTTGGCTATACTGACTTCGTCAGGCTGGCGGTAAAACATGCGTCTCAGATGGCCTGGTAGATGCCAGGTTGTTGTATATTTCTTGACACCTTTTCGACACCGCCCTAAAATTCTGCGTCCTCATATTATATGAGGCGATTTATTACGTGTTTACGAAGCAAAAGCTAAAACCAGGAGCTATTTAATGGCAACAGTTAACCAGCTGGTTCGCAAACCACGTGCTCGCAAAGTTGCAAAAAGCAACGTGCCTGCACTGGAAGCCTGCCCGCAGAAACGTGGCGTATGTACTCGTGTATATACTACCACTCCTAAAAAACCGAACTCCGCACTGCGTAAAGTTTGCCGTGTTCGTCTGACTAACGGTTTTGAAGTGACCTCCTACATCGGTGGTGAAGGTCATAACCTGCAGGAGCACTCCGTGATCCTGATCCGTGGCGGTCGTGTAAAAGACCTTCCGGGTGTTCGTTACCACACCGTTCGTGGTGCGCTTGACTGCTCCGGCGTTAAAGACCGTAAGCAAGCTCGCTCCAAGTATGGCGTGAAGCGTCCTAAGGCTTAATGGTTCTCCGTTAAGTAAGGCCAAACGTTTTATATTAATGTCAAACTAAACTCTTTGAGTTTTGGACAATCCTGAATTAACAACGGAGTATTTCCATGCCACGTCGTCGCGTCATTGGTCAGCGTAAAATCCTGCCGGATCCTAAGTTCGGAT
This sequence comes from Pseudocitrobacter cyperus, assembly GCF_039889165.1. Taxonomy (NCBI): domain Bacteria; kingdom Pseudomonadati; phylum Pseudomonadota; class Gammaproteobacteria; order Enterobacterales; family Enterobacteriaceae; genus Pseudocitrobacter; species Pseudocitrobacter cyperus. The sequence continues at coordinate 2,793 of NZ_JAYMYY010000016.1, read as the reverse complement.
CAGAACTGCTGGCTAAATTTGTCAACATCCTGATGGTAGATGGTAAAAAATCTACTGCAGAAACTATCGTATACAGCGCGCTGGAGACCCTGGCTCAGCGTTCTGGTAAAAATGAACTGGAAGCTTTCGAAGTAGCTCTCGAAAACGTGCGCCCGACTGTCGAAGTTAAGTCTCGCCGCGTTGGTGGTTCTACTTATCAGGTACCAGTTGAAGTCCGTCCGGTCCGTCGTAATGCTCTGGCAATGCGTTGGATCGTTGAAGCTGCTCGTAAACGCGGTGATAAATCCATGGCTCTGCGCCTGGCGAACGAACTCACTGATGCTGCAGACAACAAAGGTACTGCAGTTAAGAAACGTGAAGACGTTCACCGTATGGCAGAGGCCAACAAGGCGTTCGCACACTACCGTTGGTAATCCCTTCGGAGTATTAGTCACCAGGCGGGCGCTTCAGCGAAGCAGCCCGCTTTGGGTTACTTAACTGAACGCCTAAAAAGATAAACGAGGAATCAAATGGCTCGTACAACACCCATCGCACGCTACCGTAACATCGGTATCAGTGCGCACATCGACGCCGGTAAAACCACTACTACCGAACGTATTCTGTTCTACACCGGTGTAAACCACAAAATCGGTGAAGTTCACGACGGCGCGGCTACCATGGACTGGATGGAGCAGGAGCAGGAACGTGGTATTACCATCACTTCCGCAGCGACTACTGCATTCTGGTCTGGTATGGCTAAGCAGTATGAACCGCATCGCGTAAACATCATCGACACCCCGGGGCACGTTGACTTCACTATCGAAGTAGAACGTTCCATGCGTGTTCTTGATGGTGCGGTAATGGTTTACTGCGCAGTCGGTGGTGTTCAGCCACAGTCTGAAACCGTATGGCGTCAGGCTAACAAATATAAAGTTCCGCGCATCGCGTTCGTTAACAAAATGGACCGTATGGGCGCTAACTTCCTGAAAGTTGTTGGTCAGATCAAAACCCGTCTGGGCGCGAACCCGGTTCCGCTGCAGCTGGCAATTGGTGCTGAAGAACATTTCACCGGTGTTGTTGACCTGGTGAAAATGAAAGCCATCAACTGGAACGATGCAGACCAGGGCGTTACCTTCGAATACGAAGATATCCCTGCTGACATGGTTGAACTGGCCAACGAATGGCACCAGAACCTGCTGGAATCCGCTGCTGAAGCTTCTGAAGAGCTGATGGAGAAATACCTGGGTGGTGAAGAACTGACTGAAGAAGAGATCAAAACTGCTCTGCGTCAGCGTGTTCTGAACAACGAAATCATCCTGGTAACCTGTGGTTCTGCGTTCAAGAACAAAGGTGTTCAGGCGATGCTGGATGCGGTAATTGATTACCTGCCATCCCCAATCGATGTTCCGGCGATCAACGGTATCCTGGACGACGGTAAAGACACGCCGGCTGAGCGTCACGCAAGTGATGACGAGCCGTTCGCTGCACTGGCGTTCAAAATCGCTACCGACCCGTTCGTTGGTAACCTGACCTTCTTCCGTGTGTACTCCGGTGTGGTTAACTCTGGTGATACCGTACTGAACTCCGTGAAAGCTGCACGTGAGCGTTTCGGTCGTATCGTACAGATGCACGCTAACAAACGTGAAGAGATCAAAGAAGTTCGCGCGGGCGATATCGCTGCTGCAATCGGTCTGAAAGACGTAACCACTGGTGACACTCTGTGTGATCAAGATGCGCCGATCATTCTGGAACGTATGGAATTCCCTGAGCCGGTAATCTCCATCGCAGTAGAACCGAAAACCAAAGCTGACCAGGAAAAAATGGGTCTGGCTCTGGGTCGTCTGGCTAAAGAAGACCCGTCATTCCGCGTATGGACTGACGAAGAATCTAACCAGACCATTATCGCTGGTATGGGTGAGCTGCACCTCGACATCATCGTTGACCGTATGAAACGTGAGTTCAACGTTGAAGCGAACGTCGGTAAACCTCAGGTTGCTTACCGCGAAGCAATTCGCGCGAAAGTTACCGATATCGAAGGTAAGCACGCGAAACAGTCTGGTGGTCGCGGTCAGTATGGTCACGTCGTTATCGACATGTACCCACTGGAGCCGGGCTCTAACCCGAAAGGTTACGAGTTCATCAACGACATCAAAGGTGGTGTAATTCCTGGCGAATACATCCCGGCCGTTGATAAAGGCATCCAGGAACAGTTGAAGTCTGGCCCGCTGGCAGGTTACCCGGTTGTAGACATGGGTATTCGTCTGCACTTCGGTTCTTACCACGACGTTGACTCCTCTGAACTGGCGTTTAAACTGGCTGCTTCTATTGCCTTTAAAGAAGGCTTTAAGAAAGCAAAACCTGTTCTGCTTGAGCCGATCATGAAGGTTGAAGTAGAGACTCCGGAAGAGAACACTGGTGATGTTATCGGTGACTTGAGCCGTCGTCGCGGTATGCTGCGCGGTCAGGAATCTGAAGTAACTGGCGTTAAGATCCACGCTGAAGTTCCGCTGTCTGAAATGTTCGGATATGCAACTCAGTTGCGTTCTCTGACCAAAGGTCGTGCATCATACACCATGGAATTCCTGAAGTATGATGATGCGCCGAACAACGTTGCTCAGGCCGTAATCGAAGCCCGTGGTAAATAAGCCCCGGGGTTAAAACCTAAGTCCCGTGCTCTCTCCTGAAGGGGAGAGCACTATAGTAAGGAATATAGCCGTGTCTAAAGAAAAATTTGAACGTACAAAACCGCACGTCAACGTTGGTACTATCGGCCACGTCGACCACGGTAAAACTACTCTGACCGCTGCAATCACC
>NZ_JAYMYY010000015.1:0-22625 GCF_039889165.1 Pseudocitrobacter cyperus | reverse complement strand
CGCATCGTCTTTTGCGCTGTTGATACGCATACCGGAAGAGAGGCGTTGAATCGCGGTGCCCAACTGGCTCTGGGATTTGTTCAGGTTGTTCTGAGCCATCAGGCTCAACGCGTTAGTATTAATGACCTGTGCCATTGTTATATCCTTTTAAATGATAACGACTGTATGAGAAATGCGTGTGTTGCTGCGCATACCTCATTCATCGGGGGAATTAACAAGGGGATAAATTATTTTTTCTTTTTTTTTATTACTCAGGGAAAAGCGTTCACTTTTGTAGGTATTTTTCAGCATTGTGTTAGTCAATGCGCTAATAAGCGAAAGAGTTTGTTTTCCGGCCTGTTAACCATACTGTTATGGCGAGAGAAAAATTAAACTTAGTGCGTCTTTCCCCGATAGAAAGAGGGACAGGTTATCTCTTTTCAACAGGACAATTTATTATGGCAGCAACCAATTTTTTAGGCGTAGGTTCCGGGTTACCATTTGATGAATGGCTGACTAACGAACGTAAAGCTATGTCACAAAGGCTGAACCCGTATCTGCAAAAACAGAGTACCTATAAAGGGCAGATATCTGCCTGGGGGTCTATTTCCAGCTCGCTCAGTACGCTGAAAGACAATCTCGGTAAACTGGAAGATGAGGGCTTTAACGGCGTCAGCGTCAGCGACAACAAAACCTTTAAAGCGACGGCGAGTAGTGAGGCCATGCCTAACAGCTACTCAATTGCGGTAAAGCAACTGGCGAAAGCGCATCAAGTGGGCGTCACCCAGGAGTCACGCACCAAACCTATCGGTTCCGACAAAGCGCATGTGAAAATCAGCATGGAGGGCAGTGCTAAACCACTGGAAGTGGAGTTAGAGGCCGATGAGACCTCACTCGATCAGATAGCAAAAAAGATCAATGCGCAAAATGGCGATGTAATCGCAGAGGTGATTACCAACAGTGATAAGGAACATCAGCTTGTTCTTACCTCCAGAAAAACCGGTACCACCGGTGAGATGACGATTGATGTCACTGGAGATCCGAAAGTAATAGGCGCTTTTGCTTCTTCAAAAACAGTTACCGATGCAGAAGACGCAATCATTATAGTGAATAACAAAGAGACCACTCGCAGCTCTAACACGATTAAAGATCTGATCACCGGCGTGACCCTTGAGCTGCGCGAAGTTTCGGAAAAAGACACCAGCGATCCCTCCGACCCCGATAAACTAAAAACAGAATCCCTTACCATCACCGAAGACACCTCGAAGGTGAAAACGCTGATTGAGGAGTTTGTCAAAAACTACAACAGTTATCTCAGCACCGCTGCCAGCGCGACCAAATACACCGCCCCTGAGCGCGATAACAATTCGGATGCCCTGGTGCAGCCCGATCCGACCAACGGTGCGCTGTTCAGTGACGGTTCCCTGCGCCGCCTTACCAGCCAGTTGAAATCCACCATCAGCGGTAACTACCCCGATGCCGGCGAACTTATCCAGTCGCTGGGCAGTCTCGGCATTACCGTGAAGTTCGACGGTAAAACCGGTGATGAACGAACCGGTACGCTTGGCACTCTGTCTATCGATAACAAAAAGCTGGATGCTGCCCTGAAGGATAACCCGAAAGAGGTTGAAGCCCTGTTCCTCGGCAAAGGTGAGAAACCGGGGATAAAAGAGCGAATGGAGGGGATTTTTGATACCTACCTCGGCGATGAGGATGCGATCAAAAAAGAAGATGGTGTCATTGAAACTGCGCTGAAGTCGCTACGGGAACAGGATTCACGGATTGGCAAACAGATCACCGCAATGGAAAGGCGTATCGAAGAGGCTATGCTGCGCAGTGAGAAAGAGTATCAGCGCCTCGATAAAATCATGAGCGATATGAGCAGTATGAGTAACCGACTGCAACAGTCATTGCTGGAATTATCACAAAGCATGTAATCGCGGTATTTATCACTGACAGATGACCGGGCGGAAGCCCCGCCCGGCAGGATTTTACGATGTACACCAAAACAGGTAACAGCGCCTACAGCGATATCTCGCTTGAAAGCCAGGTCACGGGCGCCACGCCGCATCAGCTTATTGTTCTGCTCTACGACGGGGCGATTAACGCCATGCGCCGGGCAGAGATCTACTTCCAGTCCGGTAATATCGCCCGTCGCGGCGAGATGATCTCGCGGGCGATCAATATCATCGACAACGGCCTGCGCGCCGGGCTTGACCACGAAAAAGGGGGCAAGATTGCCACCGAACTGGAGAGTCTTTATGAGTATGTCTCCCGCACGTTGCTGGAGGCGAATCTGACCCAGTCGGGCGAAAAGCTGCCCCATCTTATTTCACTGATGAGCGGGATGTCTGAAACCTGGCAGTCAATCGCCCCACAACAGAAACAGGTGAAACATGGATAATGACATCATGCTGCTGATTGAGCAGATGCAGGTGAGTAACGCCAAACTGCTGAGACTGGCCGATGCTGGCGAATGGGAGGCATTTTTTGATGAGTCGATGGCCTACTCTATAGGCATGCGCACCCTGAGTGAAGTCGATTTAACGCAACTGGCCCGCTATACCAGAACAGAGGTAACGGCGCAGCTTACCCATTTGCTCGAAAGAGATGCACACCTGACGCGGGCGATTCAGGCGCGTATGGCGGTAATCAGCAGCGAACTCTCCACAATGCGTAAATCCCGCGCCTCCGCGAAGGCGTATACCGCGGTCTAACCGATCACTCTCCTGGCCTGCCGCCACGCTAACATGCCCGTTTAACGGGCATTTTTTATACGCAGCTTATAAAAAAACCCGCCGGAGGCGGGTAAAAGAGGACAACGCAGAAAGGAACCGTCAGATACTGATATTGTATTTACGCCCGGTCGGGGCCTGGCTGGACTCGCCCGCAGGGCCATACAGCGAACCGGCATGCCCGGCCTGTTCAATCGCCTTGCGGATATGCTGATTTTTTTTCATATGGCTTTGCAGGAGGGATTCCACCTGCTGATTCAGCGCTTTGGAGTGCCGCACTTTTTCACTGACCTGCTGCCAACTGGCGAACAGCTTACCGAGGCCTGGGTAGGGGGCTTCCGCCCGGCAAAGCTGCTCCTGCTGGCGACGCATATCGTCGTAATACTGAATGGTCGACAGAAGCTGGCTTTTATTGTCAGCCAGCACCTGCAGTGAAACCGGGTTAATCTGCGCGCGGTTGAGCTGGTTCACTTCTTCAATCATGATCGCCTCCAGTTCATCCAGAGACGTTTTCATTTGTGTGAGAATGGGATAAAGCTTGTCCATAGGGGGCCTGCTAACGGTTAAAACGGAAACATTTCCTGCGCCAGCGCCTGAGCAATCTTCTCAGGCTCAATGCGCAGTGTACCTGCCGCCAGTTCGGCGCGGATGGCATCCACCCGAGCGTGGTCGACGTCGCGGCTGTCGTCAGTCTGAATTTTGCTTGTCAGCGAACTGAGCGTGACGTCGGTTTTGTCGCTTTTCACGCTGTGTGTGGCTGCGTTTTGTTCCTGTGGCTGCGTGCGGGCGCGCAGCTCCTGAGTCGGGGCGATTTTCGCAACAGGGGCGGTGTTCTGGCTGCTGGTAATGCTCATGATTGTCCTCGCAGAAATATAATGTTTGTGACCTATACCCCTTTCATCGGAGATTCACAAAAAAGCTAAAATTTATTGTTGTGAAATAATCATCACCTGGCCGTCCGCGCCCACTTTTCCGCTCACGGTGAGCCCGCTTGCGGTTTTGACTTTTAGCGTTTCATCGACGGCGGCGTTATTCAGCGCTTTTCCCTGGCTGCGAATACGAAACCCCGAACCGGTTGTCACCAGGTCTACCGTTTGCCCGGCACGCAGTCGCCACTGCTGACGGAGCTGATTTTCCAGCAGCGGTTTCCCGGCGGTAATCGCGCGCGTCAGGCGCTGGCCGATAATCTCGTCGGCGTTAAAGACTAAACCGCCTGGCTGGTTGTCGAGGCTACCGGTGACGGGTTCGATATCGCTACGCTGAACAATAGCGCCGCCAGGCAGACTTTGACTGGCGACCCACCAGGTGCCCTGCGCGCTGATACGCACCGGCAGAAAATGGCGACGGGCGCCGCAGCGGGCAAGGACGGTGCGTTTACCGGTCAGACGGCTGTCATTGCCGACCAGGCTGAACTCCGGGTTTTCACAGACGGCAGCCAGTTGCGCAGGCGTGGCAAGCAGGGTTGCCGTGCGCACCAGATTATTAGCGCTCTGCGTCTGGCCGATAAGCGCATCGAGTTTCACCTGCAGGCGCTGCTTTGCCGACTGTTCTGAGGCGACGCTGGCTGCGGCGGGAGCCGTGCTGAGCAGTACGGTAAATACTGCACCGGCTATTCGGGACTTCATCTTATTGCCTTTCTCATAATAAATGTGGCTAAATTATATACGTGCCGGGGAGGGTTTTATTGCTTTAAATAATGACACTTTTGTCGGCATTTAAATCCTTCAGTGTTTTAATTATTTCCTCTCTGTTTCTATTTCTTTAAATAGGCTTATTTGTGTTGGGTCTTTGCGGTGTGATATTTCACCAACGCTGACTACACTATCGCAGTTTACATTATGCGAGGCAGGAGCCTGTTGTTATGAATAAACTTGATGATGCCTTTCGCTTCCAACAGCAAGCGTTAGGTTTGCTTTCGCGCCGCCAGGATATTTTAGCTTCAAATATTGCTAATGCCGATACGCCAGGCTACCAGGCGCGGGATATCGATTTTCCGCAGCAGTTAAAAAATGCGATGGAAAATAACAGTATGACGAAAAACCCCGTATCCCTGTCATTAACGTCAAATAAGCATATTGAAGGTAAAGCGATGCCATTTGACGACAGTCAGTTGCTCTATCGTATTCCGGATCAACCGAGCGCTGATGGTAATACCGTGGATATGGATCGTGAACGCGTCAATTTTGCGGATAACGCCGTGAAATACCAGTCAGGGCTGACATTCCTGGGCGCGGATATTAAGAAAATGATGACAGTGCTAAGTCAGGGGTAATAAGCCATGTCGCTTTTTAGCGTATTTGATATTTCGGGCTCAGCGATGGCGGCCCAGTCTCAACGCCTCAACGTCAGCGCCAGCAATATGGCCAACGCCGACAGCGTGGCAGGGCCGGACGGCCAGCCGTACCGCGCTCGTCAGGTGGTTTTCAACCTCGACAACGCAGCAGGCCAGGATATTGGCGGCGTGCGGGTCAGCGAAGTGGTGGAAAGCAGTGCGCCGGATCGCATGGTCTACGAGCCGGGCAATCCGCTCGCCGACGAGCAGGGCTATGTGCGGATGCCAAACGTCAACGTGATGAATGAGATGGTCAACACCATTTCTGCCTCCCGCAGCTATCAGGCCAACGTGGAAGTGATGAACTCCGCCAAGAGCCTGATGCTGAAAACATTAACCCTTGGTCAGTAAGGCAGCGATATGGCGGTTTCTTCAATTAATAACAACAGCGGTGTGGGTGATAACGGAACGGGCAGCAGTGCGGCCGATTTGTCGAACCAGTTTATGACGCTGCTGGTGGCGCAAATGAAAAATCAGGACCCCACTAACCCGATGGATAACAACCAGCTCACCTCGCAACTGGCGCAGTTCAATATGGCGGCGGGCGTGGAAAAACTGAACACCTCGGTCGCCAGCGTGCAGGCGCTGATGGTGCAGCTTGGCAGCATGAGCGCCTCCTCCTGGGTGGGACGCAGTGTATTGATCGAAGGGGACGCGAAGGTCTCCTTTGGTGAAGCAGGTATTGGCATTCAGCAGGAAGGCGTGGAACAGCCGAGTAACTCGGATGATTTCAACTTCGCGCTGACAGGCGATGCCGAGACGGTGACTGTCACCCTCGAAGACAGCGAAGGCAACGCCTATACCGCTGAACTGAAGAACGTGAAAACGGGCATGCACACCTACAACCTTGACGATCTGCAGGACTTCAAACCGGAGCCGGGCCCGCCGCACGATCGCGAATACACCATCACCTTTGAAGCCAGCAACCCGGAAGGCGATAAGCCGGATGTGATAGGCCTGGTTCAGGAGCAGGTGCAGGGCGTCACCATGGATCCGAGCGGGCCGATTCTGCATCTGCTCAATCACGATCCGATCATGATGAGCAAAGTGTTCGTCATTCAAAAATAACCATTACTTACTTTCTGGAATCTAAAAAATGGGTTTTTCACAAGGTCTTAGCGGTCTGAGTGCCGCAGCAAAAGCGTTGGATGTGGTGGGTAACAACATCGCCAACTCCCAGACGGTCGGGTTTAAAGCGGGCTCCATCGCCTTTGCTGATGTTTTCGCCGGTTCCATGGGGCTGGGGGTACAGGCGACGGGGGTTGGCCAGGATTTTACCAACGGCGATATTATAGGCGGAAATTCGAACCTGGATATGGGGATTAATGGGCGTGGCTTTTTCCGTATGGAAAATGCCGATGGCAGCGTTTTCTACGGGCGTAACGGTCAGTTCGAAGAAGACGAAAACGGTTTTATCATCAATAAAACGAACAATATGTTCTTAACCGGGTATCAGGCCACCGATGGGGTGATCAACCCAGGAGCGCAGGTTGGGCCGATTCGTATTCCGAAAGACGATATGCCGCCAGCGGCTTCCACCAAAGGGGCTGTAACCGGCAACCTGAAGTCGGATGATAAACTCATTCCGTCGGCGCCTGGTTTTGATGCGACCAATCCAGACACCTATAACTATGTTAGCGAGGTAACCGCGACAGACAGCCTGGGTAATGCGCATGCGATTAAAGTCTATTACGTGCACACGAAGGAAGGCCAATGGCAGGTTCACGCACAGGACTCAACTTCACCGGGCAAATTCACTAAGGCAACGCTGAAATTTGGCCCTGACGGTAATTTAATGACCCCTGTCACGCTGGATATTGCGGGCAAAAAATATAACGGTTCAGACCCTCTCGCACTTAAACTGGATCTTAATATCACCCAATTCTCCAGCGACACAGAGGTTAAGCTGGACACCATTGACGGTCAGGCTCCGGGTAAATTCAGCAGATTTGAAATCAGCGATACTGGCGAAGTGGTTGCAATCTACAGCAACACTAAGCGCCAGACTCTGGCTCAGGTGGTGCTGGCAGACTTTGCCAACCCCGGGGGGCTGGAGCAACAGGGCAGTAACTTGTGGGCGGAAACTGTGCAGTCTGGCCAGGCATTCCTTGGCACTTCTAATACCGGCAGTTTCGGCAAAATCAACGGCGGCATGCTGGAAGCCTCTAACGTCAACCTGGGCGATGAGATGGTCAATATGATCCTCTATCAGCGTAACTACCAGTCCAACTCACAAACCATTAAAACCCAGTCTGAAGTTCTGCAGACGCTGGTTAACCTGCGTTAAGGCTGAGTGATGGATCGCGCAATTTATACCGCCATGAGCGCCGCCAATGCGGCGCTCAACCGCCAGGCGGTCACCTCAAATAATCTGGCGAACAGCTCGACGGCGGGTTTTCGTTCTCAACTGGCGGCGTTCCGCTCGGTACCCATTAACGGGGATACCCTGCAGACCCGTGCGCTGGTGGCGGAGTCGACGCCGTTTCATGACAACACCATGGGGCCCATTACTCATACCGGGCGCAGCCTCGATGTCGCGCTGCCGCAAAATGGCTGGCTGGCCGTGGCGACGGAAGAGGGCGGCGAAGGCTATACCCGCAATGGCGTCATCGAGGTGGATCAGGATGGCGCGCTGAGCGTCGGCGGGCGTCCGCTGATGGGCGACGGCGGGCCGCTGGAAGTGCCGCCGCAGTCGCATGTCACTATCGGCACGGATGGCACCGTCTCGGCGCTCGGCATGGGTGATGACCCGACCGCGCTGGTGCCGGTGGGGCGTATCAAGCTGGTCAACGCTGAAATGAACGCCATGCTGCACGGCGATGACGGCCTGTTCCGTGCCGCGGGTGAGCAGGTGCTGGAGCAGGATGAAACCCTGCGTCTGACCCCGGAAGCGATAGAAGGCAGTAACGTCAGCCCGGTGCAGGCGATGACCGAGATGATCGCCAACTCACGCGGGTTCGATATGAACATGAAGGTTATCCGCACCGCCGATGAGAATGCTCAGAAGGCTAACCAGCTACTAAGCGTGAGCTAACTTCGCGCAAGGAGTCACAACATGATTCGTTCTTTATGGATCGCAAAAACCGGGCTGGAAGCACAGCAGCTCAATATGGACGTTATCTCCAACAACCTGGCGAACGTTAACACCAACGGCTTTAAGCGCCAGCGCGCGGTGTTTCAGGATCTGTTGTACCAGAACATGCGCCAGCCAGGCGCCCAGTCAACCGAGCAGAACACCCTGCCATCGGGTCTGCAACTGGGTACCGGCGTGCGTCCGGTTTCTACCCAGCGGGTTCACACGCAGGGCGGGTTGAACCCGACGGGTCAGGATTATGACGCGGCCATTGAAGGCGATGGTTTTTTCCAGGTGCAGATGCCGGATGGCAGCACTGCTTACACCCGTGACGGCAGCTTTGTGCCAAACCAGGATGGGCAGTTGACGAATGCCGAAGGCTATCCGATTCAGCCGGGGATCGTTATCCCGCAGGGTGCCACCAAACTGACCATCAGCAGCGATGGCATAGTCAGCGTGAAGGTGCCGGGGCAGGCGCAGGAGCAACAGATTGGCCAGTTGACGCTGGCGACCTTCGTGAACAACGCAGGTCTGGAGAGCATTGGCGGCAACCTCTACAAAGAGACGCAATCCTCCGGCGCGCCAAACGAGCTGAACCCCGGCATGGAGAGCGCGGGAACGCTGAAACAGGGCTACGTGGAGATTTCCAACGTCAACGTGGCGGAAGAGCTGGTGACAATGATTCAGGTGCAGCGCGCCTATGAAATCAACAGTAAAGCGGTGTCGGCATCTGACCAGATGTTGCAGCGCCTCTCCCAGTTGTAATGTCCCTCTCTGGCCGCCCGTGCGGCCAGACATTTTATCGACACTGAAATGAATATATTTTCTATGCAAACCCCGACAACCGCGCTGCGTAGCGCGCTGCTGGCAAGCGCGCTGCTGCTGAGCGGCTGCGCGCACATTATGCAAACCCCGCTCGTCGGGGGCCCGACAACGGCAACACCATTACCGATGGCACCGGCTGCGACCGGCGGCTCACTGTTTCAGTCAGGGCAGGCCATGAACTACGGCTATCAGCCGATGTTCGAGGATCGCCGTCCGCGCAACGTGGGTGACACGTTGACTATCCTGCTGCAGGAAAACGTGAGCGCCAGCAAAAGTTCCTCCGCCAGTGCTAACCGTAATGGATCGGCCGGTATGGAGTTGCTTGCTGTGCCGACCGGAGCCGGAAGCTGGCTTGGTGACGGGAAAGCGGATTTCAGCGCGGAAGGGAAAAATGATTTTTCCGGCAAGGGGGGCGCGGCGGCGCGCAATACCTTTACCGGAACGATCACCGTTACCGTCAATGAGCTTTTGCCGAACGGCAACCTGCGGGTCGTGGGTGAAAAGCAAATCGCCATCAACCAGGGCACGGAGTTTATCCGCTTCTCCGGGGTGGTTAACCCGCGCTTTATCAGCGGTAGCAATACGGTGCCGTCCACTCAGGTGGCGGATGCGCGCATTGAGTATGTCGGCAACGGCTATATCAACGAAGCGCAAAACATGGGCTGGTTACAGCGTCTGTTCCTGAACATTTCACCATTCTGATATGACCATGAAAAAAGAATCTATTCTGTTTTTTCTCAGCATCCTGCTCTACGGCATGACGCTCGGCATGCCGAAACTGGCGCACGCGGAACGTATTCGCGACCTGGCGACGGTGCAGGGCGTGCGATCCAACGCCCTGATGGGCTACGGCCTTATCGTGGGGCTTGATGGCACTGGCGATCAGACCATGCAGGCGCCGTTTACCGGGCAAAGCCTGAATAACATGCTCTCTCAACTGGGGATCACCGTGCCGGCGGGCACCAATATGCAGCTTAAAAATATTGCGGCGGTGATGGTGACTGCCGAGCTGCCGCCGTTTGCGCGCCCCGGCGACAAGCTGGATATCGTGGTGTCGTCGGTGGGCAATGCCAAAAGCCTGCGCGGCGGAACGCTGCTGATGACGCCGCTAAAAGGGGTGGATAACCAGATCTACGCCATCGCTCAGGGGAATATCCTGATTTCCGGCGCGGGTGCCCAGTCGGGAGGCAGCCGCGTGCAGGTCAATCAACTGAACGGCGGGCGCGTCAGCGGGGGAGCCACCGTTGAGCGTGAGGTGCCGAACGATTTCGCGACCCAGAACATTGTGCGCCTGCAGCTTAATGAGAGCGATTTCTCTCTGGCGCAGCAGATCAGCGATGCCATTAACCAGCGCTACAGCGGCGGGGCGGCGATGCCGGAAGATGCCCGTACCGTGCGGCTCTTTGCGCCAGCGGACGGCCCATCCCGCGTGCGTTTCCTCGCCAATATCCAGGATATTCCGCTGCGGGTGAACGTGCAGGACGCGAAGGTGATTGTGAACTCCCGTACCGGCTCGGTGGTGATGAACCGCTACGTCTCGCTGGACTCCTGCGCGGTGGCGCACGGAACCCTGACGGTTGAAGTGATGCAGAACAATATCATCAGTCAGCCAGACACGCCGTTTGCCGGCGGTGAAACGGTGGTGGTGCCGCAGACCGATATCTCCGTGCGCGACAGCGGCGGCTCCCTGCAACATGTGCGCAGCAGTACCGACCTGAATGCGGTGATCCGCGCGCTGAACAGCCTGGGGGCGACGCCAAATGAATTAATGTCCGTGTTGCAGGCCATGAAAAATGCCGGGTGCCTGCGAGCGAAGCTGGAGGTGAACTGATGGACGCCTTCGACAAGTTTGACCAGCCCGCCTTCGATGTCCGTTCGCTGGATAACCTGAAGCGGGAGGCCGGGCGGCAAACGCCCGGCGCGCTGAAGGCGGCGGCGAAGCAACTGGAGGGGGTATTCGTGCAGATGATGATGAAAAGCATGCGCGATGCCACGTTCAAGGACGACCTGCTCAACAGTCAGTCGGCCGAAATGTATACCGCGATGCACGATCAGCAGGTTGCGCAGGAGATTGCCGGGAGTGGTCAGCTCGGCTTTGCCGATCTTATCGTCCGCCAGCTTGGCGGAGAGAGCGAGGCGCCTGTGGTATCGACGCCGGGGCGCGACCTGCTGCGTCCTGGGCTTGCATCGACGCCAGCGACCGGGCCGCTGCGCCTGCCCGCGCCGGTGTCGTTCGCCAAACCGGCGGAGGGGGCGCATCCGTTTATTGCCCGCCTGCTGCGCCCGGCGCAGGAGGCCGCGCAGCAGAGCGGTCTTCATCCTCATCTTATCCTCGCCCAGGCGGCGCTGGAGTCGGGCTGGGGGAAACGCGAAATTCCTGCGGCCGACGGTAGCCCGAGCCATAACCTGTTTGGCATCAAGGCCACCGGAGACTGGAACGGAAAAACCACGGAAATTACTACCACTGAATATATCAACGGCGTGAAGAAGAAGGTGAAAGCCGCGTTCCGCGTCTATGACTCGTATGCCCATGCGCTCTCTGATTACGCGAAGCTGCTGACTAAAAACCCGCGCTATCGCGGCGTGGTGCAGTCCGGCTCGCCAGAGCAGGGGGCAAAGGCATTGCAGGCGGGCGGGTATGCCACCGATCCGGCGTATGCCAACAAGCTAATTACCATTATTCAGAAGGTTAAGGGCGATATTCAGCAGGGTGTGAATGCTTACCGACAGGATATCGACAAAATTTTTTAGATAATTTTGTTATCACCGATGAAATAAGCAGAACCATGAACTTTCTGGCCTGGCAGTAACGGCCGGGCCAGCAAAAAGGATACCCACAGACAATGAATAATCTTTATAACCTCGCAAGAGGGGGCCTCAGCGTGTCGCAGGCGATGTTGCGGGTGACAGGGGACAACCTGACCAACGGGTTGTCCGGCACCTACAGCCGTCGAACGCTAATCGTCGGCGAGCTCGGCGGCCGCTCCACCCAGCAGGGCTTCTTCGGCTATGGCGCTAAGGTCAGCGGCGTTGAACGCGCTTATGACGCCTTCGCTAACAACCAGCTCCGCGGTTCCCTTTCCCACTACGCCTCTCTGGGCGGGCGGATGGAACAGTTGACCGATATCGATGACATGCTGGGCGATGAGTCCGATAACGTGTCGGTATCACTGAATGACATGTTTAAGGCGATGTCGACCCTGAGCGGTGATGTGGCTGATGGCCCGGCTCGCGCCGCGGTTTATAACTCCCTTGGCACTCTGGCTAACCGCTTCAACGCCAGCGCGAAGCGCCTGACTGCGCTGGAAAAAAGCACCAACACGCAGATTGAGCAAAGCACCAAAGACATTAACAGCTATACCCAGCAACTGGCGGAGTTGAACAAACAACTGGAGCGCGCCCAGGGGAATGGCGCTCCGCCCGCCGATCTGCTCGACCAGCGCGACGCCCTGCTTGAGCAGATGAGCGAGCATATCGGCATCACCGTTACCGAAGACCAGAGTAGCGGTACGGTGAGCGTGCTGCTGTCCGATGGGCGTCCGCTGGTATCCGGCGATAAGGCCTATAAGCTGCAAACGTCGCCGTCGGATAAAGACCCCAGCAAAACCATCGTGTCGTATGTGGATGCCAACGGTAACGCCTCGCCGCTCGATGAAGACAGCTTCACTAAGGGGCGCCTTGGTGGGCTGTTCAAATTCCGCAATGAAGACCTCACCATTGCCCGTCAGGAGCTGGATCAGATTGCGTTCATGATGGCGAATCGCATGAACGAGCAGAACGGGCAGGGCTTTACGGCGGATGGCGATCCGGGGGGCGATCTCTTCTCACTGGCGGATATTAAAGCGTTAGCGAACGCGAAGAATCAGGGCAGCGACAAGCTTGATCAGATCCGTGTCACCGATTACAAAAAAGTTAAATCTGAAGATTACACCATCACCTTTAGCGGCGGTGATTGGGTCGTTACGGGGGCTGATGGCCGTAATGTGCCTCTCGAAGCCGGCTTGCCGGGATCGTTAAAGTTTGACGGCATCGAAATTACCGTTCCAATCCCGACCACCGCTGTAAACGGCGATACTTTCACCCTCAACCCAATGGCCGGAGCCGCCGAAGGGATCAGCCGGAAGATAACCAGCGCGCAGGAGTTCGCTGCCGCCGATGCGAAGGATGAAGAGGGGAATAACAAAAACCTCGAAGAGATGCTGAAAATCCAGGATGAGAAGCTGATTGGCAAAAACACCCTGACCGAAGCTTATGCAAGCCTGGTCGGCACCATCGGCGATCGTGCGCGAAGCGTGAAATCTGAGGCCAGTAGCGCTGAAACTGACTTCCGCACCAAGTATGACAACAAGCAGGCGCTTTCCGGTGTGAACATGGATGAAGAGTACATCAACATGGATATGTACAAGCAATATTACAACGCCAATGCGCAGATCTTAAAAACCGCGGGCGAATTATTCGACGCGCTGATGGCTATCAGATAAGGAGCCCATAATGCGATTAAGTACGCTCTATATGTATAAGAATAGCGCCGAGAATATGACGAAGCGCATGAGCCAAAGCAATGATGTCTATTTACGGATGTCTGCAGGGAAAACGCTGCTGAAGGCATCGGACGACCCGGCTGCCGCGACGGATGCGGTAAAACAGCAGGATGCCCTGGCAAAACTGGAACTTTACAGCAACGTGCGTTCACGTGCCCGCGGTGCGCTGGAGTTTCAGGACAATATCCTCAATGGCGTGGGTAATTTGATGACCACGACGCTGAAAGACAAGATTGTAGCGGCGAATAACGACACCTATTCACCTGAAAATCGCCAGGCGCTGGCGGAGGAGATTAAAGGGATCCGCGAAAACCTTCTGGATCTGGCTAACACCCGTGATAGTAGCGGTCGTTACATCTTCTCCGGCTTTAAAACTGATACCCCTGCGTTTGATGAAGTGGGTAACTACCGGGGCGGTAATGAAGCCCGCCGACAAACGGTGGCGGATGGTGCGGAAATGCAAACAGGCCATCTGGGTGATGAGGTTTTTGGCGATATTTTTCCGATATTGAATGATGCCGTTGCCGCACTGAGCATGGATCCAATTGATGATACCATGCTGGACGCCGCGCTGAGTGCTGCCAGTAAAGCAATCGATGCGGGTATCGATCGTTTGGGTAAAGTACAGGCTGAAATCGGCACCAATCTGCAGCAGCTTGACAGGCTGGATCTCTCCGGGGATGTGCTGATTAACGACACCATCATCAAAGTACAGAACGCGATTGGCGCCGACACTGGCATGCTGGTATCCCTGGTTTCGGAGTCGCAAATGTCCGAACTGGCGTTCAACTCATCCATGTTCGTCTACAAAAAAATGCAGACGATGAATCTGTTTAATCAATAAACCTTTCCCTTTCCTGAGGCGTCTGCTTCGCATGGCTTATCCTGTGCGGAGCGGATGAAAAACAATGCTGGCAAAAATGAAGATTTATACCGCGATCAGCCTGCTTATCGGCCTGATCGCCACCATGTTATTTGGCGTAACCGCTTTTTCGGTCTACAACGCGGTTTCCAATAACGACAATTTTAAACGGGTTGTGGTGGCGTCCGAAAATAACGATCAGATGCGCGATGCGGCCTATAACATCAGCGCCGTGATGGCGAATACCAACGGTTTGATGTTGCAGGCCGCACTCGGTAATCCCATATCTGAAAGCGTGGCGACGCATACGCGGAATGTGTTGAAAACAGCCCATAACAATATGAAGGATTTTATGAGCTCGCCGTTCAATACGACCGAAGAGAGTCGTCTTGCCGCCGAGGTCAATGCCGCTTTCAATGATGTCTATAAAGTGGCGGAAGTGAAGCTTGGTTATCTGCAAAACCCGGCGGGATATACCGGTTCGCTGGAAAGTGATATGGAGTTGCGCACCACGCTGCGTAACAAAGTAGAACAATACACCGACGCCAGCACGCGGCTGAATGAAGGTTATATCCTTGAAGCGGAGCGTGATTACCAGATCATTATGACCGTTGGACTGGTTGTGGTGTTGATGTCGATTGCGATGCTGTTTGCCATTCGCTTCTGGCTGCGTCATACCCTGGTTCGTCGAATGGAGAGCACGGTAGAGACGCTGCGCCGCGTGGCGGCAGGCGATCTGAGCCAGACCATTGACAGCGGCAGCCAGAATGAAATTGGCCATATGCTGACGGAACTGGAGAGTATGCGTACTTCTCTGACCAGCACTATTCTGGGGATCCGCGAAAGCGTTCAGCGCATCCACGCCAATGCCCAGGAAATCGCCCACGGCAATAACGATCTCTCCTCGCGCACCGAAGAGCAGGCGGCGGCTTTGCAGGAGACGGCGGCCAGTATGGAGCAGATCAAAACCACCGTGCGTCAGAATGCGGACAACGCCCATGCGGCGCGTGAACTGGCGGAAAGCGCCAGCACCAACGCGCATAACGGCGGTGAAGTGATGCAGAGTCTGGAGCAGATTATGGTGCAGATCACCACAAGTTCCCGTCAGATTGCCGATATTAACGGCGTTATCGACAGCATTGCCAACCAGACCAATATTCTGGCTCTTAATGCGGCGGTAGAAGCGGCGCGCGCGGGCGAGCAGGGGCGTGGTTTTGCCGTGGTGGCAGAAGAGGTGCGCAACCTGGCAAAACGCAGTGCCGATGCGGCAAAAGAGATTAATCAGTTAATTAATACCAGCGTTAGCAATATTGATACCGGTTCACGCCAGGTTGGGCAGGCCAGCACCGTGATGCGCGATATCGTCACTTCTGTGTCCCAGGTGACGCAGATTATGGGGGAAATCACCTCAGCATCAGACGAGCAGAGCGCAGGTATTAACCAGATTTCGCAGGCGGTTAACGAAATGGATCTGGTGACTCAGCAGAACGCCGCGATGGTTGAAGAGGCGGCAATGGCTGCGGGTGAACTGGAGAGCCAGTCCGATGCGCTGGAGAAACTGGTGGCGCAGTTCAGGCTGAATCAGGAGAGCGGCGTGGAAATGGCGAAGGCGGAGCCTAATAAACCGCAACGCCCGGTAGAGAATAGCCTGGCGCAGTGGGAAACGTTTTAATCTTGCTAATAGCGCGTATTACTGTCCGCTATTTACAGGATAAAGCATGGTATAAAATGAAGTAGCAGTATGCGCATTATTATAAAGGCTTATTGCACTATTTGAATACGATGCTTCACCGGATAATTCTCAAAGAGAATCTCAGGTGGAATATGATCGTGGACGGTATTTATACGGCCGAAGGGCTGGAAGATAAAACGGTAGTGTGGTCAAAGTATCATTATCTGGTGCGGCAGGAAGCGCTGCGGTTGATTAAGCGACTTCCTGCCAGCGTCGAGCTGGATGATTTAATACAGGCCGGGGCGATGGGTTTTTTAAGTGCAGTGGAAACCTTTGACCCAAAAAAAGGAGTAACGCTTAGCGCATGGATCACCCAGCGCGTGAAGTGGGCTTTATTGGATGAATTACGGGAAAACGACTGGGTTCCGCGAAGAGTCAGAACGCATACGCGGGAAATCGTCGCTGTTATTCATCAAATTGAGCAGGAAAAAGGTGGGGAAGCCACCGAGGCTGATATTGCTGAGCGCATGGGGGTATCGCTGAGAGAATTTCAGCAGATGCTGGCGGACAACAACAGCAGCCAGATGTATTCCGTAGACGAGTTGCAGGAAAATTACGCCGACAGTTGGGAAACAAATGGTGAAGAGAACGAGCAGCTTAATCCGCTGCATGACACCATTAAGCAGGATCTGATAGAGCAGATTACCGCCCATATTCAGTTTATACCCGAACGGGAACAGGTTTTACTCCAACTCTATTATCTTCAGGATTTGAACATGAAAGAGATTGGGCTGGTTCTGGGGATCACGGAAACGCGCGTAAGTCAGCTCCATAGTCTGGCCTTAAAAAGGTTAAGAAGTCGCATGGAGTCTGCGGGTTAATAATTACAGTTGCTTAACATTAACAGGGTTAACGGCAGTTTAAGGTCAGTTTAATCATTAAATCAGAGGTTTAATAACGTTTAACAATGGTTTTTTAACTTTTAAAATCAATGGATTAACAGTGATTTGTCGATTTAGCGAAATTTCTGCCGCTTGTTCGAGAAATCCCGAGTGTTTATGATTTTGCCAGTTTTGTGATGCAGCCTCCTTTGGCATTGAATAAGGTAACAGCTCATTTGCTGATGATGTAATAAGTACGTCAGTGAATATCAATACCAAAAGACTCTCTGCATCAGTTCGATCACTATAAGTATCTAAACTGACATGCCATTCAATGGCTAAATAACATTGGGAGCTTTCACCTGTGTCTAATTTCGACGAGTATCTGCAAAATATTCATGATATTAACTTGTCCTATCTGCTCTTGGCTCAACAACTGATTCGCCAGGACAAGTTTGCGGCCGGATTTCGCCTCGGATTATCTGAAGGAACTATCGATAACCTTAAAGAACTCTCGTTGCCACAATTAATGAAACTGGCCACGACTAATCAACTTATTTGCCGTTTGCGTGTTGATGATGAGGTGGTTATCGAAAATCTGACTAAAGATTCTCGTATCGAAGCACTGCAGCAGATCCATACTGGCATTATTTTATCTACCGATCTTCTCAACACGTTAAGCGAAGAAGATGCTGTGGTTGCCGAGGAGGTGAAATATGTGTGGTGAAAAAAGTCTGCTGCAGGAAATTGACGAAACAAACATCGCGATGGGGTTAATTTCTCTCGGGGCGAGAATGCAGGTGCTGGAATCTGAAACGTCACTCAGCCGTCGCCGTCTTCTTCGCTTATATAAAGAATTACGTGGCTGCCCTCCACCGAAAGGCATGCTGCCTTTTTCAGAGGACTGGTTTATGTCGTGGGAGCAGAATATTCACTCTTCCATGTTCTACAACATTTACCTTTATCTGAAAAAGACGGAGCAGGGGCGTTCAATTGAAACGCTGATAAAAACCTACCGCCTTTATCTCGAACAGTGCAGTACCTGTTCTGATGAAAAGCCGGTGCTGGGGTTAACTCGCGCCTGGACATTATTGCGGTTTATTGAGTGCGGCATTATTTCCCGTAAGGCCTGTAGCGTCTGTAACGGTGGTTTTATTGTCACCACTGAGTTTATTAAAAACCCATTTACCTGCAGTTTGTGTAGCCCGCCATCCCGAGCGCTGAAAAAATCGCAGGTGAGCCATTCCGGGCAGTTGGGGAACCTGAGTACGCCAGAGATTATGACGGCGTAACTCTCTGACAACGGCAATGCGCAAGATGGCGTTTACCTGATGCCGGGAGACCCGGCATCAGTCGAAAAATGAAAGGAGAAATCGTGTTAGTTATTGTTGGCTATCTTGTTGTCATTTTGACCGTGTTTGGGGGCTTTATCCTCTCTGGCGGCAATCTTATGGCGCTGTTCCAGCCGCTGGAACTGCTTATTATCGGCGGGGCCGGTGTCGGGGCATTTATCGTCGGCAACAACTTGAAATCCCTGAAGGCAACCGGCAGAGCGCTGGTCAAACTGTTTGTAGGCAGACGCTATAACAAAGCGGTGTATATGGATCTGATGGCATTGATGTTCCTGCTGCTGTCACAGAGCCGCGTTCACGGGCTAATGTCGCTGGAAAAGGATATTGAAGATCCGCAGAACAGCGATATTTTCGGCGCCTACCCGCGTCTGATGAGCGACCCGATGCTCAGCAATTTTATCCTCGACTATTTCCGCCTGATGATCGGCGGCAGCATGAACTCGCACGAGATAGAAGCGCTGATGGATGAGGAGATCGAGACCTGCGAAGAAGAACTGGAAGTGCCCGCGCACAGCCTTAACACGGTTGGCGATGCGTTTCCGGCGTTTGGTATCGTCGCGGCGGTAATGGGGGTGGTGAATGCGCTTGGCTCCGCCGATCGTCCTGCCGCCGAACTGGGCATGCTGATTGGCCACGCGCTGGTCGGGACATTCCTCGGTATTCTCATTGCCTACGGATTTGTTCTTCCGCTGGCCACCCTGCTGCGTCAGAAGAGTTCTGACCAGGTCAAAATTTTGCAGTGTATTAAAGTGACGCTGCTGTCCAGCCTCAACGGCTATGCGCCGCAGATTGCCGTTGAATTTGGCCGCAAAACCATCTTTACCAGCGAGCGCCCTTCGTTTGAGGAGCTGGAAGAGCACGTCCGTGAGGTGAAATCCAGCGCCACGTTGAAGACTAAAACCACGGACAGCCCGGCATGAAGAACGTCACGCCAGTCATCATTTCACGTAAGCGCAAAAAGAAAAAACACGCGCACCACGGCGGGACGTGGAAGATTGCCTATGCCGATTTTATGACCGCGATGATGGCCTTCTTCCTGGTGATGTGGCTGCTGTCGCAGTCCACCGATATGGAAAGAGAGCTGATAGCCGACTACTTCCGTATGCCGCTCAAACCTTCGATGGCTAACGGCAATAAAACCAGCCTGAGCGATAGCATCATCCCCGGCGGCGGCGATGACATCCTCAAACGGGAAGGTGAGGTGTTTAAAGGACAGTTCAATAAGGCAGAGCAGCACAAACGCTTCGAAAGCCTGAAGCAGGCAAAGGCGAAGCTGCAGCGGATGATCGAAACCGACCCGCGGCTGAACAACTTTAAATCAAACATTCTGCTGAACCTGACCAACGACGGGCTGTTGATTCAAATCACCGATTCGCAGGATCGCCCCATGTTCCGCGTGGGGAGCGAACTGCCTGAATCCTACATGAACGGCATCTTGCAGGCGTTGGTGCCGCTGCTTCAGGAACTGCCAAACGCCCTGAGCCTGACCGGCCATACGGATTCATTGCCGTATGCCGGAGGCGATGGAGGCTACAGCAACTGGGAACTCTCATCCGGACGCGCCAACGCCGCTCGCCGGGTGCTGGTCAGAGCCGGCCTCGACGATCAGCGTTTCCTGCGCGTTATCGGCACCTCCAGCCGAATGCCGATGGAGAATACTTCCCCGGAGAGCGCCGTTAACCGCCGGATCAGCATTCTGGTACTCAGCCGGTCGAAAGAGCAGGAGATTCGCCTGGAAGAGACGCAGATTCAGCGCGCAGACGGCGCGGCGGATGCGTTAAAACTGCAAAACGTGCAAGGCTATACCGATGGATATGAATGATTTTTCGCAGATCTTCTTTACCGAAGCAGAGGAACTGCTGGCCGAGATGGAGCAGCATCTTCTGCAGCTTAATGTACATGCGCCTGACCAGGAGCAGCTTAACGCTATCTTTCGCGCCGCACACTCTTTGAAAGGTGGAGCCGCCACCTTCGGTTTTAGCGTGTTACAGGAGACCACTCACCTGCTGGAGAACCTGCTTGATCAGGCGCGGGCAGGGGAGCGGGGGCTCAGTCAGTCGATTATTAACCTTTTTCTGGAATGTAAGGACATTATGCAAGCGCAACTGGAAGCCTATCAGTCTTCGCAGGAGCCTGATGACGCAAGTTTTCGCTATATCTGCGAAGCGCTGAGAGCGATTGCGCTGGAAGGAAAAACGGCACCACCTGCTGTTGAAGCGCCGCAGTCGCCATTGCCGGGGACTCAGGATAAAGAGGTCGCGCTTCTGGTGACGTTGCGCGACATCGATGTTCGTGAGCAGACGATGTTGCGTGAAGAACTGACCCATATGGGCGAGATAACCGGGGTTGAGGCGACCTCTGACAGCGTGAAGGTGACGCTGCTGACAACGGCCTCAGCCGAGGAGATTTCTGCGGTGCTCTGTTTCGTGCTTGAGGCCGGGCAAATCGACATCCAGCCCGTTGTGCCGGTTCATGATCCTGTCGCGGCTGGCGTGAGTACGCCTGTCGCGAAGACGCCTCCGGCTCCCCGTGCGGCGAGCCAGGAGTCCAGCAGCATTCGCGTGGCGGTGACGAAAGTCGATCAGATTATTAATCAGGTCGGTGAGCTTATTATTACCCAGGCGATGCTATCTCAGTTATCGCGCACGCTTGATCCTGCCAGTTATGACCTGCTTTCCGGCTGCGTGGCGCAGATGGAACGTAACACCCGCGAACTGCAGGAGTCGGTCATGTCGATTCGCATGATGCCGATGGACTACGTCTTTAGCCGCTTCCCGCGTCTGGTGCATGATCTGGGCTCTCGCCTGAACAAACAGGTTGAACTGACCCTGAAAGGCGGTTCCGCGGAGCTGGATAAGAGCCTGATTGAACGCATTATCGATCCGCTCACCCACCTGGTTCGCAACAGCCTTGATCACGGTATTGAAGAGCAGGAAGCGCGCCTGGCGAAAGGGAAGCCGGTGGTCGGTAATCTGACGCTTTCGGCCGAACACCATGGCGGCAACATCGTCATTGAAGTTAGCGATGACGGCGCGGGGCTTAATCGCGAAAAAATTCTCGCGAAGGCGCGGGCGCAGGGGATGACCATCAGTGACTCAATGAGCGATGAAGATGTCTGGATGCTGATTTTCGCCGCCGGTTTCTCGACGGCAGAGAACGTCACTGATGTCTCCGGGCGCGGCGTGGGGATGGACGTTGTACGACGTAATATCCTGGCAATGGGGGGGCATGTGGATGTGCTCTCTAAACCCGGGGCAGGAACGACGGTTCGCATTATTCTTCCGCTCACCCTCGCCATACTCGACGGCATGCTGGTGAAGGTGGGGGACGAGATTTACGTTCTGCCGCTCGGCGCGGTGATGGAGTCGCTTCTCCCCACCGAGGAGATGTTATGCCGCTTTGTGGGGGAAGAGCGCCTGCTTCATGTACGCGGTGAGTATCTGCCGCTGGTGATGCTGCGTCAGCGGCTGACTGTCGCCGGAGAAGCCCCGGCCGATGAGGGCATAGTCGTGATTGTGCAAAGTGCGGGCTGCCGCTATGCGCTTTGGGTCGACCAGCTTATCGGACAGCAGCAGGTGGTGGTGAAAAACCTTGAACAGAACTATCGCAAAGTTCCTGGCGTCTCAGCAGCGACCATCCTCGGGGATGGCAGCGTGGCGCTTATCCTTGATGTGATTGAGCTCTCAACGCTCAACGTGACACCCCCTCAGGGGAGAGAGTAAAAGCATGACTGTAGAACTAGCCAGTAAACCCGCAAGTGTCGACGCAATCGCTCAGGAGTATCTGGTCTTCAGACTGGGTAATGAAGAGTACGGAATTGATATCCTGAAAGTGCAAGAGATCCGCGGGTGCGACCGTCTGACCCGTATCCCCAATACCCTGGATTTTATTACGGGCGTGACCAACCTGCGTGGGGTGATTGTGCCAATCGTTGATCTGCGCCTGCGGTTTGGATTGCCTGCACCGACCCATGACGACAGTACCGTGGTTATCGTGTTGAATCTTAATGACCGTGTGATAGGGATTGTGGTCGACGGCGTGGCGGACGTGCTGTCGATGGGGGCCGATCAGATCAAACCGACGCCAGACGTCGCTTCGGTGCTATCGGGGCGTTATCTGCAGGGACTGGGCGTGATCGATGCGCGGATGATAATCCTCGTAAACATTGAAATGCTGCTCAGCCGGGAAGAGATGGCGCAGGTGGACACAGTGGCAGAGTCGTTTGCGTAGTAGGGCGTGAAAGGGGGGCGATGGTGTCCCCTGACCTGCTCCCCATTGATTAACACACCCCGATGTTAGTAATGTCATCACAAGCCACATGAGGACATCCCCATGAATAAGCGTTTTTCCGGCGAACAGATCATCAGTATCCT
>NZ_JAYMYY010000014.1:0-26197 GCF_039889165.1 Pseudocitrobacter cyperus | reverse complement strand
GGCTGTTTGTGTGAAGTGATTCACATCCGCCGTGTCGATGGAGGCGCATTATAGGGAGTTTGCTTCTCAGCACAAGGGCTTTTTGGATCTTTTTTTCCGACTGCTGTTTTTTCAAACTTTTTGCGCTGTAACTGCGCAATTCGCTTAAATTTTGAGATGAGAAACCGTGAAATCAGGGCAATAATGATCCTCTACTTCCCTAAGTGATCGTTTTCAAGAGGTAATCATGGCCGCAGACTTACGCCACTATAAAGATCTTTTCCCAGCCATAGGCGCACGCGTACTGATTGATCCCACCAGCGTAGTGATTGGCGACGTTCGTATTGGCGATGATGTCAGTATCTGGCCGCTGGTCGCTATTCGTGGCGATGTTAATTATGTCCAGATTGGCTCGCGCAGCAATATCCAGGACGGTAGCGTTCTCCACGTGACCCATAAATCGGCGCATAACCCGGGCGGTAATCCACTCGTCATTGGCGACGACGTAACGGTTGGGCACAAAGTGATGCTACACGGCTGCACCGTGGGCAATCGGGTTCTGGTCGGGATGGGGTCGATTCTGCTGGATGGCGTGGTGGTTGAAGATGATGTGATGATTGGTGCGGGCAGTCTTGTGCCACAGCATAAGCGCCTGGAAAGTGGCTATCTTTATCTGGGCAGCCCGGTTAAACAGATCCGCCCATTAAAAGAGTCTGAACTGGAAGGGTTGAAATATTCAGCCAACAACTATGTAAAATGGAAAGATGACTATCTGAATCAGGATAACCAGACCCACCCCTGATTATCTTCTTGCTGATTGCGGATAAGCTCGCTGGCTTCTTCTTCCAGATCCCAGCGATTTTCCAGGAACAGTTCCAGCCATTGCCGCGACGTTTCCCCACCAAAACGGGCGGCAATCGTTTCGCCACTAATGGCACACGTTAACTGCATGCCGTGTACCAACGCAGGAAAACAGACTGCACTTTGACGTTCATCCCAATGCTCGCGATCCGGGAATTGAATAGCCTGATTCACGCGCTCAACTCCCGCTTCATCAATTCAATAACCGGTTCTATCTCCGGAAGTACGCCATGCCACAACAATACCGAGTGCGCAGCCTGCCCCACCAGCATGCCCAGTCCATCGACGCACTGTTTGGCCCCATGCTGCCGACACCAGGTGAGGAACGGCGTATCCCCTTTCTGATAGAACATATCGTAGCAATAAAGAGAAGGATGGATCAGCGAAGCCGGGATCGCGGGAATATCACCATTAATCCCACTTGATGTGGCATTAATGATCAAATCAAATTCATGCCCTTCAAGCGCATCTAACGCTCGTGCTTTAACGCTGCCCGTATGAGCAAATAGCTGAGCCAGTTCTTCGGCACGTGAAGCCGTGCGGTTGGCAATCGTCACGGCACAATCCATCGAAAGTAACGGCAGCAAAACACCACGCGTCGCACCTCCCGCCCCCAGCAGCAGAATACGTAGCCCTGGTCGAATAAAGGAGAGACGTTCCAGATCGCTCAACAAACCGATCCCATCAGTGTTGTCGCCCAATAGGCGACCATCATCAAGCCGCTTAAGCGTGTTGACTGCACCAGCCAGTGCAGCGCGTTCAGTCAACTCATCAGCCCTCGCAAAGGCTTCTTCTTTAAAAGGAACCGTGATGTTGGCACCTTTTCCACCTTCTGCGAAGAAAGCGTTCAGCGTATTCACAAAATCATTCAGCGGTGCCAGCACGCGTCCATAAGGATGAGAGATCGTTAATTGCTGTGCAAACTGCTGATGAATAAATGGTGATTTGCTGTGAACAATCGGATTGCCAAAAACGGCGTAGGTTTCCATGAGTTACCCCTGGCGGAAAAGTTCGCCCGTCAGGGCATCACGGATTTCAGATGGGTTGAGCCGACCACCGGTCAGTGCGTCCACCACCGGAAATTCGCGACCAAACTGCTGACGCACTTCCTCTGTGGTACGGCAAGGTGGCTGCCCGCTGAGATTCGCGCTGGTTGAGACCAGTGGTTTGCCGTACACATTACACAATTCGATGACCACGGGGTGGTCAGTCACACGCACAGCGAGAGAATCAAAGCGGCCAGTCAGCCAGGACGGCGTTGTATTTTTTGCCGGGAACACAAAAGTCACCGGGCCAGGCCAGCAGGCAAAAACCGCCTCACGCTGCGTCGATGTTAAAGCAGTATCATCTATATAAGGTTTCAGTTGCTCGAAGCTCGCCGCAATCAGGATCAGACCTTTTTCGACCGGTCGTTGTTTAAGTTCCAGCAGGCGATGCACAGCAATTTCACTGTCAGGATCACAACCTACGCCAAACACGGCTTCAGTTGGGTAAGCGATGACTTCTTTATTCTTCAGAGCGACAACCGCACGCTGTACGCCCTCTGATGGCAGGTTATTATTCACTGATTTATTCCGCCGGAATCGGCTTTCCACATTGTTTACTGGCGCAATAGCGTTTAAGACCGTGCGCCGTTTTCTTTTCGATGAGCAGCGGGTAATGGCACTCAGGACACTCACCCGCGACGGGTGTGAAATTAAGGACAAACTGGCATTCCGGATAGCGATCGCAGGAGTGAAACGTTTTTCCATAACGTGAACGGCGCTGAACCAGATGCCCTTGCTGGCACTGCGGGCAGGCGATAGCCGTTTCATCAGGTTTGTCGATAAGTTCGGTATGCTCACAGGCGGGGTACTGGCTACAGCCGATAAACATACCGAAGCGTCCCTGACGAAGCGCCAGTTCAGCCCCACATTCGGGGCATAACTGCCCCTCCAGCATTTTGACAATATGTCCATCCGCCTGACTCTTCAGGGGACGGACATAATCACAATCTGGATAATGGGAACAACCTAGAAACGGCCCGTGCTTGCCGGACCGTATTACCAGTTCAGCCCCGCATTGTGGGCAGGGCTCATTTTTACGCACTGTAAAGAGTGCTGATTTGGCCATAACAACTCTTGCTGTTGCACAATGGAATTAGTGCAGCATACCTTCATTCACGTCGAAGAGTAATTCTTCCATTTGTTGATACGCGTTTTCACACCCCGGAAGATTGAACAACACCATCAGAATCACCCATTTGAGATCTTCCAGTTCAAACTCTGCGGTATCCAGAGCCATCACGCGTTCAATCACCATTTCTCGCGTTTCGAGGTTTAGCACCTGAATCTGTTCCAGGAATAACAAGAATCCCCGACAACTGGCATCCAGTCTCTGGCTCTCTTCCGCCGTAAAGATGCGGACAGAAAGCGGATCGGAAGCCAACTGCATCGGTTCAACAAGCCCTTCCTGATAATCAGCGAGCTTCTCCAGCCACATCAACGCGTTGAAAATGTCCTCACGTTCAAAACCTGCCTCGGTGAGATCGCGTGTCAGTTTATCCTGATCCACGCGCATTTCAGCTTCGTTATGGATGTAAGTTTCAAACAAGTACAGTAGTACGTCGAACATGGCATGCCCTCCTTAATCGGACATAGCCGCCGGGTACAGCTGCGATCCATCCTGCTAACTCCAGTTCGAGTAGCTGAGCCACGGTCACTGGCACAGGTTGGCCGGCACGTTCAGCGACGACGTCAACAGGTGTTACCTCATCTCCTACGTTAGCCAGGAGCTCGGGAAATGGCAATGCTACAGAATCCTGATCTGTTGAATATTTTGACGTATCCTGCGCATCTGAGTGCTGAAAAAGCTCAATTGGCCTGTTTTCAAGAATATCATCAGGCGTCGTGACCATTATGGCGCCTTGCTGTATCAACCAGTGCGGCCCTTCTGAACCGGGGCTACCCAAAGGGCCAGGGATAGCGTACACATCCCGCCCCTGCTCCAGCGCGCAACGAGCCGTGACCAGTGAGCCGCTTTTCAATGCCGCTTCAACCACCAGTACGCCTCGGCTGAGCCCACTGATAATACGATTACGACGCGGAAAATTGTGCGGAAACGGCGTCATTGAGAGAGGGAACTCAGATACCAGCGCCCCGCCAGACGCCACGATATCTTCGGCCAGTTGACGGTGACGATGTGGGTAGATGTGGTTTAAACCACTTCCCAATACAGCGATGGTTTTCCCGGCCACACGTAAGGCGCTGCGATGCGCCACCGCATCGACACCAATTGCAAGCCCGCTGGTTATCGTTACTTCTCGCTGCGCTAAAACCTCGCAAAACGCGCTACCCCAACGCTCGCCGTACCAGGAGATGTTTCGACTGCCAACCACGGCCAGTTGATAAGAACTGAGAAGCGATAAATTTCCACGAACAAAAAGCGCAGTTGGATAGTCACTGATAGCGCGGAGTGCATGAGGATAGAGAGGGGAATCCGCAAGAAGTAAATGATTTTCAGGCTGCGAAAGCCAGTGCTGGCCTTCCGCAACCTCTTGCTCAGTCACGGAAAAAAATCGCGCCGCCTGCTTTGCGGTTAGTCCGACATCTCGCAGGTTTTTCAGCGTCACCGTTGCCTCATTCATCAGGGCGTCAGCGATGTTTTGCATTCGGTCGCCGTAGAGATCGTTAACTTTTATCAGACGAAGCCATATCTCGGTCAATGACATCCTTTTCCCCTTGCCACAAGCGGCAGCAGCAATCTTTGCGATTGGTCACTGATGCTGTCAATTAGAGGGGGTTTTGTCTAGAATAGAGGTAATATTCTTTCCAACTCCTGAACAGAACTCTGGAGATTTATGGCAGTTTTGCAAGTGTTACATATTCCGGACGATCGTCTTCGCAAAGTCGCGAAACCGGTTGAAGAAGTAAATGCAGAAATTCAGCGTATCGTCGATGATATGTTCGAGACGATGTACGCCGAAGAAGGTATTGGTCTGGCAGCGACGCAAGTGGATATCCATCAGCGTATTATCGTGATTGATGTTTCAGAGAATCGCGATGAGCAACTGGTGCTGATTAATCCGGAGCTGCTGGAGAAACACGGCGATACCGGCATTGAAGAAGGTTGCCTGTCGATTCCGGAACAGCGTGCGCTGGTTCCCCGCGCTGAACAGGTAAAAATCCGTGCGCTCGACCGTAACGGTAAAGCATTCGAACTGGAAGCTGACGGCCTGCTGGCCATCTGTATCCAACACGAAATGGATCACTTAGTCGGTAAACTGTTTATCGATTACCTGTCTCCGCTGAAACAGCAACGTATTCGCCAGAAAGTCGAGAAACTGGATCGCCTGAACGCGCGTGCCTAAGGATAAGGATCAACGTGTCTGATTCACTACGTATCATCTTTGCGGGTACGCCCGATTTTGCAGCGCGTCACCTTGACGCGCTGTTGTCGTCTGAACATCAGGTGGTAGGCGTATTTACTCAGCCTGACCGCCCGGCAGGTCGTGGCAAAAAACTGATGCCGAGCCCGGTAAAAGTACTGGCTGAAGAGAAAGGCGTGCCGGTATTTCAGCCTGTCTCGCTACGTCCCGAAGAAAACCAAAAGCTGGTCGCTGATTTACAGGCTGACGTGATGGTTGTGGTTGCCTATGGGTTAATCCTGCCAAAATCCGTTCTGGGTATGCCGCGTCTCGGCTGTATTAACGTCCACGGTTCACTGCTGCCGCGCTGGCGCGGCGCCGCACCGATCCAGCGTTCCTTATGGGCTGGCGACACCGAGACGGGTGTTACCATTATGCAGATGGATGTAGGCCTTGATACGGGCGATATGCTGTATAAGCTTTCCTGCCCTATCACCGCCGAGGATACCAGCGGCAGCCTTTACGATAAGCTGGCCGAACTGGGGCCTCAAGGGATGCTGGATACACTTACTCAGCTTGCGGCGGGTACAGCAAAACCTGAAGTACAGGATGAAACGCGGGTGACCTACGCCGAGAAGCTCAGCAAAGAAGAAGCACGTGTTGACTGGTCATTGAGTGCAGCGCAACTCGAACGTTGCATTCGCGCTTTTAACCCGTGGCCGATGAGCTATATCGTCATTGACGAGCAGCCGGTGAAAATTTGGCAGGCTTCAGTTATCAATACGCCAACATCGGCAGAACCTGGAACAATCCTCGAGGCTACTCGCCAGGGGATTCAGGTCGCCACCGGTGAGGGGATCCTTAACCTGCTCTCCTTACAACCCGCAGGTAAGAAAGCGATGGGCGTGCAGGATCTGCTAAATTCACGCCGGGAGTGGTTTACTCCCGGAAACCGTCTTATCTGACGGCTACTCTCTTTTTTAAGCCCGGTGTCGCCGGGCATTTTTATTTTTGCGGTTATGAAAAAAAATACTAATTTACGCAGTCTGGCGGCTCAGGCCGTCGAGCAAGTCGTTGAGCAGGGACAATCATTAAGCAATGTCCTGCCTGCGATGCAGCAAAAAGTTTCTGATAAAGACAAAGCACTGCTGCAAGAGCTGTGTTTCGGCGTGCTTCGCACGCTTTCCCAACTGGACTGGCTCATCAATAAGCTGATGTCGCGCCCGATGGCGGGTAAACAGCGCACCATTCACTACCTGATTATGGTCGGCTTCTATCAGTTACTGCATACGCGAATCCCTGCCCATGCGGCGCTGGCGGAGACCGTTGAAGGCGCAGTGGCGGTAAAACGCCCTCAGTTGAAAGGACTGGTCAATGGCGTACTGCGTCAGTTTCAGCGCCAGCAAGAAGAGTTACTTGCCGAATTTGCTCGCAGCGAGGCTCGTTATTTGCACCCGGCGTGGCTGATAAAACGCATTAAAAAAGCATATCCACAGCAATGGGAAACCATCCTTGAAGCTAATAACCAGCGCCCCCCCATGTGGCTGCGCGTTAATCGTACTCATCATACCCGGGACGCATGGCTGGCAATGTTGGCAGATGGAGGGTTAACCGGCTTTCCGCATAACGATTATCCTGACGCTGTGCGCCTGGAAACCCCGGCACCAGTTCACACATTACCTGGCTTCGATGAAGGCTGGGTGACAGTTCAGGATGCTTCAGCACAGGGATGTATGACCTGGCTGCAGCCGAACAATGGCGAACAGATCCTCGATCTTTGCGCAGCACCTGGCGGTAAAACGACCCATATTCTGGAAGTTGCCCCAAATGCTGATGTCATGGCCGTTGATGTTGACGAAAAACGCCTGTCACGGGTCTATGACAACCTGAAACGCCTGGGTATGAAGGCCACGGTGAAACAGGGCGATGGCCGCTTCCCTGACCAGTGGTGTGGCAACCAGCAGTTCGATCGTATTCTTCTTGACGCGCCGTGCTCCGCAACTGGCGTAATTCGCCGTCACCCTGACATTAAGTGGTTACGCCGCGATCGCGACATTGCGGAATTAGCACAATTGCAGGCAGAAATTCTAAACGCGACCTGGGCGCATCTTAAACCGGGTGGTACGTTGGTTTACGCTACCTGTTCTATTCTGCCGGAAGAAAATACACAGCAAATTGCAGCTTTTCTGCAACGCACACCTGATGCCGTACTGAGTGAAACAGGTACACCAGAGCACCCAGGCAAGCAGAATTTACCAGGTGCGGAAGAAGGTGATGGTTTCTTTTACGCTAAGCTAATCAAAAAATGATGAGATAACAGGTCGCGACTGATGAAAATTATCATTCTGGGCGCAGGTCAGGTTGGCGGAACACTGGCCGAAAACCTGGTCGGAGAGAATAACGACATCACTATTGTTGATACCAATAGCGAGCGTCTGCGCGGGTTGCAGGACAAGTTTGACCTGCGCGTCGTGCAGGGTCATGGCTCTCATCCACGAGTGCTACGAGAAGCAGGTGCCGACGATGCCGATATGCTGGTCGCTGTCACCAGTTCCGACGAAACGAATATGGTGGCCTGCCAGGTTGCTTACTCTCTGTTTAATACGCCGAACCGCATCGCCCGTATTCGTTCTCCAGATTATGTGCGTGATGCGGAGAAACTCTTTAACACCGACGCCGTACCTATCGACCACCTTATTGCACCTGAGCAACTGGTCATCGATAGTATCTACCGCCTAATCGAATACCCTGGCGCGTTGCAGGTAGTTAACTTTGCCGAAGGCAAAGTGAGCCTTGCAGTGGTGAAAGCTTATTACGGCGGCCCATTAGTCGGGAATGCGCTCTCCACGATGCGTGACCATATGCCACATATTGATACGCGCGTAGCGGCCATATTTCGCCACGACACGCCTATCCGCCCGCAGGGTTCCACCATTGTTGAAGCCGGTGATGAAGTCTTCTTTATTGCCGCATCACAGCATATTCGTGCGGTGATGAGCGAGCTCCAGCGCCTGGAAAAACCCTATAAGCGCATCATGCTGGTTGGCGGTGGTAACATCGGCGCCGGGTTGGCGCATCGGCTGGAGAAAGACTACAGCGTGAAGTTGATCGAACGCGATCAACAGCGCGCAGCCGAGCTGGCAGAAAAACTGCAAAATACGATCGTCTTCTTTGGCGATGCATCGGATCAAGAGCTACTGGCAGAAGAGCATATCGATCAAGTGGATCTGTTCATCGCAGTAACTAATGATGACGAAGCGAATATCATGTCCGCCATGCTGGCCAAGCGTATGGGGGCGAAAAAAGTGATGGTGCTAATTCAGCGCCGCGCCTATGTTGATCTGGTGCAGGGCAGCGTGATCGACATCGCTATCTCACCGCAACAGGCGACTATCTCTGCGCTGCTAAGCCACGTGCGCAAAGCGGATATTGTCGGTGTATCTTCCTTGCGTCGTGGGGTAGCCGAAGCTATCGAAGCGGTTGCCCATGGTGACGAAAGCACATCGCGCGTAGTTGGTCGGGTAATTGACGAAATAAAACTACCCCCGGGTACGATTATCGGCGCCATTGTACGTGGTAACGATGTCATGATTGCCAACGATAATTTACGTATTGAACAGGGCGACCACGTAATTATGTTCCTGACGGATAAAAAATTTATTACCGACGTCGAACGATTGTTCCAGCCAAGTCCATTCTTCCTGTAATGACAAAAGGCGTTCTTCGGAACGCTTTTTTATTAACCCTTTATTATTCAAGGATAAATTTGCGCCACTGAATTATTGTTAATAATGGCAAATACATAAACATTTGTTAAACTTATAAACGTCAGCGAGCACAAGGAGAATAACATGAGCATTATTAAAGAGTTTCGCGAATTCGCAATGCGCGGAAACGTGGTTGATTTGGCGGTGGGTGTCATTATTGGTGCGGCGTTCGGTAAGATTGTATCGTCATTAGTAGCCGATATTATTATGCCGCCGTTGGGACTATTAATTGGTGGGATCGACTTTAAACAGTTTGCGGTAACGCTACGCGATGCGCAGGGAGATGTTCCCGCCGTCGTAATGCACTACGGCGTGTTCATTCAGAATGTCTTCGATTTTGTGATCGTCGCGTTCGCTATCTTTATGGCAATCAAACTGATTAACAAACTGAACCGTAAGAAAGAAGAGCCGGCGGCCGATCCAACCCCGACGAAAGAAGAAGTGCTGCTTTCTGAAATCCGCGACTTGCTGAAAGAACAGAATAACCGTTCTTAATCACGCCGCTAAAAGCAGAAGGCCAGTGGTAAAGAAGCGATTCGCTTGTTTGCCACTGGCCTCCCAGTTACCCCGTTTTGCATGTTTAGTTTTACGCAGATAACTTCCTTTCCCTTTTTTATTCTTCTCAACGCGCTGTCTGAACAGCGGGTCATGCAGTAGTGCCTCAATGGCGTTATCGTTAATCTGCCCTTTGGTATGTTGATAGCGGCTCATCATTTTCTCCTGATGGGTAATAATACGGCGCAAGTGTAGATCCGAACGGTGATAAATTCAACAGCCTTTAATATTGTTATCCGCCCCCTGCTCCAGCGTCTCAAGGATAGAACAATAAACGCTGCTATGCGCGGTTCCACAGCAGGCATCATTCAGTTTCTTAAGCGACCGTTGCATTGATTGTAACTCTTCAATACGTGACTCAACTTCGCTGAGGCGCGCCTGGACAATACTCTTGGATTCCTGGCAGGTGTGATGTTCAGGGTCAACGCGAATCGAGAGCAACTCGCGGATTGCTTCAAGGGTAAAACCCAGTTGGCGAGCATAGCGAATAAACTTCAGGCGCTGAAGATCGGTTCCGGTATACAGGCGGAATCCGCCTTCGGTACGAACTTCATGATCCATCATCTGCTGCTTTTCATAGTAGCGGATGGTATCGGGCGTCACGCCTGCCAGTTTTGCCAGTTCACCAATGCGATACATGGATGGTTACTCCTCATTAAACCGATTCATCAATTTTTCTGCGTATTCACCACGCAGAAAATCGGTACTTATGCCGGCCTGGCGCAATTTCAGTTCCATCAATGCGAGTCGACGACTTAATTCCTGATAGCGTTCGTCTTCCTTGTGAATGCCTTTCAGCAAATCAACCAACGCCATTGCTTCTTTGCGTAGCTCAAGCTCTGGTGGCAAACAGCCCGCGTTCTTCAACAAGCGATAACCTGAGCGTAGCGCTTCAGGTACAGCCGAATCGTCGTCCAGCATCAAAGGCTCGCCCTGCCCGGGTAAATTATCGAACTCACCGTTACGCTGAGCATCAGCAATGTGACGCTCTGCCCACAGGTCGATTAACCACATGACAGCACTCCGGAATGAGCAAAAGGGATACAACTATTGTAGAGAGATGGGGGAAGGGGAGATATAAAAAAACCCGCCGAAGCGGGTTTTTTTACGTTACTGCAGATTACTCTGCAGCAGCTTCTGCTTTCTCTGAACGATCAACCAGCTCGATGTAAGCCATCGGCGCGTTGTCGCCTGCACGGAAGCCACACTTCAGAATGCGAGTGTAACCACCGGCACGGCTCGCGAAACGCGGGCCCAGTTCGTTAAACAGTTTTGCCACGATCTCGTTATCACGAGTACGGGCGAATGCCAGACGACGATTAGCAACGCTATCAGTCTTGGCAAGAGTAATCAGCGGCTCAACTACGCGACGCAGTTCTTTCGCTTTAGGCAGGGTCGTCTTGATGATTTCATGACGAACCAGTGAACCTGCCATGTTGCGGAACATAGCCTGGCGATGGCTGCTGTTGCGGTTCAGTTGACGACCACTCTTACGATGGCGCATGACCTTATCCTTCTCAGTAAAACCTTAACCTGTGATCCGGTTACTCGTCAGCAATGCTTGCCGGTGGCCAGTTTTCCAGGCGCATGCCCAGAGACAAACCACGTGAAGCCAGCACGTCTTTAATCTCGGTAAGAGATTTTTTACCCAGGTTAGGCGTCTTAAGAAGCTCAACCTCGGTACGCTGTACCAGATCACCGATATAGTGGATAGCTTCTGCCTTAAGGCAGTTAGCAGAGCGGACAGTCAATTCCAGATCGTCAACAGGGCGCAGCAGGATCGGATCGAATTCTGGTTTCTCTTCTTTAACTTCTGGCTGACGTACATCACGTAAGTCAACAAAAGCTTCCAGTTGTTCAGCCAGGATGGTTGCCGCACGACGAATCGCCTCTTCAGGATCGATTGTGCCATTGGTTTCCATTTCGATGACCAGCTT
Organism: Pseudocitrobacter cyperus; assembly: GCF_039889165.1. NCBI lineage: Bacteria > Pseudomonadati > Pseudomonadota > Gammaproteobacteria > Enterobacterales > Enterobacteriaceae > Pseudocitrobacter > Pseudocitrobacter cyperus. Next base: position 14,753 of record NZ_JAYMYY010000014.1, on the reverse strand, counting down.
GTCCAGGTCGGTACGCTGTTCTACACGCGCTGCTTCAACATTGTAGGCAATACGCTCTACAGGGCTGTAGCAGGCGTCGACCAACAGACGGCCGATCGGGCGCTCATCTTCTTCCGAATGAATTCGGGAAGAAGCCGGCACATAACCGCGACCGCGCTGAACTTTGATACGCATGCTAATAGCTGCGTTCTCATCGGTCAGGTGGCAGATCACGTGCTGCGGCTTGACGATTTCGACATCACCGTCGTGGGTGATATCGGCTGCGGTCACAGGGCCAATGCCAGATTTATTCAAGGTAAGAATAACTTCATCTTTACCCTGAACTCTCACCGCCAGCCCTTTCAGGTTGAGCAGGATTTCCAGGATATCTTCCTGAACGCCTTCTTTGGTGCTGTACTCATGAAGTACACCATCAATCTCAACCTCGGTCACCGCGCAACCCGGCATCGATGAGAGCAGAATACGGCGCAGTGCGTTACCCAGAGTATGGCCAAAGCCACGCTCTAAAGGCTCAAGGGTCACCTTGGCGTGCGTCGAACTCACTTGCTCGATATCTACCAGGCGCGGTTTTAGAAACTCTGTCACAGAACCCTGCATTGTGTCCTCTCTTTGGTACTAAGCTTTACTTGGAGTAAAGCTCGACGATCAGGTGTTCGTTAATGTCCGCAGACAGATCAGAACGCTCAGGCTGACGCTTGAACGTGCCTTCCATCTTGCCAGCATCAACTTCCAGCCAGGTTGGCTTTTCACGCTGTTCAGCCAGCTCAAGAGCGGCTTTCACGCGAGATTGCTTTTTCGCTTTCTCACGGATGCTAACAACGTCATTCGCTTTAACCTGATAAGAAGCGATGTTAACAACACGACCGTTTACCATGATTGCTTTATGGCTAACTAACTGGCGTGCTTCTGCACGAGTAGCGCCGAAGCCCATACGGTATACAACGTTGTCCAGACGACCTTCCAGCAGAGCCAACAGGTTTTCACCGGTGTTGCCTTTCAGACGTGCTGCTTCTTTATAGTAGTTACGGAACTGACGCTCCAGCACACCGTACATACGGCGAACTTTCTGCTTCTCACGCAACTGCACACCATAGTCAGACAGACGCGGTTTACGCGCACCGTGCTGGCCAGGAGCTTGTTCAATTTTACACTTGGTATCGATCGCGCGAACGCCAGACTTAAGGAATAAGTCGGTGCCCTCACGACGGCTCAGCTTGAGCTTAGGACCCAAATATCTTGCCATTTTCTTTCTCCAACTAACCTGGAAAACGTAGCGTTATACGCGACGTTTTTTCGGCGGACGACAACCGTTATGAGGGATCGGAGTCACATCAGTAATGTTAGTGATGCGGAAACCAGCGGCGTTCAGAGCACGAATAGTAGATTCGCGACCCGGACCCGGACCTTTGACCATAACTTCCAGATTCTTGATGCCGTATTCTTTTACGGCTTCTGCGCAACGCTCTGCCGCAACCTGAGCTGCGAACGGAGTGGATTTGCGAGAACCACGGAAACCGGAACCACCGGCTGTTGCCCAACCCAGCGCATTACCCTGACGATCGGTAATAGTCACGATGGTGTTGTTGAAAGAAGCATGGATATGAGCCACGCCGTCAGAGACTTGTTTTCTTACACGTTTACGTGCACGAATTGGTGCCTTTGCCATTATTCAATCACCCCGATTATTTCTTGATCGGTTTGCGCGGACCCTTACGGGTACGTGCGTTGGTCTTGGTACGCTGACCGCGAACCGGGAGACCACGACGATGACGCAAACCGCGATAGCAACCAAGATCCATCAGGCGCTTGATGCTCATGCTGATTTCACGGCGCAGATCACCTTCAACGACAAATTTGGCAACTTCGTCACGCAGCGTGTCGATTTGTTCTTCAGACAGCTCACTGATCTTAACACTTTCAGCGATGCCCGCCGCAGCTAAAATAGCCTTGGAACGGGTTTTGCCGACGCCGAAGATCGAAGTTAATGCGATCACGGCATGTTTTTGATCAGGAATGTTAATGCCTGCTATACGGGCCACTATGCACTCCTACTATTTAATATGTACGCACCATGCTGAAAAGCCCGTTTTCAGGATACTCAAATGGAAACGTACAGACATACAAAAGATTGGCTGGCTAATCTAGCCAGCTCAACCCAACTTTGCAAGAAAAATATGCGAATAAATCAGCCTTGGCGCTGTTTATGCTTCGGCTCGGCACTGCAAATCACACGGATGACACCATCACGCTTAACGATTTTGCAGTTACGGCATAATTTCTTGACGGAAGCACGAACTTTCATTTTTACTCTCCGTAACTTCTCGGGCGACCAATTATCGGCCGTAGCCTTTCAGGTTCGCCTTCTTCAATGCAGACTCGTACTGACTAGACATCATCAGAGTTTGCACTTGAGCCATAAAGTCCATAATCACGACAACAACGATAAGCAGCGAGGTTCCACCGAAGTAGAACGGCACTTTCATCGCATCACGCATGAACTCCGGGATCAGGCAGATAAAGGTAATATACAACGCACCAACCAGGGTCAGGCGGGTCATTACTTTATCGATATACTTCGCCGTTTGCTCTCCCGGACGAATTCCTGGTACAAATGCACCGGACTTCTTCAGGTTATCTGCTGTTTCACGCGGGTTGAAAACCAACGCCGTGTAGAAGAAACAGAAGAAGATGATCGCAGACGCATAGAGTAACACATAAAGCGGTTGCCCAGGCTGCAAATACAGCGAAATTGTTGTCAGCCAGTTCCAACCAGTCCCGCCCCCGAACCATGACGCGATGGTCGCCGGGAACAGAATAATACTGGAAGCGAAGATTGCCGGGATTACCCCTGCCATATTCACTTTCAGCGGTAAATGTGTGCTCTGTGCAGCATAGACACGACGACCCTGTTGACGTTTGGCGTAGTTTACCACAATGCGGCGTTGACCACGCTCAACAAATACAACAAAGAACGTCACTGCAAATACTAATACTGCAACCAACAGCAACAGGAGGAAGTGCAGGTCGCCTTGACGCGCTTGCTCGATAGTATGGGCAATGGCTGGCGGGAGTCCCGCAACGATACCAGCGAAGATAATGATTGAGATACCGTTACCGATACCACGCTCAGTAATCTGTTCGCCGAGCCACATCAGGAACATTGTCCCTGTAACCAGACTTACAACAGCGGTGAAATAGAATGCAAAGCCTGGGTTAATAACCAGGCCCTGCATACCAGGCATATTCGGCAGACCGGTAGCAATACCGATCGACTGGAATATAGCCAGCACCAGAGTACCGTAACGGGTGTACTGGCTGATCTTACGACGACCAGACTCCCCTTCTTTCTTAATTTCTGCCAACGTTGGGTGAACCACCGTCAGCAACTGGATAATAATCGATGCCGAAATATACGGCATGATACCCAGGGCAAAGATAGAAGCACGGCTGAGAGCACCACCAGAGAACATGTTAAACATCTCAATGATGGTGCCTCGCTGTTGCTCAAGCAGTTTGGCAAGTACAGCGGCATCAATACCAGGGATCGGAATGAAAGAGCCAATACGGAACACAATCAGCGCGCCGATAACAAACAGCAGTCTGCGTTTCAGCTCGCCTAAGCCACCTTTGGCACTTTGAAAATCTAATCCCGGTTGTTTAGCCATCTGCTACTTATTCCTCGATTTTACCGCCAGCAGCTTCGATAGCAGCACGAGCGCCTTTAGTAACACGCAGGCCACGAACAGTTACCGGAGTAGTGACTTCACCAGCCAGGATCACTTTCGCGAACTCGATCTGGATACCGATAATGTTAGCTGCTTTCAGCGTGTTCAGGTCTACAATACCGCCTTCCACTTTCGCCAGGTCAGACAGACGGATTTCCGCTGTAATCGCTGCTTTGCGAGAAGTGAAGCCGAATTTCGGCAGACGACGGTACAGAGGCATCTGACCACCCTCGAAACCACGACGTACGCCACCGCCAGAACGAGACTTCTGACCTTTGTGACCACGACCGCCGGTTTTACCGAGGCCAGAACCGATACCACGACCCAGACGGCGACCCGCCTTTTTAGAGCCTTCGGCCGGAGACAGAGTATTTAAACGCATCTCTTACTCCTCAACTTTAACCATGAAGGAAACCGCGTTGACCATACCACGAACAGCAGGAGTATCCTCGCGTTCTACGGTGTGACCAATACGACGCAGACCCAGGCCAAGCAGCGTTGCCTTGTGTTTCGGCAGACGACCGATTGCACTGCGGGTTTGAGTAATTTTAATAGTCTTTGCCATGGTTTATTTCCCCAGAATTTCTTCAACGGATTTACCACGCTTGGCAGCGACCATTTCCGGAGATTTCATATTTTCCAGACCATCGATAGTTGCACGAACCACGTTAATCGGGTTGGTGGAACCATACGCTTTAGCCAGAACGTTACGAACTCCAGCGACTTCCAGAACGGCGCGCATTGCACCACCGGCGATGATACCGGTACCTTCGGAAGCCGGCTGCATGAATACACGAGAACCTGTGTGAGTACCCTTAACTGGGTGCTGCAGGGTGCCGGTATTCAGCGCGACGTTAATCATATTGCGACGGGCTTTTTCCATCGCTTTCTGGATCGCTGCTGGAACTTCACGCGCTTTACCGTAACCAAAACCTACGCGACCGTTACCATCGCCTACTACAGTCAGAGCTGTGAAGGAGAAAATACGACCACCTTTAACGGTTTTAGATACGCGGTTTACCGCGATCAGCTTTTCCTGCAGTTCGCCAGCTTGTTTTTCGATGTGAGCCATCTTACACCTCTACCTTAGAACTGAAGGCCAGCTTCACGGGCAGCATCTGCCAGTGCCTGGACACGACCATGATATTGGAACCCGGAACGGTCAAAGGATACATCTTTGATGCCTTTTTCCAGAGCGCGTTCAGCAACAGCTTTACCCACAGCTGCAGCCGCGTCTTTGTTACCGGTGTACTTCAGTTGTTCAGAGATAGCTTTTTCTACAGTAGAAGCAGCTACCAGAACTTCGGAACCGTTCGGTGCAATTACCTGTGCGTAAATATGACGCGGGGTACGATGTACCACCAGGCGAGTTGCACCCAGCTCCTGGAGCTTGCGGCGTGCGCGGGTCGCACGACGGATACGAGCAGATTTCTTATCCATAGTGTTACCTTACTTCTTCTTAGCCTCTTTGGTACGCACGACTTCGTCGGCGTAACGAACACCCTTGCCTTTATAAGGCTCAGGACGACGGTAGGCGCGCAGATCTGCTGCAACCTGACCGATCACCTGCTTATCAGCGCCTTTCAGCACGATTTCAGTTTGAGTCGGACATTCAGCAGTGATTCCCGCAGGCAGCTGATGGTCAACCGGGTGAGAGAAACCTAAAGACAGGTTTACTACATTCCCTTTAACCGCTGCACGATAACCTACACCAACCAGCTGTAGCTTCTTAGTGAAGCCTTCGGTAACACCGATAACCATTGAGTTCAGCAGGGCACGCGCGGTACCAGCCTGAGCCCATCCGTCTACGTAACCATCACGCGGACCGAAGGTCAGAGCATTATCTGCATGTTTAACTTCAACAGCATCGTTGAGAGTACGAGTCAGCTCGCCGTTTTTACCTTTGATCGTAATAACCTGACCGTTGATTTTTACATCAACGCCGGCAGGAACAACGACCGGTGCTTTAGCAACACGAGACATTTTTTCCTCCGATTAGGCTACGTAGCAGATAATTTCGCCACCAAGACCAGCCTGGCGCGCTGCACGATCAGTCATAACACCTTTAGAGGTAGAAACAACTGCGATACCCATGCCGGCCATTACCTTCGGCAGCTCATCTTTACGTTTGTAGATGCGCAGACCTGGGCGGCTGACACGCTGAATGCTTTCTACAACAGCTTTACCCTGGAAATACTTAAGAGTAAGTTCCAGTTCCGGCTTGGTGTCGCCTTCAACTTTAAAATCTTCAATAAAACCTTCTTCCTTCAGCACGTTGGCAATTGCCACTTTCAGCTTGGAGGAAGGCATGGTGACCGCAGCTTTGTTCGCGGCCTGACCGTTACGGATACGGGTCAGCATATCCGCGATCGGATCTTGCATGCTCATCTGTCTTTACTCCCGTGATTCAATTGGTAATTACCAGCTAGCCTTTTTCAAGCCTGGTACTTCACCGCGCATAGCGGCTTCACGAAGCTTAATACGGCTCAACCCGAACTTGCCCACATAACCATGCGGACGACCTGTTTGACGGCAGCGGTTACGCTGACGAGACGGGCTGGAATCACGCGGCAGACTCTGCAGCTTCAGAACAGCGTTCCAACGATCTTCGTCGGATGCGTTCACATCAGAGATGATTGCTTTCAGTTCAGCGCGTTTAGCGAAGAATTTATCAGCTAAAGCCACGCGTTTTACTTCGCGTGCTTTCATTGATTGCTTAGCCATTCAGTAACCCTTACTTGCGGAACGGGAAGTCAAAGGCAGCCAGCAGAGCACGGCCTTCTTCGTCAGATTTCGCAGTAGTGGTAATGGTAATATCCAAACCACGCACGCGGTCGACTTTATCGTAGTCGATTTCTGGGAAGATGATCTGCTCACGGACACCCATGCTGTAGTTACCACGACCATCGAATGACTTAGCGGACAGGCCACGGAAGTCACGGATACGCGGTACAGCAATAGTGATCAGGCGCTCAAAGAACTCCCACATGCGTTCGCCACGCAGAGTTACTTTACAGCCGATCGGATAGCCCTGACGGATTTTGAAGCCTGCAACTGATTTGCGTGCTTTGGTGATCAGCGGTTTTTGACCGGAGATTGCTGCCAGATCGGCTGCTGCGTTATCCAGCAGTTTCTTGTCAGCGATCGCTTCACCAACACCCATGTTCAGGGTGATCTTCTCGACCCGAGGGACTTGCATGACAGAATTGTAGCTAAACTCAGTCATGAGTTTGTTAACTACTTCGTCTTTGTAGTAATCATGCAGTTTCGCCATCGTACTACTCCAAATTACTTGATAGTTTCGCTGTTAGACTTGAAGAAACGGACTTTTTTGCCGTCTTCGAATCTAAAGCCTACACGGTCGGCCTTGCCGGTTGCCGCATTGAAGATAGCAATGTTAGAGATCTGAATAGCTGCTTCTTTCTCTACAATGCCGCCTGGTTGGTTCAGGGCCGGAACCGGCTTCTGATGTTTCTTAACCAGGTTGATACCTTCAACAATGACCTTGCCGGAAGACAGGACATTTTTTACTTTACCGCGTTTACCTTTATCTTTACCGGTTAACACGATAACTTCGTCATCACGACGGATCTTCGCTGCCATGATTCGCTCCTTAGAGTACTTCTGGTGCCAGAGAGATAATTTTCATGAACTTCTCGTTACGAAGTTCACGAGTTACCGGCCCAAAAATACGCGTACCGATGGGCTGCTCGCTGTTATTGTTTAAAATAACGCATGCATTACCATCGAAGCGAATGACAGAACCGTCCGGGCGACGAACACCCTTCTTGGTGCGCACCACTACCGCCTTCAGCACATCACCTTTTTTGACCTTACCACGCGGAATTGCTTCCTTGATGGTGATCTTGATGATGTCGCCTACGCCTGCGTAGCGACGGTGCGAGCCACCCAGAACCTTGATACACATTACGCGACGTGCACCGGAGTTGTCGGCGACGTTCAGCATAGTCTGTTCTTGGATCATTTTAGTGCTCCGCTAATGTCAACTACTACTGAGACCCGAAAATCAGGCCATTAAAAAGCCCCATATATCGAGGGCGCGGCATTATAACACCACTCTCAAGATATGGGTAGAAAAAATAAACGGCCCATCGCTGAGCCGTTTATTCGTATCGAGAACGAGTACTGTATTACAGAACCGCTTTCTCTACAACGCGAACCAGCGTCCAGGACTTAGTCTTGGACAGCGGACGGCATTCGCGGATTTCAACCACGTCACCGGTACCGCATTCGTTGTTCTCGTCATGTACGTGCAGTTTGGTCGTACGTTTGATGAATTTACCGTAGATCGGGTGTTTCACAAAACGTTCGATAGCAACAACAATGGATTTCTCCATTTTCGCGCTAACGACGCGACCTTGCAGAGTACGGATTTTATCGGTCATTACGCACCCGCCTTCTGAGTCAGTAAAGTCTTAACACGTGCAACATCACGACGCACTTGCTTCAGCAGATGAGTCTGTTGCAGCTGGCCACTTGCAGCCTGCATGCGCAGGTTGAACTGCTCACGCAGCAAGTTCAGCAGCTCAGCGTTCAGATCTTCAACGCTTTTTTCACGCAGCTCTTTTGCTTTCATTACATCACCGTCTTAGTTACAAAGGTGGTTTTGATCGGCAGTTTCGCGGCTGCGAGGCCGAATGCTTCACGGGCCAGCTCTTCCGGTACACCGTCCATTTCATACAGGACTTTGCCCGGCTGAATCAAGGCAACCCAATACTCCACGTTACCTTTACCTTTACCCATACGAACTTCAAGAGGCTTCTCGGTAATCGGTTTGTCCGGGAATACACGGATCCAGATTTTACCTTGACGCTTCACTGCACGGGTCATAGCACGACGTGCTGCTTCGATCTGACGTGCAGTCAGACGACCACGGCCAACAGCTTTCAGACCGAAAGTGCCGAAGCTAACATCCGTACCCTGCGCCAGACCGCGGTTACGGCCTTTGTGCACTTTACGGAATTTTGTACGCTTTGGTTGTAACATCAGCGACGCTCCTTATTTACGGCCTTTACGCTGCTGCTTTTTAGGTTGAGCAGCCGGTTCCGGTTGTTCAACAGCAGCCATACCACCCAGGATCTCACCTTTGAAGATCCATACCTTAACGCCGATTACACCGTAAGTGGTGTGCGCTTCAGAGGTGTTGTAGTCGATGTCAGCACGCAGAGTGTGCAGCGGTACGCGACCTTCGCGGTACCATTCGGTACGTGCGATTTCCGCGCCGCCCAGACGGCCGCTAACTTCAACTTTGATACCTTTAGCGCCCAGACGCATTGCGTTCTGTACAGCACGCTTCATAGCACGACGGAACATAACGCGACGTTCCAGCTGAGAAGTGATGCTGTCAGCAACCAATTTAGCGTCCAGTTCAGGCTTACGAACTTCGGCGATATTGATCTGAGCAGGAACGCCAGCGATATCCGCTACGACCTTGCGCAGTTTTTCTACGTCTTCGCCTTTCTTACCGATAACGATACCCGGGCGAGCAGTGTGAATAGTCACACGGATGCTCTTAGCCGGACGCTCGATAACGATACGAGATACGGACGCTTTTGCCAGTTCCTTCGTCAGGTACTGACGTACTTTAAAATCGCTGTCCAGGTTGTCAGCGAATTCTTTGGTGTTCGCGAACCAGGTAGAGTTCCATGGTTTGACAATACCCAGGCGAATACCATTAGGATGTACTTTCTGACCCATTGCTAGTCTCCAGAGTCTCAGCGATCGGACACAACCACAGTAATGTGGCTGGTGCGCTTCAGGATGCGATCTGCACGACCTTTTGCACGCGGCATAATGCGCTTCATGCTCGGGCCTTCGTCTACGAAAATTTTCGCAACTTTCAGATCGTCAATGTCAGCGCCATCGTTGTGTTCAGCGTTAGCAATGGCAGATTCCAGTACTTTCTTGACCAGTACAGCCGCTTTCTTATTGGTGTAGGTCAGAATATCCAGGGCCTGCGACACTTTCTTACCGCGAATCAGGTCAGCAACAAGGCGAACCTTCTGAGCAGAAGAACGAGCATGGCGATGTTGAGCTAAAGTTTCCATCTCTTCCTCCTACCTTATTTCTTCTTCGCTTTTTTATCAGCAGCGTGGCCGCGATAAGTACGAGTCGGTGCGAATTCACCCAGTTTGTGACCAACCATTTCGTCGGTTACAAATACTGGAACGTGCTGACGACCATTATGGACAGCGATGGTCAAACCGATCATGTTAGGAAAGATCGTTGAACGACGGGACCAAGTGCGCAGGGGCTTCTTGTCTCCGCTTTCCACCGCTTTCTCTACCTTCTTCAGCAAGTGCAGGTCAATAAAAGGACCTTTCTTGAGAGAACGTGGCATGGCTTATCCTCTAAAATTATTTGCTACGGCGACGTACGATGAATTTATCAGTACGCTTGTTGCTGCGGGTCTTCTTACCTTTGGTCTGCAGGCCCCACGGGGAAACCGGGTGCTTACCAAAGTTACGACCTTCACCACCACCATGTGGGTGATCGACTGGGTTCATCGCAGTACCGCGAACGGTAGGACGAACACCACGCCAGCGTGCAGCACCTGCTTTACCCAGAACGCGCAGCATATGCTCAGCATTGCCAACTTCGCCCAGAGTAGCGCGGCAGTCTGCTTCGACTTTACGCATTTCACCAGAACGCAGACGCAGGGTGACATAAGCACCATCGCGAGCAACGATCTGAACGTAAGTACCAGCGGAACGTGCCAACTGACCGCCTTTACCTGGTTTCATTTCTACGTTATGAACGGTAGAACCAACCGGGATATTGCGCATCGGCAGGGTGTTGCCTGCTTTGATTGCAGCATCAACGCCAGATTGAATCTGGTCGCCAGCTTTCAGGCCTTTAGGGGCCAGGATGTAACGGCGTTCGCCGTCTTTGTACAGAACCAGCGCGATGTTCGCGGAGCGGTTCGGATCGTACTCAAGACGTTCAACTGTTGCCGGGATACCGTCTTTGTTGCGTTTGAAGTCAACAATACGATAAGCCTGCTTATGGCCACCACCGATGTGACGAGTGGTGATACGGCCATTGTTGTTACGACCACCGGATTTGCTGTTTTTTTCCAGCAACGGAGCAAAAGGTTTGCCCTTGTGCAGCTCAGGGTTAACCACTTTAACTACGTGGCGACGACCCGGAGATGTCGGTTTACATTTAACAACTGCCATTGTATTACTCCTCCGACTTACTCAGCGCCGCCAACGAAGTCCAGATTCTGGCCTTCTTTCAGGGTGACGTAAGCTTTTTTCCAGTCGCTACGACGACCGATACGCTGTCCGTGACGTTTAACTTTCCCTTTAACTACCAGGGTGTTAACGACTTCGACTTCGACTTCAAACAGTTTCTGCACAGCAGCTTTGATTTCTGCTTTGGTCGCGTCTTTAGCAACTTTGAGAACGATGGTGTTAGTTTTTTCCATCGCAGTAGACGCTTTTTCAGAAACGTGCGGTGCGCGCAGCACCTTCAGCAGACGTTCTTCACGAATCATGCCAGCATCTCCTCAACTTGCTTAACAGCATCAGCAGTCATTACGACTTTGTCGAAGGCGATCAGGCTAACCGGGTCGATACCCGTTGCATCGCGAACGTCAACCTTGTGCAGGTTACGTGCTGCGAGGAACAGATTCTCGTCCAGCTCACCGGTGATGATCAGCACATCTTCCAGAGCCATGTCTTTCAGTTTCTGAGCCAGCAGCTTAGTTTTAGGCGCTTCTACAGAGAACTTCTCGACAACGATCAGACGATCCTGACGTACCAGTTCGGACAGAATGCTTTTCAGCGCGCCGCGGTACATCTTTTTGTTAACTTTTTGACTGTGGTCCTGCGGACGAGCAGCGAAGGTCACGCCACCAGAACGCCAGATCGGGCTCTTGATAGAACCTGAACGCGCACGGCCGGTACCTTTCTGGCGCCACGGTTTTTTACCGGAACCAGTTACTTCAGCACGAGTCTTCTGAGCACGAGTACCCTGACGAGCACCAGCTGCATAAGCAACAACAACCTGGTGAACCAGCGCTTCGTTGAAATCACGACCGAAGGTAGTTTCGGAAACAGTCAGCGCGCTCTGCGCGTCTTTCAATACTAATTCCATTGCTATCCCCTTACGCCTTCACAGCTGGTTTAACGATCAGGTCGCTACCGGTTGCACCCGGAACTGCACCTTTTACCAGCAGCAGGTTGCGCTCAGCGTCAACACGTACTACGTCCAGGCTCTGAACGGTTACACGTTCGTTACCCAGTTGACCTGCCATTTTCTTGCCTTTGAACACTTTGCCCGGAGTCTGGTTCTGACCGATAGAACCCGGAACGCGGTGAGACAAGGAGTTACCGTGAGTAGCGTCCTGGGTACGGAAGTTCCAGCGCTTAACGGTACCAGCAAAACCTTTACCTTTAGAGGTACCGGTTACGTCAACTTTTTTAACTTCAGCAAACAGTTCTACGCTGATGTCCTGACCAACGGTGAACTCTTCACCATCTGCCAGACGGAACTCCCACAGGCCGCGGCCAGCTTCTACGCCAGCTTTAGCGAAATGGCCAGCTTCCGGCTTGGTTACACGGTTTGCTTTTTTAGCACCGGTGGTAACCTGAATAGCACGATAGCCATCGTTAGCCAGGTCTTTAACCTGAGTAACACGGTTTGCTTCAACTTCGATTACGGTTACTGGGATAGAGACGCCATCTTCAGTGAAGATGCGGGTCATACCCACTTTTTTACCGACTAAACCAATCATTGTATCAACCTCTCAATCGCTCGATGACCTGATTAACCCAGGCTGATCTGCACGTCTACACCGGCAGCCAGGTCCAGACGCATCAGAGCATCAACGGTTTTCTCGGTTGGCTCAACGATGTCAACCAGACGCTTGTGAGTGCGAATTTCGTACTGATCGCGCGCGTCTTTGTTAACGTGCGGAGAGATCAGAACGGTAAAGCGCTCTTTGCGGGTCGGCAGCGGGATCGGACCGCGAACCTGCGCACCAGTGCGCTTGGCAGTCTCGACGATTTCCGCGGTTGATTGATCGATCAGACGATGATCAAACGCTTTAAGGCGGATACGGATTCTTTGGTTCTGCATGAGACCAGAGCTCCAATTATTTTATAGACGAAATGATTACTCCTCATACCCATTACGATTGATGGGAGAGTGTAACCGTTCTTACGTAGTTCCCCGATTGGGAACATTGTTGATGACCAAAGAGCGCCATCGGGTTCATATCGAACCGCTGTCAATATTAGACAAGCCCGCGCATTATACGCAAATACCAGCGTGAAGCAAGGGGTGTTTAGAAATTAGTCATGACGATTTGCGTTGCTGCCCGCATCCTGCACTGTAAAAGGTGTCATCACGTAAGAAATACCGGAAAGCAGCTCGCAGCGCTGTTTTTTGCCTTTTGCACCTGGAACACGCCTTCGCCACACTCGTGGGCTGGACAACTTACCGGAGGTGAGTATGGATTATGCTCCCCTGCCCTTCTTCATTTTCTACACGCTATTAACACTGGCGCTTAGCTGGCATGACTGGCGGACAGGTCTGCTGCCTGACCGACTAACCTGCCCGCTCCTGTGGGGTGGCGTGTTGTATCATCTGTGCCTTTACCCTGCACGATTATCCCTATCGTTATGGGGAGCTATCGGAGGATACGCTACTTTTGCGCTGATTTACTGGGGATATCGGGGCATTCGCCATCGTGAAGGGTTGGGCTATGGCGATGTTAAATTGCTTGCCGCATTGGGTGCCTGGCACGGCTGGCAGGTACTTCCCAATCTGATACTCACGGCCTCATTGCTGGCCCTGATCTTTATCGGCCTGTCAGTACGCCATCGGCATGAACGGCTGGCCATAAAAAACCCGCTGTCCTTCGGCCCATTTCTGGCCGCAGCGGGTTTCATCATGTTCGGGCTAAAAGTAGCTTAGTCTTCGACTTTGATTTGCGACTGCAGATAATTTTGCAGGCCAATTTTTCCAATCAGATCCAGTTCAGTTTCCAGCCAGTCGATATGGTGCTCTTCTTCACTCAAAATATTGATAAGCATATCGCGGCTGACGAAGTCATGAACGCTATCGGCGTAAGCAATCGCCTCACGAAGATCCTTCGCACCTTCAAGCTCAAGGCGGAGATCCGATTGCAGCATCTCTTCGACATCTTCGCCAATTTGCAGTTTGCCGAGATCCTGAAGGTTTGGTATTCCTTCGAGAAACAAAATTCGCTCAATATACTTGTCAGCGTGTTTCATCTCATCGATAGATTCATGATACTCAATATCATTGAGGCGCATCAGGCCCCAGTTTTTGAACATTCTCGCATGGAGAAAGTATTGGTTTATCGCGACAAGCTCGTTTCCCAATAATTTATTGAGATAATTTATAACCTTAACATCACCTTTCATTATGTAGTCCCTCCGCTTCCACTTATTGAAGCGTAGAACGGGCTACAGGGATGTCAAAAAAAGAATCAGGCTCAGGCGATTTCCTGATATTCCGGCATCTGCATTAATTCGTCTTCCATCACTTCGCGGGCCGCACGAACACACTTACCGCATTGATTTCCCACGGGTATGAATTTGCGCAATTGCTGGAAAGATTGAGGATGAAACTGGCGAACTGCCTGGCGAATTTTTTTATCGCTTACACCGTTACACAAACAAACGTACATAGTGACTCCCGCTTAATTTATGAACAGAGTGTAAATGAGAATAGTTATGATTACAATAGTAGATGACAAATGACGCAGCGGGTGCGCATTTTTAAATAAAAGCGTTAAACAGCGAAATTAAAAAAGCAAAAAGGGCGCCGAAGCGCCCTTTTTAAGCTCAAAACTAATTATTAAATAATTAGCTCATTACTTTAGCAACAACGCCCGCACCAACGGTACGGCCGCCTTCACGGATTGCGAAACGCAGACCGTCGTCCATCGCGATCGGGTGGATCAGGGTAACAACCATTTTGATGTTGTCGCCCGGCATTACCATCTCTACGCCTTCCGGCAGTTCGATGGTA
>NZ_JAYMYY010000013.1:0-30497 GCF_039889165.1 Pseudocitrobacter cyperus | reverse complement strand
TTTGCCCACAGAGTTATCCACAAATCTCAACAACATTCCGCAATCACATAATAGAGATAAAAATTTGCGAGCGTTGCGCAAACGTTTTCGTTACAATGCTCGCCGCTAAACAAGGATGCCCCGTAAGGGGCGTTAGCTGAATTTTTCGCGAAAAATTCAGCTAACGCTCTCTGTAAATAGTCAAATCCAGGGGATTTACCATGCAACAACGTCGTCCAGTCCGCCGTGCTCTGCTCAGTGTTTCTGACAAGGCCGGTATCGTCGAATTCGCTCAGGCACTTTCCGCACGTGGTGTGGAGCTACTCTCTACCGGTGGCACAGCTCGCCTGTTAGCAGATAAAGGCTTGCCGGTAACCGAAGTTTCCGATTACACCGGTTTCCCGGAAATGATGGATGGACGCGTAAAAACCCTGCATCCAAAAGTTCACGGCGGGATCCTCGGCCGTCGCGGCCAGGATGATGCCATTATGGAACAGCACCATATTGAGCCAATCGATATGGTAGTTGTTAACCTTTACCCATTCGCTCAGACCGTCGCCCGTGAAGGTTGTTCACTGGAAGATGCCGTTGAGAATATCGATATCGGTGGCCCGACGATGGTTCGCTCCGCCGCCAAGAACCACAAAGATGTCGCCATCGTGGTGAAGAGCAGCGATTACGTCACCATTATTGAAGAGATGGACGCCAACGAAGGCTCTCTGACGCTGGATACCCGCTTCGACCTCGCTATCAAAGCATTCGAACACACCGCATCTTACGACAGCATGATCGCCAACTACTTCGGCAGCATGGTTCCGGCTTATCACGGCGAAAGCAAAGAAGCCGCTGGCCGCTTCCCGCGCACCCTGAATCTGAACTTCATCAAGAAACAGGATATGCGTTATGGCGAGAACAGCCACCAGCAGGCAGCCTTCTATATAGAAGAGAATGTAAAAGAGGCCTCCGTTGCCACCGCCACTCAGGTACAGGGCAAAGCCCTCTCTTATAACAATATTGCCGATACTGACGCGGCACTGGAGTGCGTGAAAGAGTTCGCCGAGCCGGCATGCGTCATTGTGAAACACGCCAACCCCTGCGGCGTGGCAATCAGTCACTCTATTCTTGACGCCTACGACCGTGCTTATAAAACCGACCCAACTTCCGCATTCGGCGGCATCATCGCGTTTAACCGCGAGCTGGATGCTGAAACTGCGCAGGCGATTATCTCCCGTCAGTTTGTTGAAGTGATCATTGCGCCATCCGCCAGCGAAGAAGCGCTGAAAATCACCGCCGCAAAACAAAACGTGCGCGTGTTGACTTGCGGTCAGTGGGCGGAGCGCGTTCCGGCTCTCGATTTCAAACGTGTGAACGGTGGTCTGCTGGTTCAGGATCGTGACCTGGGAATGGTTGGCGCGGAAGAGTTGCGCGTCGTGAGTAAACGCCAGCCCACCGAGCAGGAGCTACGCGATGCGCTGTTCTGCTGGAAAGTGGCGAAATTCGTGAAATCTAACGCCATTGTCTATGCCAAAGGCAATATGACCATTGGAATCGGCGCAGGACAAATGAGCCGCGTCTACTCTGCAAAAATCGCGGGTATCAAGGCTGCCGACGAAGGCCTGGAAGTAAAAGGCTCCTCTATGGCATCCGACGCTTTCTTCCCCTTCCGTGACGGTATTGATGCCGCGGCAGCGGCAGGTGTAACCTGCGTAATCCAGCCTGGCGGTTCTATCCGCGATGACGAAGTGATTGCCGCTGCCGACGAGCACGGTATCGCCATGCTCTTTACCGACATGCGCCACTTCCGCCATTAATGGAGCGAAACATGAAAGTACTCGTAATTGGTAACGGCGGACGCGAGCACGCGCTGGCCTGGAAAGCGGCACAGTCGCCGCTGGTTAATACCGTTTTTGTTGCACCGGGCAACGCTGGCACTGCGCTGGAGCCTGCGCTGCAAAACGTTGCTATCAGCGTAACGGATATTCCGGCGCTGCTGAGCTTCGCGCAGAACGAGAAGATTGACCTGACCATCGTTGGCCCGGAAGCACCGCTGGTGATTGGCGTGGTTGATGCGTTCCGTGCAGCAGGCCTGACAATCTTCGGCCCAACCGAAGGTGCTGCGCAACTCGAAGGTTCGAAAGCATTCACCAAAGACTTCCTGGCGCGCCACAAAATCCCAACGGCGGAATACCAGAACTTCACCGAGATCGAGCCTGCACTGGCTTATTTGCGTGAGAAAGGCGCGCCGATCGTCATTAAAGCTGACGGTCTGGCAGCCGGTAAGGGCGTTATCGTGGCAATGACGCTGGCGGAAGCAGAAGCCGCAGTTCACGATATGCTGGCGGGCAATGCCTTCGGCGACGCGGGCCATCGCATTGTCATCGAAGAGTTCCTCGACGGCGAAGAAGCGAGCTTTATCGTGATGGTCGACGGCGAACACGTATTGCCGATGGCTACCAGTCAGGATCACAAACGCGTAGGCGATAAAGATACCGGGCCAAACACCGGCGGCATGGGCGCGTACTCTCCTGCCCCGGTGGTAACGAATGACGTCCACCAGCGCACCATGGAACGTATCATCTGGCCAACGGTGAAAGGTATGGCGGCGGAAGGCAACACTTACACCGGTTTCCTCTACGCCGGGCTGATGATTGATAAGCAGGGCAACCCGAAGGTTATCGAGTTCAACTGCCGTTTTGGCGATCCGGAAACCCAGCCGATCATGCTGCGCATGAAGTCCGATCTGGTTGAACTCTGTCTGGCAGCCTGCGACGGCAAGCTGGATGCGAAGACCTCCGAATGGGACGAACGAGCTTCACTCGGCGTGGTGATGGCCGCAGGGGGTTATCCCGGCGATTATCATACGGGTGATGTGATCCATGGCCTGCCGCAGGAAGAAGTAGAATACGGGAAGGTCTTCCAGGCGGGCACGAAACTCTCTGACGATGGGCAGGTACTAACCAACGGCGGCCGCGTGCTGTGCGTAACAGCTCTGGGTCATACGGTTGCCGAAGCGCAGCAACGCGCCTACGCGCTGATGAGCAATATCCACTGGGACGGTAGTTTCAGCCGTTCGGATATCGGCTATCGGGCGATTGCGCGCGAGCAAGGCGAATAACGGGCAATTCAACATGCCCGGTGGCGCGATGCTTGCCGGGCATGTTTAGCCCTCTCAGTCGGGCTTAAAAACTCTTTTCCATTGGCTGCCAGGTACAGTAGTCCTGGTTAGCCACCAGCAGCAGTTGCGTCCCTTCAGGCGACTCCAGCCAGGCAATGCTCACTTCCATCGAAGAGTGGCGTTGACGATTCTCTACGCGCGCAAGCGCCCGACTGTCGAAATCAGGGGTGATCACTTCACCTTCACAGGTCGTTACTGTCTGGTCTGCATGCCAGCGCCCCTGACGCAGCACCACACGCCCAAGGCGCAATGCATCGCTGGTCTGGTGGATCTGCTCTGCACGATAGCGATAAAGCGCCACCTGGTCACTGGAGAGTTGCTGTTTCTGTCCGTCGACTTCACGCTGCATGAAGCTCAGTTCACCGCGGCTATCAAAACGGGCACGAATATGTTCGGAGGGTTTACTGTAGATATTCAGTTCAATCAGCGAAAGCCGATCGCCCTGCCAGCGGTATTCACTGGTTGAAGTGGCGCCACTGTGCCACGGGCTGAAAACAGCCAGAAGATGAGTTTCCCCACCGGTGTCTTTGCGCCAGATGCGTACAGCCCCCTGGTTGTCGGCGTACCCGCTCGCGGTGAACGGTGGTAACGCGCTGTTATGGCTACAGGCTGAGAGCAACAGGACACCTCCCAACACCGCCACAGAACGCCAGATAGACAAAAGGGGTGATACCACCCCTTCGCTAAAACTGTTCACTGCCACGCGGTCTTACTTAACTGCGTCTTTCAGTGCTTTACCAGAAACAAATGCCGGCACGTTAGCTGCGGCGATTTTGATTTCTTTACCGGTCTGCGGGTTGCGGCCAGTACGCTCAGCGCGGTGGTTCACTTTGAAGGTGCCGAAACCAACCAGTTGTACTGCATCGCCTTCTTTCAGAGACTCAGTAATAGCAGCCAGAGTGGATTCCAGAGCGGCTTTAGCCTGGGTTTTGGACAGTTCTGCTTTGTCTGCAATTACATCAATCAGTTGAGTCTTGTTCATAAGTTATCCTTACAATGTGTTTATCGCTTGCTAAGCATCGAGTGCGACGAAAATGCCAGAAAAGCACTCTCCTGCATACACGCACCGATAGCCACTTTTTTTCGCCCCCCAAATGTAGACCAGACGGGGGGCGGAAGGGAAGCCTTCAGGCACGACAATTCAGGCGGTAAATCACGTTTTCTTGTCTCATTGCTTAAAATTTATACCAATATTGCTCTCGCCGGCCTCTTTAAGGTCTGCGCGCAGCCCTTTTATCAGCTCAACATCGCGTTCTTCACTGTCGGCTAAAACTCGGAAAATTTCCCACTGAATGTCCCATTCCTGTTCCACAGCCGGGTTCTCTTTGAGCTCTTCATCGGTCATTTCGCGACCAGCCTGAGTCATTTCCAGCATCGCCACGGTAGTAATAGAACTCTTACTGACTTCGATAGCGTGTTCCAGCGTTTCACCACTCAGACGGGAGTGCACCAGTTCGCTCAGTGCGACGCAGGCATCAATCGCCGGATAAACCCCGTACATGTCAAAATCATCCGCCGCCGGGATCGCTTCTTCCAGCTTTTCGAGCTGGCTGTCGAAATTCACCTTCGCGTCTTTCACCGTCAGCGTTTCCCAGATGAGATCCAGAATACGGCGATAAACGTGCGGGTCGCCAAACTCTGACTCTTTGCAGAACATGGCGTAGTTCGGGTACATGCGCTCGCACAGGCAGGCCATAAACGTGACGTGCTGCCAGCTTTCCAGCTTCTCCAGGCGCAGGTGAATCGGGTTTTGTAACATGATGAGTTCTCAAATGCGGAAATTAGCCGCAGTTTACCTGAATTGTGGTTATTTTGCTGTAAGGCGCGTAAAGGCAGCGCGTTCAGAAGCGACGGCATCCGCCCAGCGCGTTGGCTCCGGCAGTCGATAGCCTTTCATACAGCGTTGCACCCATGCCAGAGCGCTATCGGTGCTCACCCGATGTCCCGTGGCAATAAACAACGGATTACAACGCGCTTTACTGCGCCACACCCACGCCAGTTGTTCGCCTTTATCCATCAACGGCGCTAACGCCCCGGGTTCGCTGCCAAGCGGCTCAAACTTCCCACACAGCCGTTTTTTCGCCACGCCAATCGTCGGCACATCCACCAGCAGACCAAAATGGCTGGCAACGCCCAGACGGCGCGGATGCGAGATACCGTGACCATCGACAAACACCATATCCGGCTTTTGCGACAGCTTTTCCCACACCGCCAGCAGCGCCGGGTATTCACGAAATGACAGGAAGCCGGGAATGTAGGGCATGGTGGTCGCAATGCGCGCCACCTGATACTCCACCAGCTCAAGCGAGGGATATTTCAACAGCACCATCGCCGCTCGCGTCACTTCACCACCCTGCTCAAAACCGACATCAGCCCCTGCGATCAGATCCGGTGGATCTTTATCCAGGCGATCCTCACGGATCACAGAAGAGGCGAGTTCAATTTGCTGAGCGCGTAGCGACGCGAGATCCATAATCACTCCTTACTGATGATAAGGTACAGAGAGACGGTGTACCGCCTCAACAAACGCCCCGGCGTGTTCCGGCGGCACATCCTGATGGATGCCGTGACCGAGGTTAAAGACGTGGCCTTCGCCCTTGCCGAAGCCTGCCAGAATAGTCGCCACTTCTTCCTCGATGCGCACAGGCTGTGCGTAAAGCATGGATGGATCCATATTGCCCTGCAGCGCCACTTTATGGCCCACGCGGCGACGCGCATCGGCAATGTCGGTTGTCCAGTCGAGACCCAACGCATCACAGCCGGTTTCCGCCATCGCTTCCAGCCACTGCCCACCGCCTTTGGTGAACAGCGTCACCGGCACACGGCGACCGTCGTTTTCACGCAGCAGGCCATCGACAATTTTGTGCATGTAGTAGAGCGAGAACTGTTGGTAGTCGCGCCCGGTGAGCACGCCGCCCCAGGTGTCGAAAATCATCACCGACTGCGCGCCAGCTTCAATCTGCGCATTCAGGTAGAGGGTGACGCTTTTCGCCAGCTTATCGAGCAACAGATGCAGCGTTTGCGGTTCGGCATACATCATCTTTTTGATAACGGTAAACGCTTTGCTACTGCCGCCTTCGACCATATAGGTCGCCAGCGTCCACGGGCTGCCGGAGAAACCAATCAGCGGCACTTCGCCTTTCAGTTCGCGGCGGATCGTGCGCACCGCGTTCATCACGTAACCCAGTTCACCTTCTGGATCAGGGATCGGCAGCTTATCGACATCCGCTTTACTGGTAATCGGTGAGGTAAAGCGTGGGCCTTCACCCGCTTCAAAATAGAGCCCGAGTCCCATCGCATCCGGGATGGTCAGAATATCGGAGAACAGAATAGCCGCATCCAGCGGGTAACGGCGCAGCGGTTGCAGCGTTACCTCACAGGCCAGTTCGGCATTTTTGCACAGGGACATAAAATCCCCGGCCTGAGCACGGGTGGCTTTATACTCCGGTAAATAGCGGCCCGCCTGGCGCATCATCCAGACAGGGGTGACATCTACAGGCTGACGCAGCAGCGCACGCAGGTAACGATCGTTTTTAAGTTCGGTCATTTTTCCATTCCTTGAGCTCTTTCACGCCAGTGTAACATGAGTGTCACTCATACTCTGCCCGGCAGAGTGCGACAGTGTCTTCGATAAGCCGACGTGCGACGGTTCCTGGCGGCGGCAAAAGCGGTAAATCGTCATAGCGATACCAGTTAGCTTCCAGCAGCTCTTTCGGGTCGATCGCGATATCGCCGCTGTCATATTCGGCCATAAACGCGGTCATCAGCGATTGCGGGAATGGCCATGGCTGGGAAGTGACATAACGCAGGTTTTTGATTTTTATACTGCTCTCCTCCATCACTTCACGCGCGACGGCCTGCTCGAGCGTTTCGCCCACTTCGACAAACCCGGCCAGTACGGTATGTATGCCATTGCGATGACGGGTATGTTGGGCCAGCAGAATGGAATCATCACGGCGGATAGCGACGATAATGCAGGGGGCGATTTGCGGGTAGTAGCGTTGGCGGCAGTGGCCGCAGAGCATTGCCCACTCGGTTTTACTCGGGTGCATGGTATGCCCGCAGTAGCCGCAGAATTTATGCGAGCGGTAGAACTCCGCTAACTGCACGCCACGCCCGGCCAGTTGAAACAGGCCCGCATCCTGGTCGAGAATTTGCCGCAGCGAGCCCATATCATGGCGACGTGGTTGCTGAATCAGCCACACCGGCGAGCCTTGCCATTCACCAATCCGCAGCGCGCGTTGCCCCGCAAGATCGAAATTTCCCGCTTCGCCCCAGGGTAATTCACCGCCCGGCAACCATAATTTTTGCTCATGGCTGACGACCCACCAGCCGATGTCTAATTTTTCAATTATACGATCCATATCTATTGCACTACCTTTGCTTCACTGGCATGTTATTTACATTATCGTTACATCTTAGTGCGCAGTCTTTAAACCCACTTGTGCGGAGTCAATCACATGTTAAACCAGCTCGAAAGCCTGACGGAGCATGTTGGAGGCAGTAACAAACTGGTCGACCGCTGGCTCAACATACGCAAGCAATTGCTTGTCGCTTATTCCAACCTGATTGGGATTAAGCCTGGCAAAGAATCGTTTATACGGCTGAATGAAAAAGCACTGGATGATTTTTGTCAGCGACTGGTGGACTACCTCTCCTCCTGTCACTTCAGTATTTATGAACGCATTCTCCATAAATTGGAAGGCGACAATGCGCTTTTAACCGCCACCAAAATCTGGCCCAGGCTGGAAGCCAATACCCAGTTAATTATGGAATACTACGACTCCAGCCTGGAGACGGCCATCGATCACGATAATTGCTTTGAATTTCAACAGGCGTTGTCGGATATCGGCGAAGCGCTGGAGGCGCGTTTTGAACTCGAAGATAAGCTAATTATGCTTGTGCTGGATGCAATGCACGAGAATGGCGGGATCAAACGTCCCGCTTGAGATTTTACGCATTAACGCGTAGTTTACATTCATTGCCCCTTTAGAGGGGCTACATCTTGTCGGAGTGCCACGTGTGAAAGCACAGGCTGAGACCGTTAATTCGGGATCCGCGGAACCTGATCAGGCTAATACCTGCGAAGGGAACAAGAGTAATTTAGTTTTATGCCTTTGCCTTCACGGGCGCTGTGCAGCCATTACTCCATCCGTCGTCTGACAAGCCATATCCTTTCAATCTGGTATGCGCTATGTCTACAACAAAACTAACCCGCCGCGAACAACGCGAACAGGCTCAACGCTTTATTCATACTCTGGAAGGCACTGCTTTCCCTAACTCGCGCCGTATTTATCTTACAGGCTCACAGGCTGGCGTGCGCGTCCCCATGCGCGAGATCCAGCTAAGCCCGACGCTCATCGGCGGAAGCAAAGAGAACCCGCAGTTCGAAGAGAACGAAGCGATTCCGGTTTACGATACATCTGGCCCCTACGGCGACCCGGCAGAAACGATTGATGTTCGCCAGGGGCTGGCAAAACTTCGCCAGCCATGGATTGATGCGCGTGCAGATAGCGAAACGTTAACAGCGCGCAGCTCCGCCTATACCCAGTCACGCCTGGCAGATGAGTTTCTCGATGCGCTGCGCTTCACCGGCCTGCTGACACCAAAACGTGCGCGACCCGGCAAACGCGTCACCCAACTGCACTATGCGCGCCGGGGGGTAATCACCCCGGAGATGGAGTTCATCGCCCTGCGCGAAAACATGGGGCGCGAGCGTATTCGCAGCGAAGCGCTGCGTCAGCAGCATCCGGGGCAAAGTTTCGGTACGTTGCTGCCGCCAAATATTACGCCTGAGTTCGTGCGCGCCGAAGTGGCGGCTGGTCGGGCGATAATCCCGGCCAATATTAATCATCCGGAATCAGAACCGATGATCATCGGGCGCAACTTCCTGGTGAAGGTGAACGCCAATATTGGCAACTCGGCAGTCACCTCCTCTATTGAGGAGGAGGTGGAAAAACTGGTGTGGGCGACACGCTGGGGAGCCGATACGGTGATGGATCTCTCAACGGGTCGCTACATCCATGAAACCCGCGAGTGGATCCTGCGCAACAGCCCGGTACCGATTGGCACAGTACCGATCTACCAGGCGCTGGAGAAGGTCAACGGGATCGCTGAAGATCTCACCTGGGAAGCGTTCCGCGACACACTGCTGGAGCAGGCGGAACAGGGCGTCGACTACTTTACCATTCATGCGGGCGTACTGCTGCGCTACGTGCCGATGACCGCCAAACGCCTGACGGGGATTGTGTCACGCGGCGGATCGATCATGGCGAAATGGTGCCTGTCGCATCATCAGGAAAACTTCCTCTATCAGCACTTCCGCGAAATCTGTGAAATCTGTGCGGCCTATGATGTCTCGCTGTCACTGGGCGACGGCCTGCGCCCGGGCTCCATTCAGGATGCTAACGATGAAGCTCAATTTGCCGAACTGCATACCCTGGGTGAGCTGACGAAAATCGCCTGGGAGTATGACGTACAGGTGATGATTGAAGGCCCCGGCCATGTGCCAATGCAGATGATCCGCCGCAATATGACTGAAGAGCTGGAACACTGCCACGAAGCGCCTTTTTATACACTCGGGCCGCTCACCACCGACATTGCCCCTGGTTACGACCATTTCACCTCCGGGATTGGCGCGGCAATGATTGGCTGGTTCGGCTGCGCCATGCTCTGTTATGTGACGCCAAAAGAGCACCTTGGCTTACCCAACAAAGAAGACGTAAAACAAGGGCTTATCACATATAAGATAGCCGCCCATGCGGCAGACCTGGCAAAAGGCCATCCCGGCGCGCAAATTCGCGATAACGCCATGTCGAAAGCGCGCTTTGAATTTCGCTGGGAAGATCAGTTCAACCTCGCCCTCGACCCCTTCACCGCCCGTGCGTATCACGATGAAACACTGCCGCAGGAATCTGGCAAGGTTGCTCATTTCTGCTCCATGTGCGGCCCCAAATTCTGTTCCATGAAAATCACCCAGGAAGTGCGCGATTACGCAGCGCAACAAGCCGTGGAGGATGGCATGGCCGGGATGTCCGGGCAGTTCCGCGCCCGGGGTGGCGAAATTTATATCCCTCAGGAGAATCAATAATGTATCAGCCCCATTTTCCCCCGGTTCCTTTCCGTTTAGGTCTCTATCCCGTTGTCGATAGCGTGGAGTGGATCGCACGTTTGCTGGAAGCCGGTGTGCGCACAATCCAGCTACGCATAAAAGATAAGCAGGATGATGAGGTAGAGGCTGATGTCATCGCCGCCATCGCGTTGGGTCGGCGCTATAACGCGCGTTTGTTTATTAATGACTACTGGCGTCTGGCGATTAAACACCAGGCTTATGGCGTGCATCTGGGGCAGGAAGATCTGGAAACGACCGATCTCGATGCGATTCGCGCAGCCAACTTACGGCTTGGCGTGTCGACCCATGATGATATGGAAATTGACGTCGCGCTGGCGGCGCAGCCTTCCTACATCGCCCTTGGCCACGTATTCCCCACGCAAACCAAGCAGATGCCTTCCGCGCCGCAGGGGGTGGAGCAACTCGCCGTACATATCTCACGGCTGGGAGATTACCCGACGGTTGCCATTGGCGGTATCAGCCTTGAACGCGCCCCAGCGGTGCTGGCGACCGGCGTCGGCAGCATCGCTGTCGTGAGTGCGATTACGCAGGCCGCAGACTGGCGCGACGCCACCGCAAAGCTACTGGCGCTGGCAGGAGTGGGCGATGAATGATCGCGATTTCATGCGCTACAGCCGCCAGATGTTACTGGAGGATATCGCCGTGGAGGGCCAGCAAAAATTGCTCGCCAGCCGGGTGCTTATCGTCGGGCTCGGCGGGTTGGGCGCGCCTGCGGCGCTCTATCTTGCCGGCGCGGGCGTCGGCACATTAGTGCTTGCCGACGATGACGAAGTCCATCTCAGCAATCTTCACCGTCAGATTACGTTTACCACGCACGACATCGCCCGCGCCAAAGCGGATGCGACACGCGAGCGACTGGCCGCATTAAACCCGGATATCACTCTCACAACGCTCACCCAGCGGCTGGCGGGCGATGCGCTCAGGCAGGCGGTACAAGAAGTGGATCTGGTGCTCGATTGCACCGATAACATGGCAACGCGCCAGGCGATTAACGCCGCCTGTGTGGCGCTGAACACGCCGCTGATCACCGCAAGCGCGGTAGGGTTCGGCGGGCAGATAATGGTACTGACGCCGCCGTGGACGCAAGGCTGTTACCGTTGTCTGTGGCCGGACGATGCCGAACCAGAGCGCAACTGCCGCACAGCAGGCGTCGTCGGCCCGGTGGTTGGCGTAATGGGGACATTGCAGGCGCTGGAAGCCATCAAGCTGTTAAGCGGTATGCCCACCAGCAATACCTTACGTCTGTTTGACGCCCGCGCGCACCAGTGGAGAAACCTGGCGCTGCATCGCGCGGCGGGCTGCCCGGTTTGTGGAGGTCGCCATGCAGATTCAGTTTAATGACGAACCCATGCAGTGCGCGGAAGGACTCTCCGTCACCGCCCTGCTCACCAAACTGGAACAGTTAAAACCGGGCGTCGCGCTGGCGCTCAATCAGCAAATCCTGCCGCGCGAGCGTTGGGAACATCACATTGTGCAGGACGGCGATCAGATCCTGCTTTTCCAGGTTATAGCCGGGGGCTGACATGTTACGTATTGCCGATAAAATCTTTGATTCTCATTTATTTACGGGTACCGGAAAATTCGCCTCATCGAAGATGATGGTCGATGCGATTCGCGCATCGGGTAGTCAGTTGGTCACGCTGGCAATGAAGCGCGTCGATTTACGCCAGAATAACGATGCCATTCTGCAACCGCTGCGCGAAGCGGGCGTCACGCTGTTGCCGAATACCTCCGGCGCGAAAACGGCGGAAGAAGCGGTATTCGCCGCGCAGTTAGCCCGGGAAGCGCTGGGGACAAACTGGCTGAAGCTGGAAATTCACCCTGACGCACGCTGGCTGTTGCCCGACCCGATCGAAACCCTGAAAGCCGCTGAACTACTGGTGAAAGAGGGTTTTGTGGTGCTGCCCTATTGCGGCGCAGATCCGGTGCTGTGTAAGCGTCTTGAAGAAGCGGGATGCGCCGCCGTGATGCCGCTGGGCGCGCCCATTGGTTCCAATCAGGGGCTGGAAACCCGCGCAATGTTAGAGATTATCATTGCGCAGGCGAATGTTCCGGTGGTGGTCGATGCAGGAATTGGCGTGCCGAGCCACGCGGCACAGGCGCTGGAAATGGGCGCCGACGCGGTTCTGGTGAACACGGCTATCGCAGTGGCTGATGATCCCGTGCTGATGGCACACGCGTTTCGCATGGCGGTCGATGCCGGTATCCTGGCGCGACAGGCCGTTCCGGGTTCACGCAGCACTCATGCCATCGCCACCAGCCCGTTAACCGGTTTTCTGGAGGCCAGTGCATGAATACCTTTAGCGATCGCTGGCGTGAACTCAACTGGGACGATCTGCGCCTGAAAATCAGCAGCAAAACCGCTGCTGACGTTGAGCGCGCGCTGGCCGCCCGCCATCTGACGCGCGACGATATGATGGCGCTGCTCTCCCCCGCCGCCGCCGATTATCTTGAACCGCTGGCGCAGCGGGCACAGCAACTCACCCGTCAGCGCTTCGGCAACACCGTCAGCTTTTACGTTCCACTGTATCTCTCGAATCTGTGCGCCAACGACTGTACCTACTGCGGTTTCTCGATGAGTAACCACATCAAGCGCAAGACGCTGGACGAGGCCGAAATCGCCAGGGAGTGCGCCGCCATCCGCGCGATGAATTTCGAGCATCTGCTACTGGTGACTGGCGAGCATCAAAATAAGGTCGGGATGGACTATTTCCGCCGCCATCTTCCCGCCATCCGCAGCCAGTTTTCATCTTTACAGATGGAAGTACAGCCGCTCTCCACCGAAGAGTACGCTGAACTGAAAACGCTGGGGTTAGATGGCGTGATGGTCTATCAGGAGACCTATCACGAAGCGCAGTATGCCCATCATCATTTGAAAGGGAAAAAGCAGGATTTCTTCTGGCGGCTGGATACGCCAGACAGGCTTGGCCAGGCCGGGATTGATAAGATCGGCCTCGGCGCGCTAATTGGTCTATCCGATAGCTGGCGCGTGGATTGTTTTATGGTGGCCGAGCATCTGCTGTGGCTGCAACATCATTACTGGCAAAGCCGCTACTCTGTCTCGTTCCCACGCCTGCGCCCCTGCGCGGGCGGCATCGAACCGGCATCGATTATGGATGAGAAGCAGCTTGTGCAGGTAATTTGCGCGTTTCGCCTCTTCTCGCCGGAAATTGAGCTGTCGCTCTCGACCCGCGAGTCACCGTGGTTTCGCGACAACGTCATTCCACTGGCGATTAATAACGTCAGCGCCTTCTCGAAAACGCAGCCTGGCGGATACGCCGACGATCATCCCGAGCTGGAGCAGTTTTCTCCGCACGATGCGCGCCGGCCAGAAGCGGTTGCCGATGCGCTACGCGAGCGTGGGTTACAGCCCGTATGGAAAGACTGGGATGGCTGGTTGGGACGCGCCTCGCAACCCTGAAGAGAGTGATGTAAGCCGATGAAAAGACTTACGTAGCCGATCGCAGGAAGCAACATTGTATATTGTCGTTAAAACCTCTACCGCATAGGCTTATCTGGTCAACAGGACGTTGACCAGGGCGGCTCTTTCTTCCTCTACCGCCCTGCCTCCGCACGACTTTTAAGATAATCGGTAGCTATTTTTGCCTTTCTGATTTGATTACCCTATATACAGCAAGGAATTTATAATTTTTATCTATCACCATAGAACACCGCCTGACCCCTTATACTTTTGCCACTCACCTTCTGGAACGAAGAAAACGTTATGAGCATTCATAGCAGGAAACTGTCGTTTACCACGCCGATAATCGTCAGCTTCGCAGGTATCCTTCTGAGCTTTTTGATCATTGCAACACTGGTAATACTGAATCAGCGCAATGACATCATCAGGGAATACCACCACATCAATCGTAATTTCACCCACAATATGGCGGTGAATTACATGGAATCGATACTGCGTGAAGATGATTATATTTTAAACCGCGCAGCGACCTTCTTATCGAATAACGAGCAACTGGATAACGTTGTCAATCGCGACCCGGAGAAAGGGACGGAGTTGATGATGCATTTACTGGCGCTGATGCCAACGGTGACATCCATCTCCGTTGCGGATGCAAAAGGCGATTATCTGCGCGTACCTCAGGTGATGGCCACGCCTGACAGTAGCAGTTTTGACGCAACAAAGCGCCCCTGGTTCCGTGCTCAGGGCGACTCAGGATTGTTTTCCCGCTATACACAACCCTATACCGACCACTTTACCCGCGAAACGACCATCACCATCGCGAAACCCGTGGTGTCTCCTGATGGTAAGCTGAAAGGCACGCTGGCATTCCATCTCGATCTCCCATCCATGAGCTATACCCTACGGCAGATGCAGTCACCCGTTAGCGGAGAGTTTTTTGTCGTCAACCGGGACGGGAAAGCGGTACTTCACCCGGATACGACACGCTTGTTCAGCAATATGGTCTCTGAGCCACTGATGGATCAGATGACCAATGGCGAAGGAGAACTTCATGATGCGAAGAGTCATTCCTGGCTCTACTATTACTCCTTCACTAACCCTGACTGGTTCGTCATTTACAAAGTCTCTGATAACACTCTCGCCGAGCTGGCACACCGGGAAAGTATTATTGTCGCATGGGGCTTTGCGGTAGCGGCATTCGTGATCATCGTCTTCGGGCTCTATCTTCGCCATGCCTCGCGCACCGTGTTGATGAACATCATCAATGCCATTAAAACCGGCGATGTCAATCGCGCCCCGCGACTTGAGGCGATGCTCAGTAAAGCTATCGAAACAAACAAAGAGCGGGAATTAGCTTACGTGCGTCAAGCCACTATCGACGCGCTGACGGGCTGTAAAAATCGTCGCGCCTTCGACAGCGATATTGCTGCGTTGATGAACGATCACCAACCTTTCGCACTGGCGCTGGTTGACGTCGATAATTTCAAATCGATCAATGATACCTGGGGCCATCTGAACGGTGACATCGTGTTGCGTAACGTTGCACGTGAAGGTATTCAGCTTCTGCAACCGCATGACATCTCAATTTATCGTTACGGCGGCGAGGAGTTTGCCATCATCTTCCCGGCGCCATTCATTGATTCGGCGCGGACGCTACTGGAAAACTGGCGCGTTAATGTCGCGCAAAGAACCTGGCGCGAAGAGGGGCTGACAGTCACCTTCAGCGCCGGACTAGGCGAGTGGAATATGGAGTCTCTGGAACAGCTTATTGTTAGCGTTGATGAGGCGCTCTATAAAGCCAAGCAGCAGGGGAAAAACCGGATTTTGCGCACAACTGTGGTCTAAACCTCTCCCTTCCTGAAACAGCCCGCATGCGGGCTTTTTTATCATCACTCGCAAAAATGTAACCGGTTTCAGTTTTTTCACCCTTTCTTTGTGATGCCTTACACACAATCAAAGCAAAGCGGTTGTTGAACATTCTTGCCCGCGATAAAGATGAGATATCAAGGAACATGAGGGCGAATTATGAAGAACATCGTTTTATGCTGTGCTGCAGGTATGTCCACCAGTATGCTGGTTCAACGAATGAAAGACGCAGCTCAAAAGAAAGGGGTTGAGGTCTCCATCAAAGCCGTACCGGTTGCGGAATTTAAAGACAATCTCAACGAAGCCGATATTATTCTGCTTGGCCCACAGGTCAAGTATGAGCAAGCCAAACTCCAGGCGCTGGCCGAACCACTGGGCAAAAAAGTGGCGGTGATCGATATGATGGATTACGGCATGATGAAAGGCGATGCCGTTCTGGATAAAGCCCTCAAGCTGATGGAGTAAACTGTCATGGAAGATTTAGAAACCACCATTATGGAACTATTAGTTAACGCTGGCGCTGCGCGTAGTGCGGCATTAACCGCGTTACAACTGGCACGCAAAGGCGATTTCGACGGTTCAGAGAAAGCGATGGCGGAGTCACATGATTATGTGAAGCACGCACACACCATTCAGACCCAGCTCATTGGTCTGGATGAAGGCACCGGTAAATTACCGGTTAACCTGATTACCGTGCACTCACAGGATCACCTGATGAATGCGATGGTCATTCAGGACTTAGCAACGGATATGATCGAACTTTATCGTCGTACCGCGTAATAAGCTATTTTAAAGCAGGTGCCATAAGGCACCTGCTTTTTATTACAGAAAACCGTACATCCCTGCGAATACCCAACCAAATACGCATGACACGCTCACGCCAATTAAACCGGGCAGAATAAAGCTGTGGTTAATGACAAAACGCCCAATATGCGTTGTCCCGGAGCGATCGAACTGAATCGCCGCCAGGTCACTTGGGTAAGTCGGCAGAATATAGTAGCCATAACAGGCCGGTGCCGACGCCACGATATATGCAGGGTCAACACCAATCGCCAGCGCAACGGGAACAATCGCGGCCAGTGCCGCGGCCTGGGAGTTAACGAACTTGGAGACCAGCAGCAGGACAATGGCATAGGCCCACGGATACTCCTTCACCATCTCCCCTAACACGCCCTTAATTTCAGACATGTGCGCGCCAAACATCGTCTCCGCCATCCAGGCAATGCCGTACACCGCAACGATAGCAATCATCCCCGAACGAAAGACTTCGTTTTTGGAAATCGATGCCGGGTTGGTTTTGGTGACGATAATAATTAGCGCGCCAGAGAGCAGCATAAACATCTGGATTACCAGCACCATCGACAGCGGCTTACCGTTAAAAGCAGGTCGCAGTTCTGAGAAGGCTCCCAGCAGAGCCACGACGGCGATAGAAGCCAAAAATATCCACATTGCCACCCAGTTACTGGTGGGCAATTTTTTATCCAGCAGCGTCGCGGTATCGCCGTACACGTAGTGACGGTTTTCCGGTATCGCAATAAACGCCTGGAACGTCTGATCTTTATCTAAATCTTTGCCACGGAACCAACTGAAAATGC
Organism: Pseudocitrobacter cyperus; assembly: GCF_039889165.1. Taxonomy (NCBI): domain Bacteria; kingdom Pseudomonadati; phylum Pseudomonadota; class Gammaproteobacteria; order Enterobacterales; family Enterobacteriaceae; genus Pseudocitrobacter; species Pseudocitrobacter cyperus. The sequence goes on along the minus strand of NZ_JAYMYY010000013.1, from coordinate 13,329 downwards.
CAATCGCCAGTATCCCGAGCAGCGTGGAAGGAATGGTAATAGATAAGAGATCGAGAAATTCGAGATGCTTGCCGTTGAAGGTGAAATTACCGAGCATAGCGACTAATGAAACCACGGCGACGGAAACCGGGCTGGCAATAATCCCCATTTGCGCGCCAATGGAGCTTGCCGCCATTGGGCGCTCTGGTCGTATATTATTCTTGATCGCCACATCATAAATAATGGGCAGAATGGTATACACAACATGACCCGTACCGCACAGGATTGTCAGCGTGCAGGTCACAAAAGGCGCGACAATTGAGACATACTTCGGATTGCGCCGCAAAAGTTTTTCCGCAATTTGCAGCATCACATCCAGGCCACCGGAAGCCTGAAGCGTTGCCGATGCCGCCACCACGGCAATGATCACCAGCATCACATCAACAGGCGGTTTTCCCGGCTGAAGATGGAACACAAAAACCAGAATAACCAGTCCAATACCGCCTAAAAGACCAAGCGCAATGCCGCCTTTTCTGGCGCCGTAGAATAAACAAATCAAGATGATAATGAGTTGTATAGCAAAATCCATGCGTCCCCCAAATCCTGTCCGTTAATATCCAGTTTTGATGCAATTTTTTAAGGGCTATCCTCCATCATGTTTCACAGAGCAAATAAAACCCGCCCAGCGCTTTGAAGCCAAGAACTGGAAATATTTGCCTGATTAATTTAATGCTTTGACTATACCCACTTTATTTGTGTGGTTTTATGATACATGTAGAATTTTTATCCATTGATAATCTACAGATATAAAAAAAGCCAGCCGGGAAACCCGACTGGCTTTTTAAGCGCTACCTTAACGATTAATCGTTATCGGAACCGCCGAGGCCTGCGTTCAGCAGTTCTGCCAGGCTGGCAGACGCTTCTTCCGCACTCACCTGCTGTGCGACAGGTGCTTCACCTGCTGCACGGCGGCGAATACGATCCTGGTGATACGCATAACCGGTACCGGCCGGGATCAGTCGACCCACGATAACGTTCTCTTTCAGGCCGCGCAGTTCGTCGCGTTTACCCGCAACGGCTGCTTCGGTCAGGACACGCGTGGTCTCCTGGAACGATGCCGCAGAGATGAAGGACTCGGTTGCCAGAGACGCTTTGGTGATACCCAGCAGGTCGCGGGAGTAAGTTGCCGCAACTTTGCCGTTCGCTTCCAGATCGCGGTTAGCAATCTTGACGCGAGAGTATTCAACCTGTTCGCCTTCCAGGAAGTCGGAGCTACCTGCGCTTTCGATGGTGGCTTTACGCAGCATCTGACGAACGATAACTTCGATGTGTTTATCGTTAATCTTAACGCCCTGCAGACGGTATACGTCCTGGACTTCGTTAACGATGTAACGAGTCACAGCATGAACACCACGCAGACGCAGAATGTCGTGCGGCGCTTCCGGCCCATCAGAAACCACGTCACCACGTTCTACACGTTCACCTTCGAACACGTTGAGCTGACGCCATTTCGGAATCATCTCTTCGTACGGATCGCTACCGTCTACCGGGGTGATAACCAGACGACGTTTCCCTTTGGTTTCTTTACCGAAGGAAATGATACCGCTGATTTCAGCCAGGATTGCCGGCTCTTTCGGACGACGTGCTTCGAACAGGTCAGCAACGCGCGGCAGACCACCGGTAATATCCTTGGTACCGCCAGATTCCTGCGGAACACGCGCCAGGGTGTCACCAGAACTGATCTGGATGCCATCTTCAAGCTGAACAATCGCTTTACCCGGCAGGAAGTACTGCGCAGGCATATCGGTGCCAGGGATCAGAACGTCGTTACCCTGAGCATTAACGATTTTCAGTGCCGGACGCAGATCTTTACCACCCGCGGTACGTTCAGCAGAATCCAGAACCACCAGAGAAGACAGACCGGTCAGCTCGTCAGTCTGACGAGTAATGGTCTGGCCGTCGATCATGTCAGTGAAGCGAACAAAACCGCTTACTTCGGTGATAACCGGCATGGTGTGCGGATCCCAGTTTGCAACGGTTTCGCCGCCAGCAACCTGTTCGCCATCACCTTTCGCCATAACAGAGCCGTAAGGCACTTTATAGCTCTCTTTGGTACGACCAAATTCGTCGATCAGCTTCAGTTCAGTGTTACGCGAGGTGATAACCAGTTTACCGCTGGAGTTAACAACAGACTTCGCGTTGCTGAGCTTGATGCTACCTTTGTTTTTCACCTGGATGCTGGATTCAGCAGCCGCACGCGATGCCGCACCACCGATGTGGAAGGTACGCATGGTAAGCTGTGTACCCGGTTCACCGATGGACTGTGCCGCGATAACACCGATAGCTTCACCTTTGTTGATGATGTGGCCACGCGCCAGGTCACGACCATAGCAGTGCGCACAAACACCAAAGTCGGTGTCACAAGATACGACGGAGCGTACTTTCACGGAGTCAACGGAGTTCTCTTCCAGCAGGTCACACCAGTGCTCGTGCAGCAGCGTGTTGCGTGGAACCAGAATGTCCGCAGTACCCGGCTTCAGAACATCTTCCGCAGTCACACGACCCAGAACGCGATCGCGCAGCGGCTCTTTAACGTCACCACCCTCGATAACCGGGGTCATGGTGATGCCTTCCAGCGTGCCACAATCGTCTTCAGTAACAACCAGATCCTGTGCAACGTCAACCAGACGACGCGTCAGATAACCGGAGTTCGCTGTTTTCAGTGCGGTATCCGCCAGACCTTTACGAGCACCGTGGGTCGAGATGAAGTACTGGAGTACGTTCAGACCTTCACGGAAGTTCGCAGTGATTGGCGTTTCGATGATGGAGCCATCCGGCTTCGCCATCAGACCACGCATACCCGCAAGCTGACGAATCTGTGCCGCAGAACCACGCGCACCGGAGTCGGCCATCATGTAGATGCTGTTGAAGGAAACCTGCTGCTCTTCTACGCCGTCACGGTTAATCACGGTTTCGGTCTGCAGGTTATCCATCATCGCTTTGGATACGCGATCGTTCGCCGCAGCCCAGATATCGATAACTTTGTTGTAGCGTTCGCCAGCGGTTACCAGACCAGACTGGAACTGTTCCTGGATCTCAGCAACTTCAGCTTCCGCTTCGCTGATGATCTCGTATTTTTTCTCCGGGATGACCATGTCATCGATACCAACGGATGCACCTGAACGCGCTGCATAAGCAAAGCCGGTGTACATCGTCTGGTCCGCAAAAATAACGGTCGGTTTCAGGCCCAGAATACGGTAGCAGGTGTTCAGCATTTTGGAGATCGCTTTCTTACCCAGCGCCTGGTTGACGATGGAGAAAGGCAGACCTTTCGGTACGATCATCCACAGAATGGCACGGCCGATGGTCGTGTCTTTCAGGCTGGTTTTCGCAACGAACTCGCCGTTTTCATCTTTTTCGTATTCAGTGATACGCACTTTAACGCGCGCATGCAGAGAGGCCAGGCCAGCGCGATAAATACGCTCAGCTTCTTTCGGGCCAGTCAGCACCATGCCTTCGCCTTTGGCGTTAACACAGTCACGGGTCATGTAGTACAGACCCAATACAACGTCCTGAGACGGAACGATGATTGGCTCGCCGTTCGCAGGTGACAGGATGTTGTTGGTAGACATCATCAGCGCACGCGCTTCAAGCTGGGCTTCCAGCGTCAGCGGTACGTGAACAGCCATCTGGTCACCATCGAAGTCGGCGTTATATGCCGCACAAACCAGCGGGTGAAGCTGAATGGCTTTACCTTCGATCAGAACCGGTTCAAATGCCTGGATACCTAAACGGTGCAGTGTTGGTGCACGGTTCAGCATAACCGGGTGTTCGCGGATAACTTCGTCCAGGATATCCCAAACGACAGCTTCTTCGCGCTCAACCATTTTCTTCGCAGCTTTAATGGTGGTAGCGAGACCACGCAGTTCCAGCTTGCCGTAGATAAACGGTTTGAACAGCTCCAGCGCCATTTTCTTCGGCAGACCGCACTGATGCAGACGCAGGTATGGACCTACGGTGATAACAGAACGACCGGAGTAGTCAACACGCTTACCGAGCAGGTTCTGACGGAAACGACCCTGTTTACCTTTGATCATGTCGGCCAAAGATTTCAGAGGACGTTTGTTAGAACCGGTGATCGCACGACCGCGACGACCGTTATCCAGCAGGGCGTCGACCGCTTCCTGCAGCATACGTTTTTCGTTGCGTACGATGATGTCCGGCGCAGCCAGATCCAGCAGACGTTTCAGACGGTTGTTACGGTTAATGACGCGACGATACAGATCGTTCAGGTCAGAAGTTGCGAAACGACCACCATCCAGCGGAACCAGCGGACGCAGATCTGGCGGCAGTACCGGCAGAACGGTCAGGATCATCCACTCTGGTTTGTTACCAGACTGAACGAACGCTTCCAGCAGTTTGATACGCTTGGTCAGCTTTTTACGCTTGGTTTCGGAGTTGGTTTCGTTCAGCTCTTCACGCAGAGTTTCACACTCTTGCTCCAGATCCATGCTTTTCAGCAGGGCCTGAATAGCTTCCGCACCCATCTTCGCGTCGAACTCGTCACCGAACTCTTCCAGCGCGTCCAGATACTGTTCTTCGGTCAGGATCTGGTTACGTTCCAGATTGGTCATACCGCCTTCGATAACCACATAGGATTCGAAGTACAGAACACGTTCGATATCGCGCAGCGGCATATCCAGCAGCAGGCCGATACGGGACGGCAGAGATTTCAGGAACCAGATGTGCGCAGTCGGAGACGCCAGCTCGATGTGGCCCATACGCTCACGACGTACTTTGGTCTGGGTCACTTCAACGCCGCACTTCTCACAGATCACACCACGGTGTTTCAGGCGCTTGTACTTACCGCACAGGCACTCGTAGTCTTTTACCGGCCCAAAGATACGGGCGCAGAAAAGGCCGTCACGTTCAGGTTTAAACGTACGGTAGTTAATGGTTTCCGGCTTTTTAACTTCACCGAAAGACCATGAACGGATCATGTCTGGCGATGCCAGAGCAATTTTGATCGCATCAAACTCTTCGGTTTTAGTCTGCGCTTTCAGAAACTTTAATAAATCTTTCACGGATTTGCTCCCGTCGGAGTTAGCACAATCTGGTGCTGGCTGTTACGCCAGCACCAGTGACCTGTTTGAGCGAGAGTTACTCGTCTTCCAGCTCGATGTTGATACCCAGCGAACGGATCTCTTTCAACAGTACGTTGAAGGATTCCGGCATGCCCGGTTCCATCTGATGGTTACCGTCTACGATGTTCTTATACATCTTAGTACGGCCGTTCACGTCATCAGACTTAACGGTGAGCATTTCCTGCAGGGTGTATGCCGCGCCGTATGCTTCCAGCGCCCACACTTCCATCTCCCCGAAGCGCTGACCACCGAACTGCGCCTTACCACCCAGCGGCTGCTGAGTAACCAGGCTGTAAGAACCGGTAGAACGCGCATGCATTTTGTCATCGACCAGGTGGTTCAGTTTCAGCATGTACATGTAACCCACGGTTACCTGACGCTCGAACTGTTCACCAGTACGGCCGTCGAACAGTGTGATCTGACCGGAAGTCGGCAGGCCACCCAGTTGCAACAGCTCTTTGATTTCAGACTCTTTCGCACCGTCGAAGACCGGCGTTGCGATTGGCATACCTTTACGCAGGTTCTCAGCCAGACGCAGAACTTCTTCATCGCTGAAGGTGTTCAGGTCGACTTTCTGACGAACGTCGGCACCCAGATCGTAGGCACGCTGGATGAACTCGCGCAGTTTCGCGACTTCCTGCTGCTGTTTCAGCATGGCGTTGATCTTATCGCCGATACCTTTCGCAGCCATACCCAGGTGAGTTTCCAGAATCTGACCGATGTTCATACGAGACGGTACGCCCAGCGGGTTCAGTACGATATCTACCGGCGTACCGTTAGCATCGTGCGGCATATCTTCGATCGGGTTGATCTTAGAGATAACACCCTTGTTACCGTGACGACCTGCCATTTTGTCACCAGGCTGGATACGGCGTTTAACGGCCAGGTATACCTTAACGATTTTCAGCACGCCCGGTGCCAGATCGTCGCCTTGCGTGATTTTACGGCGTTTCGCTTCGAGTTTTTTCTCGAACTCGTGTTTCAGTTCGTCGTACTGCTCAGCCAGTTGTTCAAGCTGATTTTGTTTCTCTTCGTCGGTCAGGCCCAGTTCCAGCCAGCGATCGCGCGGCAGTTTGTCGAGCTTCTCAGCTTCAACGCCACCGGCAACCAGCACAGCATAGATACGGCTAAACAGGCCAGCTTCGAGGATCTGCAGTTCTTCAGACAGGTCTTTCTTCGCCTGTTTGAGCTGCATCTCTTCGATTTCCAGCGCACGTTTGTCTTTTTCCACGCCATCGCGGGTGAAGACCTGAACGTCGATAACGGTACCCGATACGCTGTTCGGTACGCGCAGAGAAGAGTCTTTAACGTCAGACGCTTTCTCACCGAAGATAGCACGCAGCAGCTTCTCTTCTGGCGTCAGTTGGGTTTCACCTTTCGGCGTTACCTTACCAACCAGAATGTCGCCACCGGTCACTTCTGCACCGATATAAACGATACCGGATTCATCCAGTTTGGAGAGCGCAGCTTCACCCACGTTCGGGATATCAGCAGTGATCTCTTCCGGCCCCAGCTTGGTGTCACGGGACACGCATGCCAGTTCCTGAATGTGGATGGTGGTGAAACGGTCTTCCTGAACCACACGCTCGGATACGAGGATGGAGTCTTCGAAGTTGTAACCGTTCCATGGCATGAATGCCACGCGCATGTTCTGACCCAGCGCCAGTTCACCGAGGTCGGTAGACGGGCCATCTGCCAGCACATCACCACGATCAACCGGCTCGCCCAGAGATACGCAAGGCATCTGGTTGATACAGGTGTTCTGGTTAGAGCGGGTGTATTTGGTCAGGTTATAGATGTCGATACCTGCTTCGCCCGGGTACATCTCGTCTTCGTTAACTTTGATAACGATACGGGAAGCATCCACGTACTGAACAGTACCGCCACGCTTAGCAACTGCAGTAACACCGGAGTCAACGGCAACAGCACGTTCCATACCAGTACCAACCAGCGGCTTATCAGAGCGCAGAGTTGGAACCGCCTGACGTTGCATGTTCGCACCCATCAATGCACGGTTGGCGTCATCGTGTTCCAGGAACGGGATCAGGGACGCACCGACGGATACCACCTGCTGGGTGGATACGTCCATGTAGTCAACCTGGTCACGGCTGAACAAGCTGGATTCGCCTTTGCTACGGCAGGTTACCAGGTCTTCTACGAAGTGGCCTTCATCGTCCAGGTTGGAGTTCGCCTGAGCAATAACGTAGTTGCCTTCTTCGATAGCAGACAGGTAGTGAATTTCGTCGGTTACCACACCGTCGGTCACTTTACGATACGGCGTCTCGAGGAAGCCGTATTCGTTTGTCTGTGCGTACACGGACAGGGAGTTGATCAGACCGATGTTCGGGCCTTCAGGCGTTTCGATTGGACATACGCGACCGTAGTGAGTCGGGTGTACGTCTCGAACTTCAAAGCCTGCACGCTCACGGGTCAGACCGCCTGGGCCGAGTGCGGAGATACGACGTTTGTGCGTAATCTCAGACAGCGGGTTGTTCTGGTCCATAAACTGAGAAAGCTGGCTGGAACCAAAGAACTCTTTCACTGCTGCAGAAATCGGTTTGGCGTTGATCATATCCTGAGGCATCAGGGTATCCAGATCGCCCAGAGACAGACGCTCTTTCACCGCACGCTCTACACGCACCAGGCCAACGCGGAACTGGTTCTCCGCCATTTCGCCAACGGAACGGATACGACGGTTGCCGAGGTGGTCGATATCATCGACTTCGCCTTTACCGTTACGGATATCGATGAGCTTCTTCATCACTTCGATGATGTCTTCTTTGCTCAGGATACCGGAACCTTCGATTTCGTCGCGCAGCAGAGAACGGTTGAACTTCATGCGACCGACCGCGGAAAGATCGTAGCGGTCTTCGGAGAAGAACAGGTTCTCAAACAGGCTTTCTGCTGCTTCACGAGTCGGCGGCTCACCCGGGCGCATCATGCGGTAGATTTCAACCAGCGCGCTCAGACGATCGTTAGTTGGGTCGACGCGTACAGTCTCAGAGATGTACGGGCCGTGGTCCAGATCGTTGGTGAACAGCGTTTCGATGCGTTTGTGGCCAGACTGGCTCAGCTTAGCCAGCAGATCCAGGCTCAGCTCCATGTTAGCCGGGCAGATCAGCTCGCCAGTAGATTCGTCAACGTAGTCTTTAGACGCAACTTTGCCAGCAATGTACTCAACCGGAACTTCGATATGTTTGATATCGTCTTTTTCCAGTTGGCGAATGTGGCGCGCAGTGATGCGGCGGCCTTTTTCGACGTAGATTTTGCCGTCAGCTTCGATGTCGAAGGAAGCGGTTTCACCACGCAGGCGTTCCGGTACCAGCTCCATCTGCAGCTTGTTGTCGCGAATTTCGAAGACCACTTTCTCAAAGAACAGGTCAAGGATCTGCTCAGTGGTGTAGTTCAGCGCACGCAGAATGATGGTCGCAGGCAATTTGCGGCGACGGTCAATACGGACGAACAGGTTGTCCTTCGGATCGAACTCGAAGTCCAGCCAGGAACCACGGTAAGGGATGATGCGCGCGTTATACAGCACTTTACCCGAAGAGTGGGTTTTACCTTTGTCGGAGTCAAAGAAGACACCCGGACTACGGTGAAGCTGAGAAACGATAACACGCTCGGTACCGTTGATAACAAAGGTACCGTTGTCCGTCATGAGCGGAATTTCACCCATGTAGACTTCTTGTTCTTTAATGTCTTTAACGGTGCCTTCCGGCGCTTCACGCTCGTAGATCACCAGACGCAGTTTTACGCGCAGCGGTGCGGAGTAGGTCACGCCACGGATCTGACATTCCTGGACGTCAAACACCGGTTCGCCAAGACGGTAGCTGACGTATTGCAGCTCGGAGTTACCGCTGTAGCTCTGAATCGGGAATACGGAACGGAAAGCAGCTTCCAGACCATACTGTCCTTCAGGATCTTGCTCGATGAACTTCTGAAACGAGTCAAGCTGGATAGAAAGGAGATAAGGCACATCCAGAACTTGTGGACGTTTACCAAAATCCTTACGAATACGTTTTTTCTCGGTATAGGAGTAAACCATTAGGGTTCCTCAGCTCGCTGACAAGTCGACCCATCTGCCCAATTGAATGGCAGTTTGTGCAACACTATTTTGTTGACCGGAAAATGGAACACTTTCCGCAATGCTTGTTGCTATCACGCTTAAACCATTTCATCGCGATTTACACAGAGCGAGCACCCTGTCGCAATATATTAAGTCGTCGATAGAAACAAGCATTGTCAGGACAACCAGTAGTCAAACAGTGTGAAATGCTACTGGCGCCTTACAGCGCAAAAAGGCTGGTGACTAAAAAGTCACCAGCCATCAGCCTAATTTCTCAGGCTGCAACCGGAAGGGTTGGCTTATTTAACTTCAACTTCAGCGCCAGCTTCTTCCAGAGATTTTTTCAGTGCTTCTGCGTCGTCTTTGCTCACGCCTTCTTTCAGCGCAGCCGGTGCAGATTCTACCAGGTCTTTAGCTTCTTTCAGACCCAGGCCAGTTGCGCCACGTACTGCTTTGATAACAGCAACTTTGTTAGCGCCAGCAGCTTTCAGAATTACGTCGAATTCAGTTTTTTCTTCAGCAGCTTCAGCCGGGCCAGCAGCTACAGCTACAGCAGCAGCAGCGGAAACACCGAATTTTTCTTCCATTGCAGAAACCAGCTCTACAACGTCCATTACGGACATAGCTGCTACTGCTTCAATGATTTGATCTTTAGTGATAGACATTTAAATTGTTCCTGAAAATCAGAATAAGTTTATACGTAAGCAAATGCTTTATAAAGATAACTGCGATTAAGCAGCTTCTTTCGCATCGCGTACAGCAGCCAGAGTGCGAACCAGTTTGCCAGCCGAAGCTTCTTTCATGGTTGCCATCAGGCGTGCAATTGCTTCTTCGTAGGTCGGCAGGGTTGCCAGGCGATCGATTTGCGATGCCGGGATCAACTCACCTTCAAAGGCTGCAGCTTTGACCTCAAATTTTGCATTCGCTTTCGCGAACTCTTTGAACAGACGAGCAGCAGCGCCCGGGTGTTCCATAGAGTATGCAATCAGGGTCGGACCAACAAACGTGTCTTTCAGGCACTCGAACTGAGTACCTTCAACTACGCGACGCAGCAGGGTGTTACGAACAACACGCATGTATACGCCAGCTTCACGACCTGCTTTACGCAGTTCAGTCATTTTGTCCACAGTTACGCCGCGGGAATCCGCAACTACTGCAGACAGCGCGCCTTTGGCTACTTCGCTGACTTCAGCAACAATCGCTTGTTTGTCTTGAAGATTTAAAGCCATTAGCTTTGCTCCTGGATGTTTGCCAGGGCTCATGCCCTGGAACTCACTTCACTCCTCCAAAATGGAGAGAGCGTCTTAAATACGGTGAGCAGAAACAAGCCAAAGAGTACTTTAAAAAATAATCTTAGCGTTCTGTCACCGTCTACGCAGGGGATTAAGTTTCTTGCGAAACACCTGCGGTCTTCGACGGAGGCCTGGATAGGCCAGGCTCCAACGAACAAATCTTTTAGCCGCTAACAATTAATTGTTAGCAAACGTGGGGGTAAGATTGTAGACAAAATCACCGCCCACGTAAAGGCATTAGTTTGCAGCAGCGCTCAGGCCTGCCTGGTCAACTGCAACACCTGCACCCATGGTGGTGGAGATGCTAACTTTCTTGATGTACACGCCTTTCGCCTGAGTCGGTTTTGCTTTTTTCAGCGCAACCAGCAGAGATTCCAGGTTTTCTTTCAGTTTGTCAGCGTCAAAGTCCACTTTACCGATGGTGGTGTGGATGATGCCGTTTTTGTCGTTACGATAACGAACCTGACCTGCTTTAGCGTTCTTAACCGCTTCAGCAACGTTAGGAGTTACAGTACCAACTTTCGGGTTTGGCATCAGGCCGCGCGGGCCCAGAACCTGACCCAGTTGGCCAACAACGCGCATTGCATCCGGGGAAGCAATAACTACGTCGAAGTTCATTTCGCCTTTTTTGATCTGCTCAGCCAGATCTTCCATACCTACCAGTTCAGCGCCTGCAGCTTTAGCAGCTTCAGCGTTTGCGCCCTGGGTAAATACGGCTACGCGAACGGAACGGCCAGTACCGTGCGGCAGTACAGTTGCGCCACGCACGTTCTGGTCAGATTTACGAGCGTCGATGCCGAGGTTAACAGCAACGTCAACGCTTTCGTTGAATTTAGCAGTGGCCAGCTCTTTCAGCAGAGCAATAGCTTCGTTGATGTCGTACTGTTTAGTTGCATCAACTTTTTCACGGATCACGCGCATACGCTTGGTCAGTTTAGCCATTTCTTAATCCTCCACTACCAGGCCCATGGAACGTGCAGTACCTTCAATGGAGCGAGTCATCGCTTCAATGTCGGCGCCAGTCATGTCGGCAGCTTTGGTCTGCGCGATTTCCTGCAGCTGAGCGCGAGAAATTTTACCCACTTTCTCTTTGTTCGGCTTACCGGAACCAGACTTAATACCAGCAGCTTTTTTCAGCAGAACTGCAGCCGGCGGAGTCTTGGTGATGAAGGTGAAAGAACGGTCAGCGTAAACGGTAATAACAACCGGAATCGGCAGACCTTTTTCGATGGAATCAGTTTTTGCGTTGAACGCTTTGCAGAATTCCATGATGTTCACACCCTGCTGACCCAGTGCTGGACCAACCGGCGGACTCGGGTTTGCCATACCAGCCGCAACCTGCAGCTTAACATAGGCTTGTACTTTCTTAGCCATTGCAATTTCCTCTAATTGGGTAATAGCGCCTCGATGAGGCTCCCCGTGATAAATATCGTTTTACGGGCTCAGCCCATAAAAACAAAAGGCGCGAAATTGTATGCCAATTTCGCGCCTCATGCAACGACTAAATCGCTGCTTTTTTGATCGCAGTATTACGCTTTTTCGACCTGCGCGAAGTCCAGTTCTACCGGGGTCGCACGACCGAAGATAGAAACGGAAACTTTCAGACGGGACTTCTCGTAATCCACTTCTTCAACCACGCCGTTAAAGTCAGCAAACGGGCCGTCGTTAACGCGAACCATCTCACCTGGCTCAAACAGCGTTTTCGGACGTGGCTTATCACCCACCTGTTGCAGGCGGTTCATAATCGCATCCACTTCTTTGTCGCTGATTGGCGCCGGACGGTCAGAAGTACCGCCGATGAAGCCCATTACGCGCGGTACACTGCGCACAAGGTGCCAGCTCGCGTCGTTCATGACCATCTGAACCAGAACGTAACCAGGGAAGAATTTGCGCTCGCTTTTGCGACGCTGGCCGCCACGGATCTCTACGACTTCTTCAGTCGGAACCATGACTTCGCCAAACAGCTCTTCCATGTTGTGTAATTTGATATGCTCACGCAGCGAAGTCGCTACGCGGCCTTCAAAACCGGAAAACGCCTGAACGACGTACCAGCGCTTTTTAGGTGCTTCAGACATCTTAGAACCTCAGGCCAGTGATAAAAGAGACCAGGCGAACCAGAATACCATCCAGTCCCCACAGGATCAGCGACATTACCGCGGTAACCGCAGCAACGATAAGCGTAGTATGTAATGTTTCCTGGCGAGTCGGCCAGATAACCTTACGAACTTCAGTACGCGCTTCGCGTGCAAACGCAACGGTCGCTTTTCCTTTTGTCGTTAACAGCGCGACACCACCCGCTGCAGCAATAAGAATTACTACGGCCAGCGCGCGCAATGGCAGCATCATGTCACGATAAAGGTAGTTGCCTACGATAGCCACAATCAGCAGCACCGCAACCACAACCCACTTCATCGCTTCCAGGCCGCGCCCGCTCCCTTGAGCTTCGGTATTCGCACTCATAAACCAACCTGTCAGAAGAATTCTACAAACATTTTCACCCCGCGGGTGCGAGGCGATCCAAACCGAAAGTAAGTTTCGGACTAAACGCTCTCTTCAGAGCCTGTCTCAGCAATGATTATGACAAATAAAATCACTGATGAGCCAGGTTCTGGTTCGACAGCGTACAAAAAGGGCATCAAATGATGCCCTTTTATTGCGCATTGCGTCAAATGTTATCAGCAATTAGCTCATTACTTTAGCAACAACGCCCGCGCCAACGGTACGGCCGCCTTCACGGATTGCGAAACGCAGACCGTCGTCCATCGCGATCGGGTGGATCAGGGTAACAACCATTTTAATGTTGTCGCCCGGCATTACCATCTCTACGCCTTCCGGCAGTTCGATGGTG
>NZ_JAYMYY010000012.1:0-48789 GCF_039889165.1 Pseudocitrobacter cyperus | reverse complement strand
GATGACTAACAAGAAGAATTGCACAATCAGCTGAGGTATACTTTTGGTATAGGGATAATTGATGGTGCCTAAATGACTGCGACGCCAAGCCATAAAACAGATGCAAAGCGCGATGCTACCGACAGTATTCGCGGATACGTTTACCAGATTTATCAGAGTGTCCTTGCATGGATCAATCTCAATGAAAGTGAAATTTTGTTCCTTGAATGCGCTGAAGACTTTGATATCTGTTCAGGGCAGTCCGTCATTAGTACTCAAGTCAAAGATTTATCCAGCAATCTAACACTGCGTTCTCCTGAAATTGTCGAGACGCTTAATAACTTCTGGTCTTTGCAGCAGAACAATCCCCATCACAATGTTACCTTGCGGTTTTTAACGACAGCCTCAGCAGCCGATGAAAAAGGCGCCCCCTTTGGGAAAAATCAAAAAGGACTTGAATACTGGAAGAAGTGCCAGCCAAACACTGAGCAGGTTGAGCCATTGCGTTCATTTCTTATAACGCTCCCACTGAACCCCGCGCTTATGGAATTCGTGAAGTCTGCGACCGTGGATATTCTCTACCACAAATTCATCAATAGAATTGAGTGGGATTTGGGAAATAAGAAAAAAGATGCGTTGCAGCTGGTCATTGAAGATAAGCTCAAATTGCATGGTTCAAAACTCGGGATTAATACGCATTATTCACGTCAAGCGCTACCGCATCTCCTTAAACACGTCGCAGATTTACTTTCTACAAAAGGTTCAAAGCCACTTTTTCAAACAGTTTTTTGGGATGCATTCGAGTCGGCCACCATGGAGTCTGTTCCTAAAAATGAGCTGGATGGCTTGCGAAGGAACAGCAGCTTGCAGCAGTTCATGGATAATGCAGAAATTAGTGAAATAGCAAGACTGCTTGCGCGCGTGCCTACGATTGGAAGGCCACTGCCGGTTGTGGACGGTGCCGTGCGTCGAACTATCCTTGTCGAAAAGTTAGAACGGCAGCTTTTGTCTTCTCAAGTGCTTTTTTTACACGGCAGCAGCGGAACGGGTAAAACAAACCTTGCGGCCTTGCTTTCTGACAAAATGGGTGGCCGTTGGGGATGGGGAAGTTTTCGGGGACGATCCACTGATCAAATCAGGGAAATGCTTTCCCGTGCAGCAATAGAAGTCAATACATCCGCCCTGCCAATCCAGTTGGTACTGGACGATCTGGATTTGAGTGACATTGCAGACTTTGAGAGTGAACTTATCACGCTGATTTTCACTGTAGTGCAAAATAAAGGCAGGGTTATCGTGACAGGTCAGAAGCCGCCTCCCATGCCGTTGTTCCCTAAGCTTTGGCTTTCTCAGGAGAGCGAACAAGCCATTCCCTATTTTAACGAGCAGGAGATTGGAGCGTTAATTAAAATACACGGGCTCCATGATCCGAAAAAAGTCGTTCAAACTGGGCGGGGGATTTATTACTCCACCCGAGGACATCCACAACTAGTGCATGCAAGGGTCAGAACGTTAAGCAGTCGAGGGTGGTCTGCAACGATTGATGACATCTTACAAACGGAGGATGTTGAGCGTATAAAAGAAGAAGCCCGCAGCCGTCTTGTCAGGGAGTTCCCTTCTGATGCTGCCAGGGTTTTGGCTTATAGACTTAGTCTCGTTTCAGGATCTTTCCGGCGTAATATTGTTACCGCCATTGCGGGAGCACCGCCTCCCATTCGATTGCCTGGCGAGATTTTTGATACACTCGTCGGCCCTTGGATTGAAAAGGAAGGTAGCGACCTTTATCGAGTATCCCCTTTGTTGGTAGGAGCAGCTAACGATACTTTGCCTGAAGACGAGATTAACGCCGTTCATATCAAAATTGCGCACAGTATTGTTAATGAAAAAGAACTCAACCAGTACGATGTGGCGAATGCATTCCTGCACGCATTCTTAGCGAAAGAAAAAACGATACTTATTTCTCTAGCGAGCCAGCTTATTCGAGAGAGCGATAAACATTTGAGTTATCTTCGTGATTCAATGTCTTGGTTTGTAGAGGTAGCCTTGAATCCGGGCCAAACGATTATTGATGATGAAGCAATGACTGAATTGCTACTTCGTTTACTTCAATTCAAGCTTCTTGTGTCTTCGTCACAAGAAGCGAAGGTATTGACGAGTATTCTTAAAATAGAAGGAATCGTTGCTTCAATTACGCCTGAAGAGCAGAAGCATCTCTCAACCTTAATGGCCTATGGCAGTATATTGGCTAATATAAGGGTACATATTCCGTCATTAACTGTGGTCAGATTACTAAGTTCTATGATGGATGCCCTGGACAGTGGAGTCGTAGATAATGTGTCTTTTTCTCCTTATCCCGGAGAATATTCTATAGATACAAACGATCCGGTAACACTTCTATTTTCTCATCAGGCAGTTAGAATAAATGGGCTGGATGATCTCCTTGAGCTTATTACTTCGCTTGACCTCCTTGAAGAAGATAAAAGAAATAGGCTTCTTGCTGTTTGTGACATTGATACTGATTTTTCGAATGTTTTAATTAACCAATCTTGCTGGAAAGAAGAAAAAGACAGTTCCCTGGACATTCAGAAAGCGCTGCATATACTCCGACTTACAGAAACAAAAGCCCGCAAGTGGGGAGCGAGAAGACTCTATAAAGCTTGTTTGTCCAATATTTCAGTCATTTATGATGAATATGAGCACTCAGTCGATGAGGCTTTATCTGTGCTGGACAAAGCGGGTAAGGAATTTAAAGATGATGCTACTTTGAGCAACCAGCGCGCCAAGGTACTGTTTCACGCAGAGCGTTACTCAGATGCGATACATTCTTTCCAGAAAGCCTTGCTCTTGCCTGATTTTGGTAATGTGGATTATGTCTTTGCCTGCCGGTATATGGGCATTGCTTTTGCTAAATTGAACAACTGGTCAGAGTCAGCCGTTTTTTTCCAAAAAGGTGCGGAAATTACCGGGCAATCAAAGATCCAAATAAGAATAAGAGTTGGTTTGATGGCGGATGCTGCTGTTTCCTTATGGCGTTCAGATAAGAAAAAAGAATGCCTGCTTCTCTTTTCTGACGTGTTGGATTGTCTGCCGTCTATTGAAACCAAGGATGATATTCGAGCCCACCACTTACATGCCACGGTTAGGCACTGTATCGCATGGGTTCATTTTGAAACGATAGGATATTCTGAACATGACTTAGTAGTGCCCCTACCAGGAATGTGCAGCAATCAGGAACCCCATGAAAAAATTATTGATCACCGACTCATTGATATTAGTGGTTCGTGGGGATTGTTGGCAGCGACCGAGGATTTTTTATCCTTGGGAGATAAAATTACTAAACGCGCTCATATGGCAACAAAAGGAAGAATGCCATTAAATTCGGTATTTTACGGTCGGATGTTGGCGCTGGAGTCACTATTTAGAGAAAAAACATTTGATAAATTAATTCCGAACCTTATCGGGGTGCATGAAGGTATGTCCTACATGAAAACCGTTGAACAAAATAATATTGACACCCATCAGGTTGGGGAGATACCTCCAGTTCCAGAGGATTACTGGAAGGATGAAGCACCATGGGTATTAAATAGCCAAATAGTTCTTGCCGCCTGTATAACAAGTTTTTCGGAAAGTTCTGTGTTGCCTTCGCTTTTAAATTCATGGAGCGATGCACTTGAGCATATCGCTGAACCTTCTACGGACTTCAAAGGACTTATTGCTGTTTTGCATGGAGAAATGCCTGGGAATAATATATACCAACAGGCAGCATCTGCACTGCTGGCATTACAGAGCAATTCGTTAACACCTGTTCAGCTATGGAAAAATTCATGCCGGTTATTAGAGGTGTCAAGGCTGGTGAAGAACTATACAGAGACAGCACTGGAAGCGTTGCTTGTAAAACGATGGCTTTTTGCTTCACAGCAGCAGAAGTTCTTGTTCAGCGCACCAAGGATTTCAGCAACTCAAATTGAAAGGGCTTGTCTTGGCAGTGAGTATTCAGGATTAGAGAAAGTTGCCTCAATATTAATCATTGCTGAACCTTATCTGGATATCAGCGTATCGGGCGAATTAATGATGCTGCTTAAATGCATTAGAGATAAAAAACAATAGGCTTTTTATTGTAATTGTAAGAACAACTTATGCAGTACCAGATTGTCTGGTGGCAGTCTGTCGTTATAATTAGTGATAGAATTGAAGTCTTGTTGGGTGAGGCGCTGAAAGACATGGACCAGTTGAACACAGAAAGGTGTCGATAAACATACAGCAACAGGGCAGCATTCTGCGCCCATTGCTGATGTAAACCCAGTTAATGGAAGCAGGAACAGCCCCGTGTTTCACAGAACTATGTGTTTCTGGATTCAAAGCAACCCTTTCTCCGCATAGGTTATGCTTCTTCGAAGCATTGCCTTTCACTAGAGTGCACCACTACGCATACCCCTCGAGAATAACAATCTGCTGCATCGGCTAGCAGATGTGCATCGCATGCTAAATCTGCTTGATGGAAAGCCTCTTCCCGAAAACCGCCGCGATCTCAGCATCAGGTTAGCAGACCATATCAGCAAGCAACACAGTTGCCGTATATGAAGATGAGTATCTTTCAATACGATACTTCCAGAATGGATCGGGGCATATCACGTTCAAGCGTCTCGACCTGACTAAGACGATGAACAACATTATCGCAAAAACACTATCCGGAGATGCTGGCAGGGAAAGAATGTTGATTTTCGTTGATGTAAATCACTTACATCAGCCGTTACATAGGAAAGAGTTACTGGTGTAAACGATAGCGATACTGAATGTAACTTATTGATTTTAATGGTGCCGATAATAGGAGTCGAACCTACGACCTTCGCATTACCGAAACTCGCGTAACCACATGAGTTTGTGGGGTTCGATTGTAGGACGCATTTGTAGTAGATGCTACATGATGAAGTAGTCTTACTCCGAAAGACCTTAAACTCTTTTACAGCTCTCTCCTGATGACATTTAGATTTTACTTTACACGAGAACAGAACTCTTCCCAGCGAGCGACCAAGGCAATTTTATCAAGTGACAGCACTGTTTGAATTACGTGTCCTTCAAAATCGAGGTAGCTATCAATTGCTCGCTCACTAAAATGAATCGTGAGGGTTTCCGGGTTGACTGCCATATCACCGCGATCAAAAACAGCATGAAGGTCTTTTCGAAGAGCAATCCCATTCGCTACTTTCATCGCACCTCCATTACTATGCGGGTGTATATGCGCAGCATCCAATGCGGCACGATACTCAACACCAGTTACAGCACACACATTCAAGGAATTCAGCAATACTGCATTACGGAAGCGAGCCTGACCGAAGCGACTATATGTGTTATAGGTCTTAATCATTGAGCTATTCACCATATGCCGTATCTGATCGGGATGTAGCTCGAAATCAGCTTGATCAACCTGACTCGGTTTTAAGTGAGGGTGGCTTCGTGCTGATCCTCTAACCTCGTTGTAAGTCGAGTAAAGCTCTCCTCTCGTCATTGCTTCGATTCGTGCGGGCTGATAGCCCTCTTTAATCAAGCGACGATAAGCACTTCGGTAGTCTTGTTGGGACTTTTCAGAAAGTAAAACACCGCCTTTTCCATCAAATGAAATTAACCAGAAATCTTCTTGGTTACTGACCTTATTCTTACATGCCTTCAAGTGCCAGCCACCATCTCTCGCCCAATCAGCTCGCTGATTACTATGATTGGTCGTGTCATACCCTAAGCTATTGAGCCAGCTATAAAATGAAGTAAAACCCAAATTCTGAACTTCTGAAGAAGGAATACGCACAACTTGTAGTGTGTGGCGCGGTTTTAAGAGTGGAGCGGATTCGTTCAATGATTTTTCCTAAGGTTAAATACTGCCGTTACTCACTCAAACCGGAAATGCAACTGCGTTCAAATTCCGAAAGGACAAATGAATATCAGTCACTTTCAAGGCCACCCCACCAAGCCTATGTTATATATGACTTTTATTACACTTACTTTGACTTAGCCTTGAAAAAACGCCACCGTAACGCCTACGTAATGCACCTGAATTTTGGTGTTTCATTCACTCTTATAGAAACAAAAGGCTGATGAAACGGTAAAATATTAGCACCCAATAAACACTGTTCATCCATACAGCATCGGAATTCTTAAACTTATACTTGCTCTACCTTCTCAGTTTGTCCCATCGCACCGCTGACACAATGCCCCAATTGCCACTGGCATTAGGCCTACGCCACTTTGCGGTCTCCATGCTACGTAGATACTCAAGTGCTTCGGAAAACGTGCCAAAACGCTTCTGAGCCGCTTTATCACCTACGCCAAACGAACCATCGCGACTACTCGCAAGTCCAGGATTAAAGCACGAGCCATCGGCCGCGTATGGAACCAACAGTTCCGGGTCGTCATCTTTAGATGAGTCAGACGCTAATAACTGCCATGGCTCAACACTCAGAGCGTTAGCCAGCACCTCAATCGCATCAAGAGACGCGTTGGAGCCACCACGTTCAATACGACTCATATAACTACGAGCAAACCCACACCGATCAGCAAAGGCTTCCTGGCTCATTCCGGTGGCAATGCGCAGTTCTTTTACCCGCTCGCCAAACTGTATTCTCAAGGTCTTTTTCATGCACTGAATGTGCAGTTTTGACCACTGTAAGGCCACGCTCCATATGAGACATTTTGAATCTAAAAACTCTATTTGTGAGCACAATCTCCTTCGCAAGAAGCCTGTATCACTACACCAAATAGATTCAAAATGAATACCAATAGTGACAAATAAAATCAAAACCGTATGATGGTCATCACTGGTTAAGTGTCTCCAGCACTCACTACAAGCTGTGATGTTGTTTGGCAAATGAGGGAATCATGACGGAATCAGGCTTTATATTACCGATGGCAGCGGGAGCCGTGCTTAGCTGGGCCAGTTACAGCATAGTTGCTCACGTTTCAATAAAACGGCAGATCAGCAGCCTACGAGCAATATCATGGGGCATTTTGGGAACTCTCGCTTTGGTGCTGGGAGTGTGTGCGTTTTCTGCTGTGAGTGCAGAACACACAACAGAAAAGCAAGGTGCTGCTTGCTCAGATAATACACCGGAATGCTATGCAAAAGCGCACCACAACCCCGTCAGACAGTGCAAGCAGGTAATGGACAATAAAGCGACGTTTCGCCATGTGTGGCAGGAAAGTGAAGCTCAACCGATTTTCGGAACTTACTTATGGCACGACGAGAAAAAGAGAACGATTCAAGCATTTGGACAACAGGCTAAGGCCATTAACAGCATGAATATGCTGATACCATTGCAATACTTTTGTGTTTTTAACGCCAACACTGGGGAAGTCATCGCGGCTTCATTTGAATGAAAGCATTCAGAGAATTCTTCCCTGAATGCTTAAAGATTAACTATTTTTTAATCTGAGTCGCTGCTGCTTTTTTTGCTAAATCTAAAATAAGCTCTAAATCTGCTCGAAATTCATCAGGGCTTGGTAACGCTGTCTGTTTGTATGCAGGTTGATCATGAGCATCAGTAATACGATGGCATTTTGACCAGAGTTCAGAAATCGCAATACAACATTCTCGCTCAAGCCCACTTAATTTATGTAAACTGCCAACTCCTATAATTTCACTGAATCTAACCACAATCCCAGCGAATATCACATCTTCAACCATTTTCTCAACCGTTGATCTCATACGGCTATATAATCTTCGCATCGAGTTGTCTTGCTCAGCACTGGGATATACAGGCCAAGGATCTAATTGCCGAGATTCTTGTTTTAACTTTTCAACTCTGGTTTTATAGCTGACCTTATCCCAAGGTAAACCATCATAAACGCAGCCTGAAAAATCTCCAGTCCATTGCAGGTGATGTATTAAGCTATCGACATTATTTTTCTCGGTAGCAAATATTAACTCGCTCAAAAAAGCGATATCATGCGTGAGGATTATTACCTGCCGATTTTTTGCTTCTTCAACCAATCTTGTTGCTACCCGTCTTCTTCTATGATGATCAAGAGAAGATACTGGATCATCAAAAATGATCCCACATGAATGGTTGGCAAGTTTTAATTCAGCTAAAAAAGATGCTAACGATACAGCCCTCTGTTCCCCTTCACTCAAAATTAAATCCACCTTATTTGAGATAGGTATATCCAAAAGCAAACTATAAAAAACCTTCCCCTTAGAAACTCTTGGTTTGAGAACTGTTTTTATATGAGAAACACCCAATTTAGAAAATTCTTCATCCAAATCTTTTTTTAAAGCATTACTTATTATTGAATTTGCAAACAACTTAGATTTATCTGATACTTTTTTTGATAATGCTGAAAAGCTAATTGAGTTAAGAGTGTTATATAACTTCAACCTATCAACTAAAGAAATTAAGCCTTCTAATTTTTCCGCAAGCATAATTCGTGCTTTGAGTTCTTTACTTTCCTTTATTAGAGCGTCAATCTTTCTTTTTTTGGATGCTTGCTTATATAACCTTGCTTCACGTAACTTGCTAGCAGCCAGAAGTCTTAGCTCTGAAATTGGATTATAATCAAATTCGATATTCGCGAAGTTCTTACTATCAATCATTGAAAGCATCGCAGTCTTTGTATTGATAATATCTTCTTGATACTTATTAACTCTTTCAATTAATTCGCTATGCTCATTGCCAATTTCAATATGTATTGCAGCATTAAAACTAAAATCAAGGGTAGCAGTATATATTTTTTCTCTAGCTGTTTTTAGAGAAGATTTTCTTTCATCTAATAATTTAGATATATCATCATTAATAAACTCATTGAAGCGTAACATTCTGTCAGTTGCTTCGGATATAGGTTGCTGGCATAAAACGCATTTTGCATCACGACCAACGGAGGGAAAATCATGGCCTGGGTAAGCACAACTGAGCGAGTATTTTTTGGCAGACAGAAACAAATCTCTCCAGATACTTTCACCAGTGTTAGGCAATAAATCATCTCCGGCCGCAAGTTTTTGAGCTGACTCATTTAATGCCTTTTCTGCATTAGTAACGCCTTCGATCAACGACTTAAGCTTTGTCATGGCCGCGTTATTTATAAACTTACTTTGATTATTGATCCTAACGCAAAGCTCTTTTATGTGCGATACACTTCTTAGTAATTCTTTATACTTTTCCTCAGGATTTTTTTCTGCCAGAACTCTATCTAGCTCTTTATCCCTACTTAGCTCGGAATCACTTAAAGTGGCTAAATCTCTTAATTTTACGACATCTGTTTTATGGTCCAATACTTTACATATATCAGATACACTAGTGCCATCTGTAAAAATTTGAGTTATATCTTTATTCACATCTATAGCCTTAGCCTCGGCTAAAACTTTTTCTGCTAATTTAGGAATTATTATATTTGCAAATTCTTCAAGAATATCGAGACCACGAGGTAAATAAGCAGCCTCGCCTTCTTTCAGATATGATGATGCACAAAGAGTATCAAAAACACTAATTGAGGACAACAATTCTGGGGATGGTGAATTATAAGACCATTGTAAATCGTGTTCTTTCCCATTCAGAGAAATTTTAAATTTCCCGTTAGGTATATTGGATGAATAGCCAGGCAGGTTTACATTAGGGAGTATCGCACCACCTTTATCTCGTGCTCTACATGCATGCTTGAGAACTCGCCCGTATCCTGATTTGCCCGCACCATTCATACCATAAATGATGGTAATCCCATTATCACAGAATGCAATTTTTTGGTCAGGCGCAATCCTATTCACGTGAACAAGACTACTTAGTTCTTTAATCTTAATGACTTGATCATTAACCGCTGAAACCGGAATATGATCCTTATTTAAGGGGAGAGATTCTAATTTATCGGAGGGCAATATTTTATTTTCTATCTTTATCAATTCCAATAATTCTTCATAATCACTATCCTCCAATGAGGGAGAAGCCAATTGTCTCCTTAAGCAGTCTCTTGCCCAGAGGGGTAGCTCGGAACTAGACCATTTCAATATTTCCTGTAAGACATCCATGATAGCCTCTAACAATTATTTTTATAGATAAGAATTGCCTCCTATCTGTCATATAATAGCGTTGATAGGAGATTTCATAAGCAATTCATAAGGTTAGACTGTATCGCATCCACCGAAGACATTGGAACAAAGAAGAACACGCTCTTCAATTTAACTTAACTCTCTCATAAACATCGACATATGCGACACCGTTATGTTTTAAGTGAAGAATTCATTTAACGCAACTGAAAGCATTTTAAACTGAGTCTCTTCTTTCACATTTTCTTCTAACCTACTGATTATTCCATGAACCTGAGACAATCGCCAAGTTCCACCATGAGGCGTAGTTATGCCCAAATGATTAAGTGCATTGGCAATCTTTCTCTGAGATAAGCCCTGCGGTCTGAAAGTTAGAACCGCTATACAACGAGTTGTCGCCCAAGAGCTTCGAGAAGCAATAAACGTTTAAAGCAACGCGGCTATAGTTGCTCTGGAAACGCCGTATTCACGCGCTAACGCACTGACACTGATTCCGCTACTCTTTTTCTCTATAATCGCTCTACGGGCTTTTGGTGCGATTTTAGAAGGTCTACCCAATTTCTTGCCTTCGGCTTTTGCTCGCGACAAACCTGCCTGAGTGCGTTCAATCAGTAGATCACGCTCCATCTCCGCAACCGCTGCTAACATCGACAATAGAAGCTTACCGGCAGCAGAAGTGAGGTCAGTTGTTCCAAGCTGGTGGACGATCACCTTGATGCCGCGATCAGATAACAATCGGACTGTCTGGAGCACGTCAATAGCATCACGCCCCAAACGGTCGAGTTTTGCCACTACCAGTGTTTCACCGGTTCGAATTTTGCCAAGCATTTCAGCAAACGCCTTACGCTGAATTGCCTGAACTTTCCCGCTAACAATATCGGCAAACCAAAAGTCAAACATCCAACCAGCTTGCTCAAGCTCCAACCTCTGGTTCTCCGTATCTTGCTGAGCGGTAGAGACACGCCCGTAGCCGAAAATCGCCATTCTCAACACCTCTCAATACCTGTCAGAAAACGGTGTCAACAATAGGACGCCTGCCAACAATTGCCAAGGCTAATTTTTCAACATCCCGGAAGATACCTGCGAAGGGGTGCCGGAAAACGGTCGTTTGTTGGCACTAACTTACCCACCAGTGCGGATATCAACTTTCAGCTTTTCCATATACGGAACTAAATTCAAAAAAGTTCCACTGATGTTCATAGAAGCTTGAGTCAACATTTGGAAAAGCCATAGCAAGCTTCCTCTCTGCACAGTTGCAGCGACCCACTTAGCTTTCGGCATCTTTCCTCGAGCTTCATCATTCAAAAATCCGATTGGAAAATTATCGAATGTAACAAAGCCTCTATCTAGTAAAAATACTCCATCAATCGATTCACTTGGGACGCGTATTCTCTGCTCTCCTAAAGGTAAATCGTTTCCAGCAAAACCTAATTTATTCTCTATTTCGATGATCCAACCAAGAACCGTATCCATCTGCTGAGGCCCATCATAAGCTACAACAAAGTTGAGAATGGCTGGAGGGATATAACCACTACTGAAAGACCATTGTTCATTTTTTTTAAGCTTCTTTGCCTGGTAGGCAGCAGTAATAGCTTGCTCCATTCCAGCTTTATCAAGGGTGGACTTAACTTCTATCGTTGCGATCACTGACTCCACAAGAAAGCCACTCACACCACCACCAAAATCAAGCTTAGGAAGGTTACGTTTATAAATCACAATATCAAACTGCCGTCGTGCCGAATTTGGCGAGGACTCACTGTCGATTATTTCACCTGTGCCAATGGCAAGTGTTGAAGGTAAGTGGGCCTCTAAAAATTCTCTGATGAAAGCTTCTCTCGGCGTTCCTTTGTGCAAAGAGTGACCAGAGTTTGCAGGGATTTTAGAAGTGGCAAGAAGTTGTTCTTCCACTGCCGACATATGAGCTAATAACATTGAGCCACCTGTTAACCTGTTGTATTAATGTTAATTAATTATAATGGCAAGCCAAACCGACTACGGTGTCGACAATCAATTATACCGATACTGATGCTATGTGTTGTTCTATATCAGTGAAGTGCTTTCAAAATATGAACGCACTTCACTGATATATAACACTTTTATTGAAGTTAAGCCTATGCTATTTTGGTCGTGACATCTATCTCATGCGGTAAACCGGTCCGGATAGGTGGAGCATTACCGCTCTTTTGCGTAAAACGTCAGGATGGGAACTCTGTGTAACGTTGATTGTGGTAGGTAGGGCGCGCAAGCGTTTGATGCAGCCAAGCAGAGGGTGAAAGTAGCTATCGGCGGATTCTTGAGTAGCTTCTTTTGCGCATAATGCATCTTTCAAGAAAGGTCGTCACACCACGAGGAAGACTTGATCTTCATCTGGCAAGGGGAACCGAGCAAACCTACAGGCTATCTTCTCAGATGGCCTTAGGGTTGATATGTCCGGCTTCCCCCCCGAGGAAGGGTTTACATCTTAAAGAACAAGTTATGTTTTAACATTTTTAACAATTACACTTCTCTGCTGTTTGGCGTCTTATGGCGTTCCCGTCAAAAGTAAACCTGCCGTTTTTACCTTACCTGCGTAACAACCAAACACGAACCAGAAGCTGCTAACGTTCAACGTGTTCGCGGTGTAAATGCAGCCAGATAAGTTGGGAGCGAAAAAGTGGATGCCCTAGGTTTGGAAGCGCCCCTCTTAAGCATTGCATCCGAAAATTTCCGTGGCGGTGAGACAGTCCTTATAGAGGCAATCAGCCTCCAATGTTAAGCGACGCGGTAAAGCTAAAGCTCGCCCAGATTTCTCATTGATTGCTCGAACTCCGCTACGCTTGTTTCAACTGGCTTCGCCAGTCACTCTATGAGAGCGCCGCGAATTCTGCACCATGATTTGACTACCTTCTTTAAAACACTCGCCAGAGAGCCTTACAGCGCGTTTGAACAGCATATCTCAGCTTCTGCTTACGGATGACGGTCTGATTAGCAGTAACTTCACGGCCCAGTCCGGTTTACTTTATTGCTATCAACTAGTAGCTGCTCAAGGGCAACACGGAGATAACGCTTGAGAACCGTCGAAATACTGCAATACACCTTACGCAAAGGCAGCGGTGCCGCTTTTCACGCCATAATGCAGGGAATCAGTGTTCCCCTACACCAAAGCCACGGGATCGATGTTGTTTCGTTTGGCAACTCGCTTCATGACCTGGATTGCTACTACTTGATTCGCGCCTTTGACAGTGCTGAAAGCATGACTGCGGTTCTCGATGCTTTTTACGCAAGCGCAGACTGGCAAAGCGGCCCACGCGAAGACATCGTTGGCAGCATAGAGAACTGCATTAAGACAGTGATTAACCTACCATCAGAAAGTGTGAAAGGGCTGCGGGTGCAATCGTAGGTAATCAAGTGTATTAGCTTAGATTTGATCTAAAACAGCTAAGGCAGATAGCCAAACCTAATCTGATAGGCAGCTTTGTGCCAAAAGTGGACATTACAAACAATAAGGAGGATTGTCAGCAGGTGTAGAGCGGGACGGAACTGACTATATGATGCTTGCCGATTCAGTTTAAACACCTTTTGGCGTCACTTCATCAGGACTTGCTGATTGAAAATCGCTCAGGTCTGATTAAGTTATATATATTACCGTAGTTGATAGGAATAGGGCTTGTTGGGAATTTGGGTGCGAAATTTATTTCATATTGCTGTTATAACTACGATATAGTTGTCAGTAATTAACGAATGAAAAAGGAATTAATTTTGAAATATTTAGAAGAAAACATCATTGACTTGCTAAGTAAAGCTTATGAGTTATTACCGTTAGTTATAAAACATCAGACAGATGAAAGTAAGTGGTCTAATTCCCCAGATTTATATCCTGATTATCAAGAATGGGTTAGTGAAGGTCATGATAAATATGAGAGGCCATTTTTTGATATTTTAAAGTCTATTTATTTAAGTGTATCTCTTTATGTGGAGAAAAATAACACCCCTAACTATCTATCTATTTTTCATAGGATTTTTGGAGAAGACTATGAAAAATGCAAGTATTATAATGAGTTTAATTGTGATGACTATTGGACTGGGGAGTTCAATAACACGTTCTTATCAAAGACGACCCAATTTTTAAGTCCTTTTGGATTTATCGATTCTAATAGAAAAGAAACAGGATTAATTTATCTTGAAAATATACTTCACGGAACTGAATCTTATCTTAACGCATTAGGGATAAACCCCATAAAGGAAGCAGATGTTTATCAACCTATAAAACAGGTTGTCAATGTTATTTTTCCTTCCTCATCTAATGCAGGTAGTGTTTTTTTGAAGCCCAATAAACAATATAAACCTGATATTTTAGTGCCTGAACTAAAAGCTGCAATTGAATATAAGTATGCGAATAGCAAAGATAGATTGAACAAGAACATTGAAGAGGTAGTATCTGATACACAAGGATACACCAATGATTTCAATTATTCATTTTTCTATGCTGTTTTTTATGTAACTCAAGATTTTATGGGTAAAAATAGGTTTATGGAGACCTGGAAGCAACATAACTTCCCAAAGAACTGGATTCCTATTTACATCGTTGGACATTGATATTTCATAGGACATTATGTCTTAACAATAAGCATGTGATCATTGAGAAAAGAAAAACATGTGCTTGTCAAATGTTCGTCTGCTCTTCGCTCAAGGTGGACTGTTAGACTTGATTGTATGCTGTCAGAGAAAATCGTGAGATCAATTCTGAGCTAATGCAAATCAAGTCTCACCAGACGCATTTTAAGCGCCTCCAAATTTGGCACTATGCAATCCACCACCCTTAATAAAAAACGCGCCAGAATCGTTCTGAGCGCGTTAGAGCAAGAGAGAAAGTCAGACTATTGCGGTTCTTTTCGCGATTTGTTGTTCTGCTTAATCCGTAGCGCATCAGCTACAGCAACCACACCATCTTCGCAAACAAATGGAGCAACTTCCGGTAGACCTAGCGTAACGCTCTCAAGAACAGCATAGAGAGCCGCTGGTGGATGATCTTTGCTATACCGGTTCTCTGTCTCGCCAGAACCACGGATATGTCCAACAAACTGCGCACGCGTCTCGCTGTCGATTCCTGCTTGTTTGAGCCTAGTAGAAAACGTGTGACGGAATGAATGGAAAGATTTTTTGCTCTCTTTTTCAAAGCCTAACCGTTCTTTGAGCAACGAGCGGTTAAACCAGTCCGAAGCTTTATCGCCATATCCTTTTACAGGGTGGTAAGGAAGCTCGGGAAATAAACGTTCATGGCCTGCTTTCTTCAATGCTTCGCAATAGCGGACTAATCCAAGTTTGATCAATGTCGGATGCAACGGTATTTTTCGTCGCGAATGAATAGTTTTTAGCGACTGATCTGCACGCTCATTGCTGATTTCGAAGAAATAAAAACCGACAGTATCCTGCTTAATATCGTCAAGATAAAGCTGACATAATTCATTTATCCTCGCTCCGGTAAAAAAGCCAATTAGCGGTAGCCAGTAATGAAATGCACGATAATGATGGAATTGCCCCTGACTGTTTTTATCGACAGTTCCACGTTTATACCAAGGCATACCAAAAATAGCGTTTAAATCCCCATCAGTGAAATCAGATTTGAAATCCTGATCCATCTTTTCATTTTCAACAGGTGCAAAGAATTTATTCGCAGGAGACTTAATAAAAATGCCCTCTCCATCAGCCCACTGGAAAGCCTCGAAGAGAATTCG
This sequence comes from Pseudocitrobacter cyperus, assembly GCF_039889165.1. Lineage (NCBI taxonomy): Bacteria > Pseudomonadati > Pseudomonadota > Gammaproteobacteria > Enterobacterales > Enterobacteriaceae > Pseudocitrobacter > Pseudocitrobacter cyperus. The sequence continues at coordinate 33,081 of NZ_JAYMYY010000012.1, read as the reverse complement.
CATATATTTACGAACGGCATTATCGCTCATTAGAGGGTCGCCATTCTCTTTGGCCTTTACAATCAATTCATGAACATCATTGATTTTATATCTTATTTTTGCCAGATCGCGCCTTGCAGGTATCGACCTTAGTAAGCTCTCATACTTACGGAGGAAGTCACGGTCAACTTTTTCAAGCGTTGAATCACCCATGACTTCAAGGAATAAACCAAACCCTTCCCGAACTCGATTCTCTGCCTTTTCCGTGAATTTCCCCCCGCGCTTGTAGCGAATATATTTTTCACATAACTCGCTCATTTTCACTGAGTAGTATTTACGATTTACATATTCATTATCCGGTATTGATGAGGGCAATAATACAGGGGTAATTGCTTTTGGTTTCTCTGGCATGACTGGAGAAACTGCGGTGCTATGTGACAGCCAAAATAATCGTAAGCGCTCGGCTTGAACACGATGAATCATCAATGAATTAGGCGAGATTTCGACACCGGGAAAGTCAACGAACCAAGCGGCTTTGGATGAAGCCTCTGAGGATTTAAATGCGGTTTCTGCATCCAGCGGCTCGCCAGCGATCATCTGACGTAATATACGTGATGAAACCAAAGGCTGAACATAACCGCTCAGAGAACCTCTGATCCCGATGTTAATGGCACTATCGATGATAAATCCAGAAACCTCAGGATCGTCTTTATCAACGAGTGAAAGGTCTTCCACATAGTAAGCAGGACGCCCATCAGCAAGCCAAAACAGCGGGATATTCGTATCAAGCAGGCGCTGAGCAACTTGTTGCAGGGAAGCACTCGTTAAACCGCAAAATTCAGCAAGGCTGATCATTCCTTCGCCCGCCAAAGCAGGCGCACTGCTCACCAACTTTTCTCTATCCAATTTTTGATACTCACCCAAACATCGCTGCCAGGCAGCCAATAGGACTGCGGCAATCGCTCGCGCTTTTCTGATGTCGTTTGTTTCTGTTGAAGCGTGAATCTCACGCTGTCCCGTGTAGAGACGGTATCGGGCGGGAACTGCAATACGGACAACATAAATACCGCTGCTACGGCGATACAGATTATCACGTTGAGCCATCGGCTGTATGACCTCTATGTAGTAGAGGCTACGCGATTTCACTCCGAACGAATTTAATGTTAATTAAATCAATAAGATATAAGTGACTGGTGCCGATAATAGGAGTCGAACCTACGACCTTCGCATTACGAATGCGCTGCTCTACCAACTGAGCTATATCGGCCCTGAAAAGGACGTGTTCGCGGGCGCGAATCACGGTGAAGAAGGTTAAAACTATCCGGGCGATGCGTCAATGGCCTTGAGAATCAAATGGCTACTTTTGCACCACCCGGGGTTAATTAGGCACGAATGGTATCGTCACCAAAGCCAACCCACTTGTAGGTGGTCAGTGCTTCGAGACCCATAGGCCCACGCGCATGCAGTTTTTGTGTGCTGACAGCCACTTCCGCGCCCAGGCCGAACTGGCCGCCGTCGGTGAAGCGCGTGGAAGCGTTCACGTAAACTGCCGAGGAGTCGACCTCGTTCACAAAGCGGTTAGCATTGCTCAGAGTGCGCGTCAGAATGGCATCGGAGTGCTGAGTGCCATGCTCACGGATATGCGCAACAGCATCGTCCAGGTCGGACACCACCTTCACGTTGAGATCGAGAGACAGAAATTCGTTGTCATACTCTTGCGCTTTAACCGTCACAACCTGCGCCGGGCCATCCTGAAGCAGCCCCATCGCACGCTCATCGGCATGCAGGGTTACGCCGCTTTCCGCCATTTGCTTGCTCAGCGCGGGCAGGAAACGTTCAGCAATGTGCTGGTTAACCAGCAACGTCTCGACAGTGTTACAGGTACTCGGGCGCTGGGTTTTGGCATTCACCAGAATCTTCAGCGCCGGGGCGATTTCCGCACTTTCATCAACATAGATATGACACACGCCAATCCCGCCGGTGATCACGGGGATAGTCGACTGCTCACGGCACAGTTTATGCAGCCCCGCGCCGCCGCGAGGGATCAGCATGTCGATATATTTGTCCATGCGCAGCATTTCACTGACCAGCGCACGATCCGGATTATCGATCGCCTGCACGGCGCCCGCCGGTAAGCCGCACTCCTGCAACGCTTTTTGGATGACCTTCACCGTGGCGGCGTTGGTGCGATGTGTCTCTTTCCCGCCACGCAGAATCGCCGCGTTGCCGGTTTTCAGGCACAGGCTGGCGACATCCACAGTGACGTTGGGGCGCGCTTCATAAATCACGCCAATCACGCCGAGCGGGACGCGGCGACGTTCAATGCGCAGGCCGCTGTCGAGCAGCCCGCCGTCAATCACCTGCCCGACCGGATCCGCCAAAGTGCAGACCTGACGTACATCGCTGGCGATAGCAGAGAGACGTGCGGGAGTGAGCGCCAGCCTGTCGAGCATCGCCTCGCTCAGACCATTCGCGCGCGCATCAGCCAGATCCTGCTGGTTAGCATCGAGGATCTCCGCGCTGAATGCTTCCAGATAATCAGCTATTTTTTCCAGAGCCTGATTCTTTTCACGGCTCGATAGCTGTGCCAGCTTGTAGGAAGCCTGTTTGGCAGCAATGCCCATTTGTTCGAGCATGGTAAACTCCTTAGCGGGTGATCATATCGTCACGGTGGACGGCAACCGGGCCGTACTCATAGCCGAGAATAGCATCGATTTGCTGTGAGTGATGCCCGGCGATAAGGCGTAGCGCGTCGCTGTTGTAGCGGCTGACGCCGTGCGCGATATCTCGCCCTTCGAGACTACGGATGCGGATCACTTCACCACGAGAGAAGTTACCTGTCACGTTTTTAATGCCTTTTGGAAGTAATGAACTCCCGCGTTCCAGAATGGCAGAGGTCGCGCCCTCATCAACGGTAATTTCACCAGCAGGCGGTGCGCCAAAGATCCAACGTTTACGGTTCTCCAGCGGTGTATCCTGAGCGTGAAAACGGGTGCCGACGGAGACTTCCGCCATCACATCGCCAATGACGCCTGGACGGCTGCCTGCGGCGATAATCGTTTCAATTCCCGCACGGCAGGCAACGTCAGCGGCCTGCAATTTGGTGCCCATTCCGCCTGTGCCGAGGCCAGAGACGCTGTCCCCCGCGACGGCGCGCAGCGCATCATCAATGCCGTGCACGTCGGTAATCAGTTTGGCGTCAGGGTTGCTGCGCGGATCTGCGGTGAAGAGACCCTGCTGGTCGGTCAGCAGCAGCAGCTTATCGGCACCCGCCAGAATCGCCGCCAGCGCCGACAGGTTGTCGTTATCACCCACTTTGATTTCCGCGGTGGCGACCGCATCATTTTCGTTAATCACCGGTACGATGTTGTTATCAAGCAGCGCGCGCAGGGTATCGCGGGCGTTGAGGAAACGCTCTCTGTCTTCCATATCCGCGCGGGTCAGCAACATCTGCCCGACGTGGATGCCGTAGATAGAGAACAGTTGTTCCCACAACTGAATGAGGCGGCTCTGGCCGACGGCGGCGAGCAGTTGTTTCGAAGCGATAGTCGCGGGCAGTTCAGGATAACCCAGATGCTCACGCCCGGCGGCAATTGCTCCTGACGTTACAATGACAATACGATGCCCGGCTGCATGGAGCTGAGCACACTGGCGAACCAGTTCAACGATATGCGCGCGATTCAGGCGGCGCGATCCGCCCGTTAAAACACTGGTGCCCAGTTTGACCACCAGCGTCTGACTATCACTCATGATTCTCTGCCGTTAAAAATGAAGTTTTTGTACCAAACGAACGTTGTAGCAGGAGTCAGCCCGCTTGCCAACAGGCAGCAGGGAAAGCATGGAATTTTATTGCGCGCGATCAGTAAGCTTAACCATGCTTTTTGGCTATTTTATGACAACGCTGAACAAAAACACTTTTTTAATATAATTCCGACATTCCTTAGATATTGTCATAAATCTTTCATTGATAAACGTTACAACCCTTCCTGTTTTTTCATGTGGATACATTTTTATAAATTTTGTCTTATTAAAAAATCAGGAAATGGAAATGAAAAAAAGCACTCTGGCATTGATGATGATTAGCGCGTTAACCTCAGTTTCTGCTGTGCAGGCTGCGGAAGTGTATAACAAGAACGGTAATAAACTGGACGTGTATGGCAAAGTAAAAGCCATGCATTATATCAGTGATTACGACAGTAAAGATGGCGATCAGACCTATGTCCGGTTTGGGATTAAGGGCGAGACGCAGATCAACGAAGATTTAACCGGCTATGGTCGCTGGGAATCTGAATTTTCCGGCAATAAAACCGAAAGCGACTCTTCACAAAAAACACGTCTGGCATTTGCTGGTTTGAAATTAAAGAATTTTGGTTCTTTTGATTATGGTCGTAATCTGGGGGCTCTGTACGATGTTGAAGCCTGGACCGATATGTTTCCGGAATTTGGTGGAGACTCCTCCGCGCAAACCGATAACTTTATGACCAAACGCGCGAGCGGTCTGGCAACCTACCGTAACATGGATTTCTTCGGCGTCGTGGATGGTCTCGATTTAACCCTGCAATATCAGGGGAAAAACGAAGGCCGCGAGGTCAAGAAGCAGAATGGCGACGGCTTCGGTACATCACTGGCTTATGATTTTGCTGGCAGCGATTTCGCCATCAGCGGCGCGTATACCGCTTCCGACCGCACGGCAGATCAGCAAAATGCAGCACTGGCGCCGCGCGGTCAGGGCAATAAAGCCGAAGCCTGGGCGACGGGTCTGAAATATGACGCCAACAATATTTATCTGGCGACCTTCTACTCTGAGACCCGCAATATGACGCCGATTTCGGGTGGTTTTGCCAATAAAGCGCAGAACGTCGAAGTGGTGGCGCAATACCAGTTCGATAATGGCTTCCGCCCATCACTGGGTTACGTATTATCTAAAGGCAAGGATATTGAAGGCGTCGGCAGCGAAGACCTGGTGAATTACATTGATGTGGGGGCGACGTATTACTTCAATAAGAACATGTCCGCGTTTGTGGATTACCGTATCAACCAAATCGACAGCGATAATAAACTCGGCATCAATGACGATGATATCGTCGCGCTGGGGATGACCTATCAGTTCTGATTAAAAGCGCCCACCAGTAATGGACTGGTGGGCGCGAATTGCCGGACGATTGACTGGCCCAAAATCACATTAATTTATGCCGATAAACGCATCGGCTCATCGTTAAAACCCTCGGCCGGTTCCAGTTTCAGATCTAATGTCGCCAGCAGTTCACGCGCTCGCTCATGAAAACTGCGTAACGATTGCTCTACGCGCTCGTTAACTTCAGGGTCATTAATCGCGCTGGCCTGCCATTTTCCGTCTTTATTAAACAGGCCAAACTGATAGCTGTAGGTGAAACGGTCTTCTTCCGCTTCCATTTCCATCCACCAGCCCCAAAATTCACGGAGCTCAGGCGCCGGCTTAACGTTCACACATACAGCAAGGCAATCGAAAAAGAAGCGGTTCTCTTCACACTGCTCTTCACGGATGTAAGGGCCCAGCGCAGTGAGTTTCTTAATCAGTCTACTCTTCGGGTGTCCACTCGGTAACGTCATTGCGATCTCCTTTAGTGATGCAACTGTTTTACCAAATCAATAAAATTTAGCAATCTATTAACTAAATCTATTATTGATCCACCCTGCAATTTCTTTGAGTGCCTTGTCGAAATTCTGATACACCGGGTTAAACGGCACATTTAGCAGCTTGCCTTCTGACGAGGAAGAGACAATCAGGCGCGACTCCTCTTCCGGACTGAACGGATCATCCTTCCAGTAGCCGGAAAGCATCGGCGTTGGGCAGCGGCGCCCCAGTAACCCCTGTGTTTTCAGCGAGTAACGGTTCAGTTCGATACGCAGCGCGTCATCAGAAGCATCGTGCATACCAAGACGCGAGGCGAGCACATCAAGATACATTTCCGGCACGCGCCCCTGACGCAGCGGGTCGCTCAGCAGGCAGTGCACAATTGGCCCCAGACAAGCGACAGCACGCAGGCGCTGAGATTCGAGGTAGGCCAGCCGTACCGCGACGTTCGCGCCAAAGCGGAAGCCAAAGGCCGCCACGCGCGTATGGTCAACCCACGGAATATTCGGCAGTTCACGCAGCAGATGTTGATGCAACTGGCTGGAGTCCTGGCTGAGTTTCCACTTCGACGAACCGCCAATTGATGGCATATCCAGCGTGAGCATAGCGATGCCTAGTGGCGCGAAGTAGTGCTCATATAAGCTGTAGTAATCAATTTGCAGGCCATCGAGCCCACCGCACATCAGCACCGTCGGGAACGGGCCATCGCCCCCGGGCATATGCAGGAACGCGCTAACTGGCGAGCCGCCAGGAATGGCGATTTCCAGTTCACGCATTTCACCTGGCAGACGTTTCGCCGCTTCCGCATAGGCGCGATTAGCCAGCACCTGCGCTTGTTCAGCAAGTTCATCGCCTTTCAGATGCGGATAGGCCGCAATACTGTAGAGATTGGAGGCATGCAGCCAGTGGCGACCGCTTAGCAACGGATCGTCTTCCTGAGCGGCTTTTTGCTGCCACTGCATCGCCTGCGTCGACCACTCGTAGATCCAGTTGCCGCCGCGATAGCCCACCACCGTATCAAGCATTCCCTCGTCGGTACGTTCAGCCTTGCTCATTACGATGCGCGCCTGCACATCAAGAATTTCCTGCGGCGAGATGCCACGCCAGATCCACATCAGGCGGTTAATCATGCGATACCAGTGCGGGACGGTTTTACCATCAAGCGCAGACTGCACCGCAGGATCGCTCCCGTGATTGAATCGACGCACCAGCGTAGAGGTTTCAGGGTGTTTGAAACGCGGTTTGAACAGGGTTTCGCTGAGATTCGCCTCTGACATCGCACAGTCTCCATGAATACGAGCTTTGGACTATTGTACCGCGCATAGCGGTAAAAAGAACAACGCCCGGCATTGCCGGGCGCTGGAATCGCATTAATTGCAGGAATTAACGGCCGGCAATCGGCGGTACGAAGACAACGCCCATATCCCACGGCTGTTCAATCCAGGTATCCTGCGGGATATCAATGACATAATCGTCAACCAGCGGGCGACCTGCCGGTTTAGCGAAGATGGTGACGAAATGTGCTTTAGGATACATTTCGCGGATAGCCACTGCGGTGCCGCCGGTATCAACCAGGTCGTCGATCACGATAAAGCCTTCACCGTCGCCTTCGGCGCGTTTCAGGACGGTCAGCTCACGCTGGTTGTCGTGGTCGTAGCTGGAGATGCAAACGGTATCAACATGACGAATGCCCAGTTCACGTGCCAGCAGAGCGCCTGGTACCAGACCCCCACGGCTAACGGCAATGATGCCTTTCCACTGTTCAACAGGTAACAGACGGCTTGCCAGTTTGCGGGCGTGAATCTGCAACATGTCCCAGGTGACGACGTATTTTTCGCTCATGTGAAAGTATCCCAGCCTGTGTTATACGGCTTAAAAAGTGTTCAAGGGGGAAATAGGTTGCGCGAGATTATAGAGATCTGACGCGCTAAAAACCAGCCTTAAGCGGACTCTGCCCCTCTTTTTCCGCGGTTTGTTCTGGCAGAGAGGGCAGAAAGTGGTATTCTCGACCTTATCTCGCAAGCGCTGCTTGTGGTGTCTTTTTTGCTACCTATCACCTAATTTAAGATGCTTAACGCCGTAAGGAGACTCATCGTGTCGGAACTGTCTCAACTCTCCCCGCAACCGTTGTGGGATATTTTTGCCAAAATTTGTTCGATTCCTCACCCGTCTTATCACGAAGAGCAACTGGCTGAACACATCATCGGCTGGGCAAAAGAAAAAGGTTTACATACGGAACGCGACGAAGTCGGTAACATCCTGATTCGTAAAGGCGCAACCGCCGGAATGGAAAACCGCAAACCGGTCGTTCTGCAGGCGCACCTCGATATGGTGCCGCAGAAAAACAACGATACCGTTCATGATTTCACCAAAGACCCGATTCAGCCATACATCGATGGCGAGTGGGTGAAAGCACGCGGCACCACCCTGGGGGCGGATAACGGTATCGGTATGGCCTCCGCGCTGGCGGTGCTGGCTGACGATAACGTCGAGCACGGCCCGCTGGAAGTGCTGTTGACCATGACCGAAGAAGCCGGCATGGACGGCGCGTTTGGCCTGAAAGCCAACTGGCTGCAGGCGGATATTCTGATTAACACCGACTCTGAAGAAGAGGGTGAAATCTACATGGGTTGTGCGGGCGGTATCGATTTCACCTCCAACCTGCATCTCGATCGCGAAGCGATTCCGGCGGGCTTCCAGAGCTTTAAGCTGACGCTGAAAGGCCTGAAAGGCGGCCACTCCGGCGGCGAAATTCACGTCGGCCTGGGCAACGCCAACAAACTGTTGGTACGTTTCCTGGCGGGACACGCGGCAGAACTGGATCTGCGCCTGGTTGATTTCAACGGCGGTACGCTGCGTAACGCCATTCCACGCGAAGCGTTCTCAACCGTTGCAGTTGACGCTGGCAAAGTGGATGCTCTGAAAGCGCTGGTCGGTAAATATCAGGACATCCTGAAAAACGAACTGGCTGAGAAAGAGAAAAACCTGACTGTACTGCTGGAGCCGGTAAGCAACGATAAAGCCGCGCTGACCGCACAGTCTCGCGATGCTTTCGTTCGCCTGCTGAACGCCACGCCGAATGGCGTGATCCGCAACTCTGACGTGGCAAAAGGCGTGGTGGAAACCTCTCTGAACGTCGGCGTTGTGACCATGACTGATGACAACGTGGAAATCCACTGTCTGATTCGTTCGCTTATCGACACCGGTAAAGAGTACGTGGTCAGCATGCTGGATTCACTGGGTAAGCTGGCTGGTGCGAAAACCGAAGCCAAAGGCAGCTATCCTGGCTGGCAGCCGGATGCAAACTCACCGGTAATGCACCTGGTGCGTGAAACTTATCAGCGTCTGTTCAATAAGACCCCGAACATTCAGGTTATCCACGCAGGCCTGGAATGCGGTCTGTTCAAAAAACCGTATCCGGAAATGGACATGGTTTCCATCGGGCCAACCATCACTGGCCCTCACTCCCCGGATGAGCAAGTTCATATCGAAAGCGTGGGCCACTACTGGACGCTGCTGACTGAACTGCTGAAAGCCATTCCGGCGAAGTAATACCCTGCAAGCCGGGCGCAGTCACCGCCCGGCTTTTTTATACGTCGCGCGCCATCAGGTAATTAATAAACCACTCTCCCCTCGCCTCCACATTTTGCTCGCGCACCAGTACAAATCCCTGACCTTCAAAGAACGGTTTTGCCGTAATGCTCGCCGCCACGGTGACTTTTCCGGGTAGCATTTTCGCCAGCAATGCTCGTAACAACGCCCCGGCAATCCCCTGCCGCGCGTAATCTGGCGAGACAAAAAGCAGGTCGATGTAATGCCCTACGGCCGTGATAAAACCGACAACCTCGCCGTCCACTTCTGCGACCAGCACCACGGAAGAGGCTAATTTCTGCCGCCACTGTGCGTCATCCACCTGACCCCAGGCGGCGATTTGCGCGGGGGAATAATGCTGGCTGGCGGTTTCAAACACCGCGCGCAGGAAAATCTGACTCAACTGCGGCAGTTCATGCGGCTGCCAGGGGCGAATGTTCATGATTAAAGTCCTAACACCAGTTGTCTTTCAAGTTGTGGATCAAGCAGCGTGACGTGCAGCCCCACCAGCCGGACACCGCGCCCGGCGCGGCGTTCGTGCCAGGTTTTGTAGGCCGTGGCAATCAGGTCTTCTTTGTTCAGACGCGGCCAGACGTGTTCCTGAGTCGTGAGCTGGAAGTCATTAAATTTGAGTTTCACGCCCTGGCGGGCAATCAGCAGGTCGGGTTTGACCTTCGCCAGCCGCCGCTCCAGTTCCGGGTAGAGACGTTCGATAATCGCTTCGCAGTCAGACCAGTCATGGATATCTTCAGCCAGTGTACGTTCCACGCCGATGGATTTTCTTAATCGCTCGTTGTTGATCGCCCGTTCATCAATCCCCTGGCTGCGCTCCCATAATACGCGGCCAAATTTACCAAAGCGTTTCAATAACATGGCGAGATCGCTTTTCTGCACATCTTCACAGGTTTTCAGCCCCATGCTTTCGAGCTTTGCCGCCGAGACTTTCCCAACGCCGGGAATTTTCTCCAGCGGCAGCGTTTTCAGGAATGCCGGGACATCAGCAGGCGTGAGAACAAACTGGCCGTTGGGCTTGTTGAGGTCGGAGGCGATTTTGGCAAGAAATTTCACCGGTGCGATGCCAGCGGAAGCAGTAAGCTGCAATTCGTTGAAGATAGTCTGGCGAATTTCCTGCGCGATAAGCGTGGCAGAGCCATGGCAATGCACGCTGTCGCTGACGTCAAGATAGGCTTCATCCAGCGATAGCGGTTCGATAAGCGAGGTGTAGCGAGAGAAAATTTCGCGAATGTGATTTGAGGCTTCTTTATAAGCATCAAAACGGCCCGGTAGCAGAGTCAGGTGCGGGCAGAGTTTGAGTGCCATGCCGGTGGGCATCGCACTGCGCACGCCGAATTTACGTGCCGGATAGTTAGCCGTACTGATGACGCCGCGTCGTTCACGGCTGCCGCCAATGGCGATGGGGATGTCGCGCAACGCGGGATTATCGCGCATCTCTACCGCTGCGAAGAAGCAGTCCATATCGACGTGGATAATTTTGCGCATACGTTGCCCCCGGATGTTACTGGACAAGTATACAGTATAAATGAAGTAAGTGAGAAGAGGGATCGTGCCGGGTTTTCACCCCCGGCCTGTCCCTCCCCCCGGCACTACAATATCCGCCTTTCCTTCTGCAACGCTTCGCGCGCCATGCGCTTTTTGCGCGCATCGCACGGTTCCGGGCAGTCGCAGACTTTCTCCAGCCCCAGCGAGGAAATGCCGCCGCAACTGCCCTGGATACTTTTACGCTTAATGATGTACCCCAGCGACATACCGAGGATCACCAGCGCGAAAATGGCAAACGTCGCCAGAAATACCGTGAGCATCATCAGCCTCCAAAGTCATCAAGCATGATGTTGTCATCTTCCACACCCAGGTCTTTCAGCATTTTGATGACCGCAGCGTTCATCATCGGCGGCCCGCACATGTAGAACTCACAATCTTCCGGGGCCGGGTGGTCGCGCAGGTAGTTTTCATATAGGACATTATGGATAAAGCCCGTGTAACCCGTCCAGTTGTCCTCCGGCAGCGCATCAGAAAGCGCAATATGGAAGGTAAAGTTCGGGTTATCTCGCGCCAGTTGTTCGAACTCGTCCTGATAGAACATTTCACGCAGCGAACGCGCGCCGTACCAGAAGCTGATTTTCCGGTGGCTATGCAGGCGTTTAAGCTGGTCGAAAATGTGCGAACGCATCGGCGCCATCCCTGCCCCACCGCCGATAAAGACCATTTCGGCGTCGGTTTCTTTTGCGAAAAATTCCCCAAATGGCCCGGAAATTGTCACCTTATCACCCGGCTTCAGCGACCAGATGTAAGAGGACATAATCCCCGGCGGCGCATCTGGCACGCTCGGCGGTGGTGTGGCAATACGCACGTTGAGCATGATGATGCCTTTTTCTTCCGGGTAGTTCGCCATCGAATAGGCGCGCACCGTCGGCTCTTTTACTTCAGAGACGTAGCGGAAGAGATTGAATTTATCCCAGTCGGAACGATACTCATCCGGCACATCGAAATCAGCATAGGCCACTTTGTGCGATGGGCATTCAATCTGAATATAGCCCCCGGCGCGGAATGGCACCACTTCCCCTTCCGGAATAGCCAGCTTCAACTCTTTAATAAACGTGGCTTTGTTATCGTTAGAGATAACCTCGCATTCCCATTTTTTGACGCCAAAGATCTCTTCAGGCAGTTCAATTTTCATGTCCTGCTTCACCGCGACCTGGCAGGCCAGACGGCAGCCCTCTTTGGCATCGCGTTTGGAGATGTGCGACAGTTCCGTCGGCAGGATATCGCCACCGCCTTCTTTGATTTTCACCCGGCACTGCCCACATGAGCCGCCGCCTCCGCAGGCCGATGAGACAAAAATGCCGTTGCTGGAGAGCGTATTCAGCAGTTTGTCGCCCGCAGGCGTTCGGATCTGCCTGTCGGCTTCGTTGTTGATTTCAATCACCACATCGCCTGAGTTGACCAGTTTTGATTTAGCAAACAGGATCAGCACCGACAGCGCCAGAACGATCAGGGTGAACATGGCTACGCCAAGTATAATTTCCATTTTATTCGCCCCTTATAGCTGTACGCCGGAAAAAGACATAAAACCAAGCGCCATCAATCCGGTGGTGATAAAGGTGATCCCTAAACCCTGCAAGCCCGCAGGCACATTTGAATACTTCATTTTTTCGCGCAGCCCTGCCATCGCGACGATCGCCAGCATCCAGCCGATACCGGAACCGAAGCCATAAACAATGGATTCACTGAAGTTATAATCGCGCTGCACCATAAACGACACGCCACCGAAGATGGCGCAGTTGACGGTGATAAGCGGCAGGAATATCCCCAGTGCGGTGTAAAGCGCCGGGAAATATTTATCGAGGATCATCTCAAGGATTTGCACCAGCGCCGCAATCACGCCGATAAACGTGATAAAGCTCAGGAAGCTGAGATCAACCCCGTCCATCAATGCGCCGTCGCGCAGCACCAGGTTATAGACCAGGTTATTCGCCGGAACGGAAATCCCCAGCACGAGCGTCACCGCCACGCCAAGACCAAACGCCGTTGAGACCTTTTTTGACACCGCGAGGAAGGTACACATCCCCAGGAAGAACGCCAGCGCCATATTTTCAATAAAAACGGCACGCACAAAGAGACTGATATAGTGAGCCATCGGTTACTCCTTCTCCTGCTGTTCCGGCTTCCAGGTACGAAGCGCCCAAATTAGCAGGCCGATGATGAAAAAGGCGCTCGGCGCCAGCAGGAACAGGCCGTTCGGCTGATACCAGCCACCATTTTGCACCGTTTCCAGAACCGTTATCCCAAAAAGCTTACCGCTACCGATAAGCTCGCGCAGGAAGCCAACAATCAGCAGAATGGCGCCGTAGCCGAGGCCGTTGCCGATGCCATCCATAAAGCTCGCCAGAGGCGGCGCTTTCATCGCATAAGCTTCCGCACGCCCCATTACGATACAGTTGGTGATGATAAGACCCACAAATACCGAGAGCTGTTTAGAGATCTCATAGGCAAACGCGCGCAGGATCTGATCGACCACGATCACCAGCGAGGCGATGATCGCCATCTGCACGATGATGCGGACACTGTTCGGGATATGGTGGCGGATCATCGAGATAAACATGCTGGAGAACGCCGTCACCAGCGTTACCGCTATGGTCATCACGAACGCGGTTTCCAGTTTTGTCGTTACCGCCAGCGCCGAGCAGACGCCGAGAACCTGAAGCGTGATCGGGTTATTGGCGATCAACGGCCCCACCAGCACGCGCTTAACTTCTTTCATATCGCCCTGTTCAGCCATTATTCAGCACTCCTTCACGAACCTGTTTCAGGAACGGGCCAAAACCGAGATCGCCCATCCAGAAATCAAAACTATGCTGTACGCCATTTGAGGTGAGTGTCGCACCGGAGAGACCATCAACGGCGTAATCATCCCCTTGCCTCGCTGCGCCTTTCACCACCTTCAGCGCCGGTTTGCCGGTTTCATCAACCACTTTTTTGCCGATAAACTGGGCGCGCCAGTTCGGGTTTTCAATCTCGCCGCCTAAACCCGGGGTTTCCCCCTGGTCGTAATAGGTGATGCCTTTCACCGTGCGGCCATCCGTATCCAGCGCTACGAAGGCGTACATCATCGACCACAGGCCATTGCCGTAAACCGGCAGTACGATTTCCTGTACCTTTTGCTGCGCATCCTTCACCAGGTAGATTTCCACTACATTGCTGCGGCGCTTGATACCCGCCGGGTCATCGCGCCCATCGAGTTGCAGGCTTTGTTCCGGATCTTTCAGCGCCTGAGCCTGATTAAACTCCGCCGGGTCGCGCTCCAGCAGATTACCGGTTTTGAGATCCAGCAATCGCGGGGTGATACGTTCATTAAAGATGCTGGCAACATCACTGGCCGGCATTCCCTGCTGCATCAGCCCAGCCACCGCCAGAATATTGCGTTGCTTGTCGAGCGCGCGCTGCTCCTGCTGACGGGATTTCAACCCCACCGCCGAGCCCGCGACCACGATGGAACAGACCAGGCACAGCACCAGCACCACCAGCAGTGTCTTGCCGATGCTATCGTTACTTTTGACTTCAGCCACGCGACTTCCTCCGCTTAATGTTGGCCTGCACCACCAGGTAATCAAACAGCGGCGCAAAGAGGTTGGCGAACAGAATCGCCAGCATCATCCCTTCCGGATAAGCCGGGTTCACCACGCGTATCAGTACACACATCACGCCGATCAATGCGCCGTAGCACCACTTGCCTTTATCAGTAAACGATGCCGATACGGGGTCGGTGGCCATAAACATCATGCCAAACGCGAAACCGCCGAGCACCAGATGCCAGTACCAGGGCATGGCGAACATCGGGTTGGTGTCGGAACCCACAACGTTGAACAGCGTGGCGCTGGCAATCATGCCGAGCATCACCCCGGCGACAATTCGCCAGGAAGCCACACGCCCGTAGATAATGATGGCACCACCAAGCAGGATCATCAGCGTCGACACTTCGCCAATCGAACCCGGAATGTTGCCGAGGAAAGCATCCATCCAGGTGACGGGCTGCCCGGTGGCGACGTTAACCAGCGTTTCACCGCCGTGGCTCGCCCACTGGGAGAGCGGCGTTGCGCCGGAGAAGCCATCCGCCGCCGTCCATACCAGGTCACCGGAGATCTGCGCCGGGTAGGCGAAGAAGAGGAATGCACGCCCGGCCAGCGCCGGGTTGAGGAAGTTGCGCCCGGTGCCGCCGAAAATCTCTTTGGCAATGACCACGCCGAAAGAGATCCCCAGCGCCGCCTGCCAGAGCGGCATGGTGGGAGGGACAATCAACGCGAACAGAATCGAGGTGACAAAGAAGCCTTCGTTCACTTCATGTTTGCGGATGATGGCAAACAGCACTTCCCAGAAGCCGCCAACCAGGAAAACGGTGGCGTATATCGGCACAAAGAAGACCGAGCCCAGCGTCATCATGCTGAGCCAGCCTGCGTCCGGTGCGAAACTCACGCCCAACGCCTGCGCAAGGCTGTAGTGCCAGTTTCCGGCAATCACCTGCTGGAGCTGTTCCGCGCCGTACATTTTATGCAGTGCCGGAATGGTTTGCAGGCCAACGTTGTACATGCCCCAGAACATCGCCGGGAATACCGCGAACCATACAAGGATCATCATGCGTTTAAGGTCGATGGCGTCACGCACGTGCGCTGCGCCCTTCGTCACGCTCCCCGGCGTATAGAGCAGCGTCGCCGCCGCCTCATACAGCGGGTAATATTTTTCCAGCTTGCCGCCATGGGTAAAGTGCGGCTCAAGTTTTTCGACCAGATGCTTTAAGCCCATCACTTATCCTTCCTGCTCAATTTGGGTTAACACGCTACGCAGCACCGGGCCGTACTCATATTTTCCCGGACAAACGTAGGTACAGAGCGCCAGATCTTCTTCGTCCAGTTCCAGGCAGCCCAGCGCCTGCGCGCTGTCGGAATCACCCGCCAACAGGTCACGCAGGAGCATCGTCGGCAGAATATCCAGTGGCATCACGCGCTCGTAGCTGCCAATCGGCACCATCGCACGTGCGCCGCCGTGGGTATCTGTAGAAAGGTTAAAGAGCTTACGCTTCAGGAAGTGGCCAAGCGTGGTACGGGTAATGGAGAATTTGTCACGGCCCGGCGCAACCCAGCCGAGCAGCTCTTTTTCGCGCCCTTCTTTCAGCACGCTGACCTGCAAGTGGAAGCGCCCAAGGAACGCCTGCGGGCCAACGCCCTGGCTACCGTTGAGTACAGAACCGGACAACACGCGGTTCTCCCCTTCCAGTAATTCCCCCTGCACCAGCTCATCCAGCGAGGCGCCGAGACGTGTGCGCAACAGGCGCGGCTGTTTCACCTGCGGCCCGCCAAGTGCGATGACGCGCTCAGTCCAGAGTTCACCTTCAAGGAACAGTTTGCCGATGGCGATCGCATCCTGATAATTCAGATGCCACACCTGTTTTTCGAGGCTGACCGGTTCGAGGAAGTGAATGTGCGTCCCCACTAACCCCGAAGGATGGGGCCCGGTAAACTGATTGAACGTCACCTGCCCACACGGATGGCCGCCCAGTTTGCCGCCGCTTGCCTGACAGACGTGTACTTTACCGTCAGTAAGGCGCGTCAACACTGTCAGAGCGGCATCAAAAGCGTCACGCTGAGCCAGAATAATCGGCTGTGGATCGGCGGCTAGCGGATTAGAGTCCATCGCGGTAACAAAAATCGCCGCAGGCTGTGTGCCTGGCATCGGTGATTTGCTAAAAGGACGCATGCGCATTGCGCTCCACAATCCGGAGGTAATCAGTTGCGCTTCGACGGTTTCACGCGGCAATGTCGCCAGTTCATCAGCAGCAAAACGCGGGAACTCAACCGCTTCATCACCGTCGATATCAATCACCACGGACTGGAGCACGCGACGCTCGCCACGGTTAATGGCACTGACAATGCCGCTTGCCGGGGCGGTGAAACGCACACCAGGAATTTTTTTATCTTCGAAAAGCAGTTGCCCCTTCAGTACCCGATCGCCTTCCTGAACGGCCATTGAAGGACGCAGGCCGATGTAATCGTCACCTTTTATCGCGACGCGTGTTACTGCGACATCATCGATACGTTGTTGGTCGGGCACACCCGCGATGGGAATATCAAGACCCTTTGTTATTTTAATCATATTGTTAGCAGGTATCCGTTAAGCGCTAAGGCCAGCGTTGTAATTAACGATACAAAAGAAAGGATTGACGGTATTAACCCCCGGCTCATTCCATGATGGGCGATGATGAGAGAAACGCATCCTTTCTTACACTTTTATCACCTGAGGATGTCTGTCAGACGTTGGGGAACGAATCAGACAGGAAAGCCATTTACTAAAGGCATACTTACCCCAGAATGATAACGTTGGCGAATCTTAACACCATATGTGTTTGCTTCGCAGCAGATACTCCAACTTCGCCCATAAAATGCGAGCTATTGCGCAAAGTTCTGAGAGAATGCGGGGCAGAAATAGGCTATAAAAGGCAGTTCAAACGTATATGTTTGATGGTGCTACGCTTATTAGTCAGGCGGGACGCAGATTAAGTAAAACTGAATTGTAAACACAATCGTCCCCTCTTGCGAAAAACTGCCGTGATGCTAATGTGAGCGCTCAAAAGACAGATAACTCTGATTTTGTCTCTCTCTTGCCTTCCTGGCATGTGATTTTTGTTTATCAAGGAACATGTAGTATGCGCAAAATCGCATTTTTCATTGCGATGCTTCTGATGCCGTGCATCTCGTTTGCCGGGTTGCTGAGCAGCAACAGCCCGACGACGCCGGTCAGTAAAGAATATAAGCAACAGTTAATGGGTTCACCGGTTTACGTTCAAATCTTCAAAGAAGAGCGCACCCTTGACCTGTACGTCAAGATGGGCGAGACGTATCAGCTCCTTGATAGCTACCGCATCTGTAATTACTCTGGCGGCCTGGGGCCTAAACGTCGCCAGGGAGACTTCAAAAGCCCGGAAGGGTTTTACTCCGTGCAGCGCAGCCAGCTCAAACCAGACAGCCGCTTCTATAAAGCCATTAACATTGGTTTCCCGAACGCCTATGACCGCGCGCACGGTTATGAAGGGAAATATTTGATGATCCACGGCGCATGCGTGTCGGTGGGTTGCTATGCGATGACCGATTCAGGCATTGATGAGATCTTCCAGTTCGTAACCGGAGCGTTAGTCTTCGGCCAGCAGAGCGTACAGGTGAGTATTTATCCGTTCCGCATGAGCGATGCCAATATGGAACGTCACAAATACTCCACCTATAAAGATTTCTGGCAGCAACTGAAGCCGGGGTATGACTACTTCCAGCAGACTCATAAGCCGCCTATCGTTTCTGTCGTCGACGGGCGCTATGTCGTCAGCAAGCCGCTGAGCCACGAAGTGGTGCAGCCGCAACTGGTGTCAAACTATTCTGTCCCCGAGGCAAAATAAACGCCACTCGCCTGGCATAATCTTTTGCCAGGTTTCATTGCCCGTCAGCGGCTGGGTCGCAATCACGGTGACCACGTCGTTGGCGGTTGTCTCCTGCTGAAAATCGATTTCCACGTCCTGATCCAACAGCGTTGCCACGCCAAATGGCGCCCGACGGGTGATCCAGAACAGGTTGGTGGAGCAAAACGCCATCACATAACGCCCATCCGACAACAACATGTTGAACACGCCTTTTTCGCGCAGTTGTGCAGCAAGCGTCGCGATATATTCAAATACCGCGGGCATATTGCCCGGCGTGCGCGGATAGCGCTCAGTGAGTTTATGCAGTAACCAGCAGAAGGCTTTTTCGCTATCGGTTTCGCCGACCGGACGGAAGTTGCCGGTTTCCAGCGATTTATAACCGTCAAGTTGGCCGTTGTGCGCATACGTCCAGTTGCGCCCCCACAATTCGCGGGTGAAGGGGTGCGTGTTTTCCAGCGCCACGTTGCCGCGGTTAGCCTGGCGAATGTGCGCCACCACCGAACAGGATTTTATGGGATATTCCTGCACCAGTTTGGCGATAGGCGACTGGTAGCTTGGGTGAGGATCTTTGAACGTGCGACACCCTTTGCCTTCGTAAAAGGTGATCCCCCAGCCATCTTTATGCGGCCCGGTGCCGCCGCCGCGCTGGACAAGCCCGGTAAAACTGAAGCAGATATCGGTTGGCACATTCGCGCTCATCCCGAGCAGTTCGCACATTCTACACCCCCACAGCTTATCGGGGCCGAAGCCCCGTCGTTCTTACGCCTTAACCATCTCTTTTTCGATCAGCATAATCAGGATATGGATCACTTTGATGTGAATTTCCTGTACGCGGTCAGCATAGCCAAAGTGCGGTACACGGATTTCAACATCCGCAGAGCCGGCCATTTTACCGCCGTCTTTACCGGTCAGGGTGATCACTTTCATCCCCTGCGCGCGCGCCGCTTCGATCGCTTTAATCACGTTGCCGGAGTTACCGGACGTGGAGATCCCCAGCAGAACGTCACCTGCGCGGCCTACGGATTCAACGTAACGGGAGAAAACATATTCATAACCGAAATCATTGCTCACGCAGGAGATATGGCTGACATCGGAAATCGCGATAGCCGGATAACCTGGACGGTTTTCACGGTAGCGGCCGGTAAGCTCTTCAGCAAAGTGCATCGCGTCACAATGGGAACCGCCGTTGCCGCAGGAAAGCACCTTACCACCCGCCTTGAAGCTATCGGCCAGCAGCACCGCCGCACGCTGAATCGCGTGGATATTGGCTTCATCTTTCAGGAAGTTAGCCAGCGTTTCTGCCGCTTCGTTCAATTCGTTACGAATAAGATCCTGGTACATGAGGTAATCCTTCAGTATGGGTGAAATAACTTTTTAACAGTGTACCGGATAGCATCAGCAGCGAGAAGCTAAAGCCCACCACTTAACGGTGGCTTTTGATTTTCTGTGCCAGGGAAAGCGACAACAATGTGAGCAAGGTTGTAATTATTTTGTAATCACATTGCTAAAAGAAATCACATCAACTAGAACAATACTATCACAAGTGGTCAGACCTCCTACAAGACAGGGAGCATTTCTCTATGATGATTTTGAGTATTGTTGCAACCATTGCTTTACTCGGTGTGCTCTTCTATCACCGCGTCAGCCTGACTCTGAGCAGCCTGATTTTACTGGCCTGGACTGCGGCGCTTGGCGCGGCAGGGCTGTGGAACATCTGGCTGCTGGTGCCGCTGGCCATTATTCTGGTGCCTTTCAATGTTCCTTCCATGCGCCGCGCGATGATCTCAGCGCCGGTGTTCCGTACCTTCTGCAAAGTGATGCCGCCGATGTCGCGTACTGAAAAAGAGGCGATTGATGCCGGCACCACCTGGTGGGAAGGCGACCTGTTCCGCGGTAATCCGGACTGGAAAAAGCTGCATAACTATCCGCAGCCACGCCTGACGGCGGAAGAACAAGCGTTTATCGACGGCCCGGTAGAAGAAGCCTGCCGTATGGCAAACGACTTCGAAATTACCCATGAAATGGCGGATCTACCGCCGGAACTGTGGGCGTATCTGAAAGAGCATCGCTTCTTTGCGATGATCATTAAGAAAGAGTACGGCGGGCTGGAGTTCTCTGCCTATGCTCAGGCGCGCGTGCTGCAAAAACTCTCCGGTGTGTCGGGTATTCTGGCGATCACCGTGGGCGTGCCGAACTCATTAGGGCCGGGTGAACTGTTACAGCATTACGGCACTGAAGAGCAGAAAAATCACTACCTGCCACGTCTGGCGCGGGGTCAGGAGATCCCCTGCTTTGCGTTGACCAGCCCGGAAGCGGGTTCCGATGCGGGCGCGATTCCGGATACCGGTGTCGTCTGCATGGGCGAATGGCAGGGCGAGCAGGTGCTCGGTATGCGCCTGACCTGGAACAAACGCTACATTACGCTGGCGCCTATCGCCACCGTGCTGGGGCTGGCCTTTAAACTCACCGACCCGGATAAACTGCTGGGCGGCGAAGAGAATCTGGGCATTACCTGTGCGTTGATTCCGACCAGCACGCCGGGCGTCGAGATTGGTCGCCGCCACTTCCCGCTGAACGTGCCGTTCCAGAACGGCCCGACCCGTGGTCAGGATATCTTCGTCCCTATCGACTACATCATCGGCGGCCCGAAAATGGCCGGACAGGGCTGGCGTATGCTGGTTGAGTGTCTGTCTGTTGGCCGTGGGATCACCCTGCCGTCAAACTCGACGGGCGGCGTGAAATCCGTCGCACTGGCGACCGGGGCGTATGCGCATATCCGCCGTCAGTTCAAAGTCTCCATCGGGAAAATGGAAGGGATTGAAGAGCCACTGGCGCGCATTGGCGGCAACGCCTACGTAATGGACGCGGCTGCATCGTTAATTACCTACGGCATTATGCTTGGCGAAAAACCGGCGGTGCTGTCGGCGATTGTGAAATATCACTGTACCCACCGTGGTCAGCAGTCAATTATTGATGCAATGGATATCGCCGGCGGTAAAGGCATTATGCTCGGTGAAGGCAACTTCCTCGCCCGAGCTTACCAGGGCGCACCGATTGCTATCACCGTCGAGGGCGCGAATATCCTGACCCGTAGCATGATGATCTTCGGCCAGGGCGCGATTCGCTGCCATCCCTATGTGCTGGATGAAATGGCCGCCGCACAGAATAAAGACGTGAAAGCGTTTGATAACCTGCTGTTTAAACACATCGGCCACGTTGGCAGTAACAAGGTGCGCAGCTTCTGGCTTGGCCTGACGCGCGGCTTAACCAGCGCCACGCCGACACATGACCAGACGCGCCGCTACTATCAACATCTGAACCGTTTGAGTGCTAACCTCGCATTACTCTCTGACGTATCAATGGCGGTGCTGGGCGGCAGCCTGAAACGCCGTGAACGTATCTCCGCGCGTCTGGGCGATGTACTGAGCCAACTCTATCTTGCCTCTGCGGTGCTGAAACGCTATGACGACGAAGGGCGTAATGAAGCCGATTTACCGCTGGTTCACTGGGGCGTACAGGATGCGCTGTATCAGGCTGAGCAGGCAATTGATGATTTGCTGAAGAACTTCCCGAATCGTTTTGTGGCCGGTGCGCTGAGCGTGGTTATTTTCCCGACCGGTCGCCATTATCATGCGCCGTCGGATAAGCTGGATCATCAGGTGGCGAAGATCCTGCAAACACCGTGTGCCACGCGCTCCCGTATTGGCCGTGGTCAGTACCTGACGCCGAGCGAGCATAACCCGGTGGGTCTGCTGGAAGAGGCGCTGATCGACGTGATGGCCGCAGACCCTATCCACCAGCGGATCTGCAAAGAGATTGGCAAAAACCTGCCGTTTACCCGACTGGATGAACTGGCACGTAATGCGCTGGCGAAAGGGCTTATCGATCAGGAAGAAGCCGATATTCTGATTAAGGCTGAAGAGAGCCGTCTGCGCAGTATTAACGTGGACGATTTCGACGCCGACGCGCTGGCGACTAAACCGGTAAAGTTGCCGGAGAAAGTCCGCAAGATTGAAGCGGCATGATGTGAAAACGGAGCCGAAAGGCTCCGTTTTTTTGATGGCGACGGTTACTTAAAGTTAAACCCGTCCGGATGGTTTTCCAGGCTGCCGGTCAACGCCGCAAACAGCACCGTTTTCCCATCGATAGAAAGCGCATCGTTCACATTCAGCCAGGTCAGCTTTTCCTGCGATGTTTTTTCATCGACGGTCGAGAACAGGCCAGTCATCTGCTTAGACTTCTCAGACCACAGCACCGCCACACGTTCAGTACCACAATCATGCGGTTTGCATGCGCTCATCACCTGCCAGGACTCATCGCCAAGAGTGACGGTTTGCGCAGGGGTGTAAGTGCCCCCTTTGACCACCCACGCCGGCAGTTTGTGACCTTTTACCATCTGGTTAAACGCCGCTTTGGTCGTTTCACCTTTTGCCAGACTGCTGATGGTTACATCTTCCTGCGCCATGGCGCTGGTTGCAAAGACCAGCGCAGCGACAGCGGTTATTGCCTTATACATCATTCCTCCCGGGCTTATCCTGCCCTTGTTGTTCATCCCCTTAAGAGTGAGCGGCAACACAGCCAAATGCAAATCAGATATTTCCAATAACAGCTTTTTCTATCGAAATATTCCGCGAAGCGCCAGCGGCCTGATAAGGTATTAAAGTTATAAAATCACCCTGCAATACAGGAGTTACCCGCCGTGCCAGGTTTGAAAATTACGCTTTTACAGCAACCGTTAGTGTGGATGGATGGCCCAGCTAACCTGCGTCATTTTGACAGGCAACTGGAAGAAATGACCGGGCGCGATGTCATCGTTCTGCCAGAGATGTTTACCACCGGTTTTGCAATGGAAGCAGCCAAACAGTCGCCCTCTGAGGAGGAGGTGATTTTATGGATGCACAAGCAGGCGCAACGTACCGATGCTTTAATTGCAGGCAGCGCGGCGCTGCAAACCGCGCGCGGCCCGGTGAACCGTTTTTTACTGGTTGAGCCGCAAGGCAGCGTACATTTCTATGATAAGCGCCATCTGTTCCGCATGGCGGATGAACATCATCACTATGAAGCAGGCAATGAACGTGTGGTATTTGAATGGCGAGGCTGGCGCATTCTGCCGCAGGTGTGTTACGACCTGCGTTTCCCGGTGTGGTCGCGCAACCGCAACGATTACGATCTCGCGCTTTACGTCGCCAACTGGCCCGCGCCACGCTCCCTGCACTGGCAAGCGCTGCTGGTCGCCCGCGCGATTGAGAACCAGGCGTATGTCGCAGGCTGCAACCGCGTCGGCACAGATGGCAACGGCCACCACTACCGCGGAGACAGTCGGGTGATTAATCCGCAGGGCGAGATTATCGCTACTGCCGAAGCACACCAGGCGACGCGCATTGATGCTGAGCTGTCGATGACGGCCTTAGAGGAATACAGAGAGAAGTTTCCGGCATGGCGGGATGCGGATGGATTTGAGTGGGGATAATACGACAAAGGCCTGAATCATTGCTGATTCAGGCCTTTTGAATAGTGGCGGAACGGACGGGACTCGAACCCGCGACCCCCTGCGTGACAGGCAGGTATTCTAACCGACTGAACTACCGCTCCGCTGTGTTCCCTTGAGAACGAGGCGAATATTACGGGTTCCCCTCTGCTCCGTCAACGCTTTTTACGACGTTTTGCATCGTTTGCTGCAAAAATCGCCCACATGACCATTTTCACAGCAAAAACAGGACGTTTCACGCACGCCAGAGGCAGCTTCCGCCCTTCTTTTGCACCAGGTCGAGGCGGGATTCATGTGCCAGCAGCTCTTCGTCAGAGGCAAAAACAACACGGAGTTTGCTTCCAGCGCGGGTAACACGCTGAATCCCGACATCGCCAGTCTGCTGCTGCTCTTCCCCTTCCATTGAAAATGCCATTGATGTTTGCCCGCCTGTCATTAACAGGTAAACATCGGCCAGGATCTGGGAATCGAGTAATGCGCCGTGGAGGGTACGTTTGCTGTTATCGATTTCATAGCGCGAGCACAACGCATCAAGGCTGTTACGCTTTCCGGGGAACATTTTCCTCGCCAGCGCCAGGCTATCGGTCACTTTGCAGAAGGTATTGGTCTTCGGAATGCCGCGATTGAGTTTGCTGAACTCGTAGTCCATAAAGCCGATATCGAACGATGCGTTATGGATGACCAGCTCTGCGCCGCGAATGTACTCGATAAATTCATCAGCGACATCGGCAAAGGTGGGTTTGTCCAGCAGAAACTCATCCGCAATACCGTGAACGCCAAACGCTTCCGGATCCACCAGCCGGTCAGGCTTGAGGTAAACGTGGAAGTTATTACCGGTCAGACGACGGTTGATCACTTCAACGGCGCCGATCTCGATGATCTTATGGCCTTCATAGTGAGCCCCGATTTGGTTCATACCCGTGGTTTCGGTATCGAGGACGATCTGTCGTGTAATTGCAGTGCTCATATCGGTCATTTATGTCAGACTTGTCGTTTACGTGTCGATTTCAATACAGGAAGTCTACCAGAGATGCTTAAACAGGTAGAAATTTTCACCGATGGTTCTTGCCTCGGTAATCCAGGGCCTGGCGGCTACGGCGCCATTTTACGCTATCGTCAGAAAGAGAAAACCTTCAGCGAAGGCTATTATTTGACGACCAACAATCGCATGGAGCTGATGGCGGCCATTGTCGCGCTTGAAGCCCTGAAAGAACATTGCGAAGTGGTATTAAGCACCGACAGTCAGTATGTGCGCCAGGGCATCACACAGTGGATCCACAACTGGAAGAAGCGCGGCTGGAAAACCGCTGATAAAAAACCAGTAAAGAATGTCGATCTCTGGAAGCGTCTCGATGCGGCGTTAGGTCAGCATGAAATTCGCTGGATGTGGGTAAAGGGCCACGCCGGACATCCGGAAAACGAACGCTGCGATGAACTGGCCCGTACCGCCGCCTCCTCCCCCACTCAGGAAGATAAGGGCTACCAGCCCGACGCTTAAGCGTTTGGCTTCTTATATTGCCGGGTCGCCCCGACCGCCTGTGGGATGCGACTTTTGGCTTTATTCTGCTTCATCGGGTTCAGGGTCAGCGGGATCGTCCGCTTGCGCGCGACGATATATTGCACACACCCTAACGCAGGGAGATGCGTACTTAGCAGTTTCCCCCCTTGCTTCGTCCAGGGAAGCACCTGAACCCTCCCCTGATGAAGAACCTCAAAATTGAGTAGCGCCAGCCAGTCAAGCTGACGTGTCAGGGTAAACATCCGGCTGTTGTAAGGCGTTTTATTACGTAGCACAGGAACCAGCTTCCGTAGCCCCACCAGACTCATGGGGTTAAAGCTGGTGATAATCAGCCAGCCATCGTCAATCAAAACCCGGTCAGCTTCACGCAACATGCGATGGGGATCGGAACACCAGGGGAGGGAGTGAGCCAGCAGGCAGGCATCCACCGATTTTTCCGCAAACGGTAAGCACAGCGGATCGGCTTTGACCTGGATCGGGTTGCCGGCAAGAGAAACATTAACCTGATGAGAGATAGCACACGCTTCTGTGTTAATTTCTGCGCTCAGGTTCCCAATTTTAAGCAAATGAAAACCATAGAGTTTCGTAAGCCAGGGTTTCAGTTGACGCTCCAGCGCCTCGCGATAATACTCACCCCAGGGCATTTCAGCCCAATGACCGGGTGCTGCGACTGTCTGAGGTATCCTTGCCGGTTTCATCACAACCTTCCGTTCGTTTTAAGAGGTAATTTATGAATCTTAACAGTATTCCCGCATTTCAGGACAACTACATCTGGGTTCTGAGCGACGACGCAGGCCGTTGCCTGATTGTCGATCCTGGCGAATCCGCACCGGTTCTCCGTGCAATTAAAGAAAACAACTGGCAGCCGGAAGCCATTTTTCTGACGCATCACCATGCCGATCATGTCGGCGGCGTGGCCGGGTTACGTCAGCACTTTCCACATATTGAGGTCTATGGCCCTGCCGAAACGCAAGATAAGGGAACCACCAAAGTGGTCGCTGATGGGGATAAAGTGTCCGTTCTCGGACATGAATTTTGTATTTTCGCCACGCCAGGTCACACTTTAGGACATATCTGTTTCTTTAACATGCCTTATCTATTTTGCGGCGACACGATGTTTTCCGGCGGCTGCGGAAGGCTCTTTGAAGGCACCGCATCTCAAATGTATCAATCACTTAAAAAAATATCCGCGCTCCCTGACAATACGTTAATTTGTTGTGCACATGAGTACACTTTATCAAATATGAAGTTTGCATTAAGTATCTTGCCTCATGATTTATCAATAAATGAATACTATCGAGAAGTTAAGGAGTTACGGGCTAAAAATCAAAAGACACTCCCCGTAACTCTGAAAAATGAGCGTCGTAATAATATTTTTTTACGCACAGATGATGCTGATTTTATTAATGAAATTTCAAAAGAAACAAAATTGCTACAACCTTCTGAGCGTTTTGCATGGTTAAGGGCAAAGAAAGACAACTTCTGATACTTCACGGTTGCGTTTTGAAAAGTTCGCCGTTATGATCGGTCGTCTTTTAAGCAACTATTGACATACACATGAAGGCAAAAGCGATATTACTCGCCTCTGTCCTGCTCGTGGGTTGCCAGGCGTCTAAGCACGACGGCAATATCCAGCAGCACGCACAGAGCCTTTCTGCGGCTAGTCAAGGAGAAGCGGGTAAGTTTGCAAGTCAGGCGCGATGGATGGACGATGGGACATTCGCAGCGCAGGATCAGGACTTGTGGGCTTCCATTGGCGACGAGCTAAAGATGGGCATTCCGGAAAACAACCGGATTCGCGAACAGAAACAGAAGTACTTAAGAAATAAGAGCTATCTCCACGATGTAACTTTACGGGCAGAGCCGTATATGTACTGGATAGCCGGGCAAGTTAAGAAACGTAACATGCCGATGGAACTGGTATTACTACCCATAGTGGAGAGCGCTTTTGACCCGCACGCAACGTCTGGCGCCAATGCCGCAGGCATCTGGCAGATCATTCCGAGCACTGGGCGCAATTATGGTCTGAAACAGACCCGCAGTTATGACGCACGTCGCGATGTTGTTGCTTCCACAACAGCAGCGCTGGATATGATGCAGCGTCTTAACAAAATGTTTGACGGTGACTGGTTATTAACCGTGGCGGCGTACAACAGCGGTGAAGGCCGCGTAATGAAGGCAATGAAAGCGAACAAAGCGCGTGGTAAACCCACCGATTTCTGGTCGCTGCCGCTGCCTCAGGAAACTAAGCTTTACGTACCGAAAATGCTGGCTTTGAGCGATATTCTCAAAAACAGTAAACGTTACGGTGTGCGACTGCCAACACCAGATGAAAGCCGTGCACTGGCGCGAGTGCGTCTTGATAGCCCTGTTGAAATGAAACAACTGGCCGATATGGCAGGAATTTCAGTCACCAAGCTGAAGACGTTCAATGCGGGCGTAAAAGGCTCCACGCTGGGCGCAAGTGGCCCGAAATATGTGATGGTGCCACAGAAACATGCTGACCAGTTGCGTGAGTCGCTGGCTTCAGGTGAAATTGCAGCCGTCCAGCCAACGCTGGTTGCTGATAATACGCCGTTACAGAGCCGCAGCTATAAAGTGCGCTCAGGTGACACGCTATCAGGTATTGCATCGCGCCTTGGCGTCACAGCAAAAGACCTGAAGCAGTGGAATAACCTGCGCGGCAACAATCTGAAGATTGGTCAGAGCTTAACGGTGGGAGCAGGTAGCAGCGCAGCACAGCTTGCGAACAACAGCGATAGCATTACCTATCGTGTGCGTAAGGGTGATTCACTGTCCAGTATTGCTAAACGTCACGGTGTGAACATCAAAGATGTGATGCGCTGGAATGACGATACCGCTAACCTGAAACCCGGCGATCAGCTAACGCTGTTCGTTAAAAACAACGACCGTCCGGATTCCTGATCGGCAAGGCGTAAAAAAGGCACCGTTTATCACGGTGCCTTTTTATTTCTATCGCGCTTTATGCGCTTCAAACATGATGGTGTCGCTGGTAAAGGAACCATCAGTCTGCAATTCAAACCACGCTTTGACTTCCGCTGAAGCGCTCTCCTGATATACGCGAATCGCATCACATAATGCGGCAGGCGTTCTCATACGCGCCACCCAGGATGCAAAATTCAGCGGCAGGCGGTCGGTAATCAGATTATCCACCGCCAGACCGGCCTCCGCCGCCATCGTCAACCACTCACCGCTGGCGTAGTTGCGAACGTGAGAAGTATCACGCAGCGCCTCCACCGTTTGCAGCCAGATATCACGCACGGGATGCCCCGGAGACATCACATCCATCATCAACAGCGTCCCGCCCGCTTTCAGTACCCGTTTAACTTCCCGCAGCGCCTGGCCGACATCGTGCCAGTGATGTGCAGAATAGCGGCTTATTACCACATCAAAACTCGCATCATCAAAGGGTAAAGATTCGGCGTAGCCCTGTCGGGTTGAGACATTCTCCAGCCCCTTCTCTTTTGCCGCCTGTGCGACGACCTCCAGCATCTGACTGGATAAGTCATATGCCGTGACGGATTTCACCTCACCAGCGGCGGCAAAGCTCGCATGGCCCGCCCCACAGCCCAGATCCAGTACGTGAGCCTCAGGGAAATCCGCCAGCCGGTGTTTCAGGCGTTGCAGATCGCGCCCGGACGCGTGCACTGCGCTGGTTAAATAGGCCTGCGCCTGTGAGCCAAACTGCTTTTCAACGTTGTCATGGTGAGATTGTGTTGTCATTTTACTGTCCTTTGTTGTGTGGAAGATAAAGGGCAGCGCTGAAGGATCAGGTCTGCCCATGGCAGACCTGACGCACCTCTATTTGACAGGTATGCCGGGACTAAATTCGACGAGTAGCGGATTGTGGTCAGATGCACGGGTCACCAGTACCGATGCATCATGCACGTTAAGGCCGCGATAGAAGACAAAATCGAGGGGGCGACCAAACGCACGACGGCGCTGATCGTCAGAAAAACGTACTTCGCGCAGCGACATTTCACGGGCAAAGCGATAGAGCGCATTCATACGGGGACGGCTCCATGCATTAAAGTCACCGGCCATAATCACCGGGCCGCTGTGGTGCGCAATCTGATCGCCAATTGGCAGCAACTGTTTACTGTAAACGTCAACGCCGAGGCTGAAATTGACCGCATGAATGTTAACAACCATCAACAGGCGCGCATCCGGAAGTGGGTAAACGGTCACTAACGCGGATTTTGCCAGGCGCAGGATAGGTTCACGCTCGCGCAACGGGCAGCAATAGACCGGCTGAGCGGAAGAGAGCGTCATAACCCCCGAAGGATGCTGAGGCAGAACGAATGCAGGAACCTGATCCGCAGCTAAATAGTTAGTCGTTGCAAACTTCACCAGTTCAGGGGTGGTTTGCGCTTCCTGAAGCAGCATCAGGTGGGCATCTTTACCAAAATTTTTCAGCACAGACAGCCATTCGGCCCTCTGTTGTTTAAAGATGTTCCACACCAAAACGCGTATATTTTCTTCAGTGCTTAAGGGCATTCCTGCGGGCAGTGCCTGCCCCATACCTGCATACATCCCAGGCGGAGGCAAAATTCGCTCCGCAGGTTGTCCGGCGATGTAACGCATAGCATAGGTATTTTTTCGCACTTTCTTTTTTTAACCTCAATAACGAAAGAACCGGCCTGTTGCCAGACTGGTTCTTCAGTTATAGGGATTTTTGCTTACAGTTTCAACGCCAATCGCGATAAAGCTGTGTGAACTTCTGTAAGCAAGTGCTTACTCGTTTCGTATTAGCTTAATACTGCGCGAGGTGACTTATCCAGACGTCCACTCAGGCCAATCAGCAACAGAGCAACCAGAACAATCACTGCGCCGATCCACGGGGTTTGCGCCAGGCCATAATGCTCTACCGTTTGGCCGCCGATAATTGAACCCAGTGCGATGCCAATGTTAAAGGCGGCGATGTTAAGCCCGGAAGCCACGTCAACCGCTGAAGGCGTGTACTCCTCCGCTTTCTGTACCACATAGACCTGCAGACCCGGAACGTTACCGAAAGAAAATATCCCCATCACCAGCACCGTCGCCAGCGCGGCATACTGCATCGAGGCGGTGAACTGGAAGACCAGCAGCAAAACCATCAGCGCAGCAAAGATGAATTTCAGCGCCGGAACCGCACCATGTTTGTCCGCCAGTTTGCCGCCCCAGATATTGCCAATTGCCACCGAAACCCCGTATCCCAGCAAGATCCAGCTCACCGCACTCGGCGTAAAACCGGCCAGGTTTTGCATTATCGGCGCAAGGAAAGTGAACGCCGTAAATACGCCACCGTAACCGAGCGCGGTCACCGCATAGATCATCAGCAGACGCGGATGCGTCAGCACCTTAACCTGTTCGCGCAGGCTGGCTGGCGCACGGCTGGGAATGTTATTCGGCACCAGAATCGCACTGGCGATTAAGGCAACTACGCCCAGCATAGAGACCGCGAGGAATGTTTCACGCCAGCCGAAATGCTGACCGATAAAGGTACCCAACGGCACACCGGTCACCAGCGCGACGGTCAGGCCGCCAAACATGATGGCAATGGCTGATGCCGCTTTCTCCTTCGGCACCAGACTGGTTGCAATGGTTGAGCCAATAGAGAAGAAGACACCATGCGCCAGACCGGTCATCAGACGAGCCAATACCAGCGTGGCATATCCCGGAGCCTGCCAGGCCAGTAGATTACCCAGTGTAAACAGTACCATTAGCCCCAGCAGCAACTGTTTGCGCGGCAACTTTCCTGTTAGCGCCGTCAGTACCGGAGCGCCAACCGCCACGCCCAGCGCATAAATAGAAACCAGAAGGCCGGCAGAGGGTAATGAAATAGATAATTGCTCTGCGATTGTCGGAACCAGGCCCACAATCACAAATTCTGTTGTGCCTATCGCAAAGGCACTGATGGTCAACGCAAGCAACGCCAGAGGCATAATTAACTCCATATCATTCAGTATTAAGATGACACGAAGTATGCCGGGATGCTTTAATAACAAAAACCATCAAAATATCAATTAAATTTTGCATCAGGTGCAATAATGAAAGCTACCTCAGAAGAAATCGCGATCTTCGTTGCCGTTGTCGAGAGTGGCAGCTTTAGCCGCGCTGCAGAGCAACTCGGGCAAGCCAACTCGGCGGTCAGCCGGGCCGTTAAAAAACTGGAATCGAAGCTGGGAGTTGGCCTGCTCAACCGAACCACTCGTCAGCTCAGCCTGACGGAAGAAGGCGAGCGCTACTTCCGTAGAGTGCAGGTGATCCTTCAGGAGATGGCGGCGGCTGAAGACGAAGTCATGGAGACACGTCGCGTGCCGCGTGGCCTGCTACGTGTGGATGCAGCGACGCCCGTGACGCTTAATTTTCTGACGCCGCTAATTAAGCCTTTTCGCGAGCGTTATCCGGAAATTACCCTTTCACTGGTCTCCTCTGAGACATTCATCAACCTTATTGAGAGAAAGGTCGATGTGGCAATTCGCGCGGGGGCATTAAGCGATTCAAGCCTGCGCGCACGACCACTGTTTACCAGCTACCGCAAGATTGTCGCCTCGCCGGATTATATTGCCCGAAACGGCAAACCTGAGAGCGTCGCCGACCTTAAGGAACATCTCTGCTTAGGTTTTACGGAACCCGCAACCTTAAATACCTGGCCTGTTTCCTGCTGCGACGGGCAGCTACATGAGATCACCTGCGGCCTCTCTTCCAATAGCGGAGAAACGATCAAACAATTGTGCCTCAACGGTAATGGGATAGCCTGTCTGTCGGATTATATGATTGCGAAGGAGTTAGAACGGGGAGAATTTGTTGAACTGCTCGCCGAACAGCGGGTGCCGGTCGAGATGCCATTCAGCGCGGTCTACTATAGCGATAAAGCAGTCAGCCCGCGTATTCGTGCGTTTATCGACTTTCTGAGTGAACATGCGGGCAGCTTCGCCACCCGCATACAGGAGAGTTAGTCCCAGTTCGGCGCTAGGCCTTCCGGGCTCACCAGACGATCGTTGCAATCCAGTGCGGCGATCGCTTTCTTGTCTTCTGCATCCAGTTGCAGATCCTGAGCCAACAGGTTGCTCGCCAGGTTCTCGCGTTTGGTCGAGGATGGGATCACTGAGTAGCCTTCCCCCATCGCCCATGCCAGGATCACCTGTGCTGGCGTCGCATTATGTTTTGTGGCAATACGCACAATGGTCTCATCTTTCAATGCCTTACCATAAGCCAGAGTCATGTAAGAGGTGATGTGAATACCGTGCTCACTCGCCCAATCCACTACTTTCCGGTTTTGCAGATACGGAGAAAGCTCGACCTGATTAGTCGCGATATTCTCGGCGCCAACCGCACTTATCGCCTGCTCCATCAATGGGATTGTAAAGTTAGAGATACCGATTTCGCGCGTCAGTCCCTGCTTTTTCGCTTCCAGCAGCGCGTGCATGAACTCGGCGACAGAGACGACATCACCTGGCGATGGCCAGTGAACCAGCGTTAAATCGACATAGTCGGTGCGAAGCTTTTTCAGGCTCTCTTTGAGGCTTGGGATCAGCTTTTCTTTGCTCAGATTCTCGGTCCAGATCTTGGTGGTGATGAAGATCTCTTCACGCGGTACGCTGCTTTCAGCAATCGCCTGACCCACGGCGGCTTCGTTATCGTAGATTTGCGCAGTGTCGACAGCACGATAACCCAATTCCAGTGCGGTTTTTACTGAAGCAATGACTACATCATCCTTCAGACGAAAAGTACCAAGACCAAATGCAGGGATAGACATAGTGTTCCTCTTAATTCCTTTGTTTTGATAGTAAGAGGATTATGGCGATACGGATGAGGGAGAAAAAGAGTGAAAAATGCAGAGGATTTTTGCTGAGAACGCAATAATCAATCTGTAGACGAAAAAAAGCCCTGAGCGTTAACTCAGGGCTTCT
>NZ_JAYMYY010000011.1:0-100601 GCF_039889165.1 Pseudocitrobacter cyperus | reverse complement strand
TGCGAAATAACTTCGGAAGGCAGGCCCGGAGTTACCGGGCAGGGCAGCGTTCACAACATCCGCATCCACCGTACAATAAAATCGGCCACGCTTTCCACGTCATTAATATCCAATAACTGTACATCAACATTAAGTGGCGCATCGCAGGCTACGGCAATAACATGCTTATCAAGCATCAGCTCTTTTTGCTCATGCCCTGCATCCTCGCGAAACAACACAATCTTCGCGATCTCCTCATGCTTAAACCCTTCTACCAGAATCAAATCCAGCTTTGACTCGTCCATTCTGCTGGCCAGGAAGGTGAGATCTAATTCCTCCTCTTCTGGCGTCTCTGTCATCAATGCCCATCGCTGCTTACTGGCCACCAGTGTTTGCGCAGCTCCTGCTTTGCGTAACTCATAACTATCCTTACCCGGCTTATCGACATCCATATTATGGTGCGTATGTTTTATCAGGCCAGGGCGGATCCCACGGCAGCATAGCGCCGGGATCAACTGCTTGAGTAACGTTGTTTTACCGGTGCCACTCCACGCGGCTATGGCTAATAAGGGGATCATGGACGCTCCTCGTACCGGGCTAAATCCTCAAGCGTGTTCACGTTGCTAAAAGCCTCCCGACATTCACTGAAATCCACTGAATGCCCGCCAGCTTCACGCATAAATACCATTACTCGACGGTCACCGCGCGCGAGATAAGCCTCTATCGCCGGTGCAATATGACGATGCACCAGGGCGATAGCTGGATGATCGCGATCGCCATCATGTACCCAAACCACAGGCGCATTA
This sequence comes from Pseudocitrobacter cyperus, assembly GCF_039889165.1. Classification (NCBI taxonomy): domain Bacteria; kingdom Pseudomonadati; phylum Pseudomonadota; class Gammaproteobacteria; order Enterobacterales; family Enterobacteriaceae; genus Pseudocitrobacter; species Pseudocitrobacter cyperus. The sequence goes on along the minus strand of NZ_JAYMYY010000011.1, from coordinate 99,816 downwards.
TTACGTTGTAATCGCAGACGCTCAGCGAGATTTGCCGGAATAAACGGGGTATCGCAGGGGCAGAACAGAAACCACTCACCCTCAGCTTGCTGCATTACGGAGCTCATTCCGGCAAGCGGCCCGGGAAAATCAGCGAGCGAATCCTGATAGACGGGAAATCCACTGGCCTGATAAACCTCGATATTGCGATTTGCGCTGATCGCTACTGAATCGACCTGTGGCTGTAAACGATCCGCCACATGTTGCCATAGAGGTCTCCCATGTAGCGTCATCAGGCCCTTATCCTTTCCGCCCATCCGCGACGCTTTACCGCCCGCCAGCACGACACCCGTTATATTCACTATATCGCCTCTTTTATTGTGGGTTTGACCCTGCTACCGTGTGTTAATCAAGAGTAAGGAGCACGACCATGAAATGTAAACGTCTCAATGAAGTTATTGAACTCCTCCAGCCAGCCTGGCAGAAAGAGCCGGAACTGAACCTGATGCAATTTTTGCAGAAACTGGCGAAGGAGTCAGGTTATGAGGGTGAACTGGCAGATTTAACGGATGATATCCTGATCTACCACCTGAAAATGCGCGACTCGGCAAAAGATGCCGTGATCCCGGGTATTCAGAAAGATTATGAAGAAGACTTTAAAACTGCGTTGCTGCGTGCCCGCGGTGTGATTAAAGAGTAAAAGGTTGTAAGCACTGCCACTGAAAGCGCTGTGAGATGATATCCTGAACCATTCGTATAGTTAGTCGGATTAGCAGGATGAACGACAAGGCTTTCACTTTTCAGACATTACACCCGGATACCATCATTGATGCGTTATTCGATCAGGGTATTCGGGTGGATTCAGGCCTTACCCCGTTAAACAGCTATGAAAACCGGGTTTATCAATTTCAGGATGAAGATCGCCGCCGCATGGTGGTGAAGTTCTATCGTCCCGAACGCTGGTCTGCTGAACAAATTCAGGAAGAGCACCAGTTCGCGCAAGAGCTTCTTCTTGATGAAGTCCCCGTAGCGGCGCCAATCGCTTTTAATAACCAAACCTTGCTAACCCACCAGGGGTTCTATTTCGCCGTTTTCCCAAGCCTCGGTGGTCGCCAGTTTGAATCCGACAATCTCGATCAGATGGAGTGGGTTGGACGTTATCTCGGTCGCCTGCATCAAACCGGGCGAAAATCAGCTTTTGTTGCCCGTCCTGAGATTGGCGTTAAAGAGTATTTGCTTGAGCCTCGCGCCGTTTTCGAGCATTCCGCTCTGGTTCCCTCTGCGCTAAAAGAGCGTTTCCTGAAGGCGACGGATAATCTGATTGATGCGGTGATGAAGCAGTGGCATAGCCGCTTTAACACGCTGCGTTTACACGGCGACTGCCATGCCGGAAATATTCTCTGGCGTGACGGGCCATTGTTTGTCGATTTAGATGATGCGCGCACTGGCCCCGCTGTACAGGATTTATGGATGCTGCTAAACGGCGACCGTGCCGAACAGCGTATGCAGATGGAGATGATTGTTGAAGCCTATGAGGAGTTCAGCAATTTCAATCTCGATGAGTTGGCCCTGATTGAACCTTTACGCGCGATGCGATTGGTTTATTATCTTGCGTGGATTATCAGACGCTGGGATGACCCTGCTTTCCCACAGAATTTCCCGTGGTTAACCGGGGAGGATTTCTGGTTGCAACAGATTTCGATATTTATTGAGCAGGTGAAGGTTCTTCAGGAACCCCCTCTTCAGTTAACGCCAATGTATTAATTTGACATATTCAGGAGAGAATTCGTTATGAAAAAGATTTGGCTTGCGCTGGCAGGTATGATTCTGGCATTCAGCGCTTCCGCTGCGCAGATTACCGATGGTAAACAATATACAACCCTCGAAAAACCTGTTGCCGGCGAGCCACAGGTGCTGGAGTTCTTCTCTTTTTACTGCCCGCACTGCTATCAGTTTGAAGAAGTGCTGCATGTTTCCGATAAAGTGAAAGAGAAACTGCCGGAAGGCACCAAAATGACCAAATACCACGTTGAGTTCCTTGGCCCATTGGGTAAAGACCTGACTCAGGCGTGGGCCGTTGCGATGGCACTGGGCGTGGAAGATAAAATCACTGCGCCGATGTTTGAAGCTATTCAGAAAACACAGACTGTCCAGAACGTTGCTGATATCCGTAAGGTCTTCGTTGATGCAGGCGTGAAAGGTGAAGAATACGATGCTGCCTGGAATAGCTTTGTGGTGAAATCCCTGGTCGCGCAGCAGGAAAAAGCTGCAGCCGACCTGCAATTGCAGGGCGTTCCTGCAATGTTCGTTAACGGTAAATATCAGTTGAATCCGCAGGGTATGGATGCGAGCAATATGGAAATTTTTGTTCAGCAGTATGCAGACACTGTAAAACAACTTATTGAGAAAAAATAAGTTCAATTAAAAATATATAAGGCTCGCAAATTGTTGCGGGCCTTTTTTGTACCCACAGGATAAACACATTCTGATAATGCGTTTTCGAGCCCGGCAAAGATACTGACTGTCGATATTATTTCATATAATGCCCGCACACATTTATTAGGGATGATTATTATGAAAAAGAGTGTCGTGGCGGCGGGTGTGGTAGTGGCTTTAGGTGTATGTTGGATGGGGAGCGCATGGTATACCGGTAAACAGGTCGAACCGAAAGTTGCCGACTTTGTTTCTTCATTTAATCAGGCCAGTAAAGCGAAATCATCAAAAATGGGGATGACATTAAGCTACAAGGACTTTTCCAGCGGCTTGCTGAGTTCTCATTTTCAGGTGGTGCTGACCTTTGAACATGGCGCAGAGGCCAGCGGCATCAAAGCCGGGCAGAACGTTACGTTTAACGTTGATGTTGACCATGGCCCTTTCCCGCTTTCCTCGCTGGCAAAAGGAAGCCTGGGCCCGGCAGTGGCGGCGATGAACGTGTCGCTGGTTAACGGTGAGATCACCAAACCACTCTTTGACGCGGCTAAAGGGCACTCGCCAATTGATGCAAATATTCGTGTAAGCTATGATAAATCTTTCTCGACTCAGGTTGTAGTGGCGCCAGCTTCTTATTCTGATACCCAGACAACATTTGCTTTGGATGGTGGCGAATTTAATGTGTCTGGTGAAAAGTCACCGCTCAATGATGCACGAATTAATGGGCAGTTAAAGAACATTGTTATTAGCCAGGATAGTAACGATGTAAAAGTTTATTCAGATTCAATGACTGTGACGTCAACGGGTCATAAGGATGATGATAATATTTCCGTTGGGCACGCTGTTGTATCATTGAACAATATACGGGTTAATTCTAAGGGGAAAGAGTTAATACAGATTAATGCATTGACTGGAATGTCTGATTTGGCATCATTCAGTGATAAAAAGCGCATAAACTATACCCTCGAATATGGCATCAAGGATTTGATTCGCGAAAAACAAAATCTGGGAAGCGGTAAAATCGCGCTGGTCTTAGAGAATATCGACCCTGTCGCGGTTCACCAGCTATTTACTGATTACAATGCAGAACTCAGTAAGGCTATCGTTGCCAATCCTGCGTTGAGTCATGATGAAGACGCAATGGACGAGATCAGTTTGAAACTGCTCGAGAAGTACATTGCCGACATCCAGAAAAGCGAACCAGTGATCAAACTACCAATTAGCTGGAAAAATGACAAAGGTGAAATGACGGCCAATCTTAATATCGCCACTGCCGATCCGGCCAAAGCCACCTTTACACCAGGTTCGTTAACCGAACAGGTCGATCATAATGTCAAAACCATCACGGCAAATGTCTTGCTGCCTCTGGATGTTTTCACCTATACCGCTAAGCAAATAAAGCTGGCGGAGGGTAAGGATGACGCTACGGCACAAAAACAGGCTGAGAAAGATGTTAACAATGCCATGACGATTGGCAAGATGATGGATCTTATCAGCCTGGACGACAAAGCGGCGAAGCTCGATTTCGAGTATCAGCAGGGCAAAGTTGTCTTTAATGGGAAAGAGATGACTGCGGAAGAGTTTATGGCGCGGGGCGGTCGTTTCCTGCCATAAGTTGATAAACCCGCCTCCTGTCATTCAGGAGGCGGGTAAAACACTATTTCTTCTGCGGGGGCGGCGTAATGAGTGACGTTAGCAGCGCATCTTTCTCTTCCCACAGGGTATTCAGCCACTGCTGGAAACGGCGCTTAAAGTTCTTATCTGAGACATAATCACCGTGTAACTCTTCGGCCACCGGCAGCAGATTCACGCGTACCACAATGCGCGTCAGCTTGCCGCTCAGCATGTCAAAGAACGGGCTGTCATTGTTCTCCGGATAACACAGCGTCACATCAAGCAACTTATCGAATTGAGCACCCAACACGCCCAGCGCCATCGCAATACCGGCCGCTTTTGGCGGCAGTAGATTTTTGTAAGGTGAGCGAGTCTGGCGGTGTTTCTCTTCGGTAAAACGCGATCCTTCAACAAAATTCACGATAGTGGTGGGGTGCGTGCGAAATTTCTCGCAGGAGCGGCGTGTGGTTTCAACATCTTTTCCGCGACGCTCCGGGTGGCGGATGAGATAGCTGTGCGAGTAGCGGCGCATAAACGGCATATCCAGCGCCCAGCAGGCCAGACCGATAAACGGAACCCAGGCCAGTTGCTGTTTCAGGAAATACTTATTCATTGGAATGTGCTTACGGAAAATCACGCACAGCACCACGATATCAGCCCAACTATGGTGATTACAGATAAGCAGATACCAATTCTTTTTATTCAGCGTTTCCAGACCCTCAATCTCCCATTTTAGATGAGGATTGAGGTGCAGTAGCGCGGCCAGCCCTTCACACCAGCAGTACATCATGAAATCACAAAAGACGGAGATTGAGCGCCAGATTACCGGGATGGGCAAAATAAGCTTAACGATCCCGGCGATGATGATCGGTACGGAACATAGTATGGTCAGTAAAATAGTGAGCGCGATACTTATGGGAAGCGTTACCGCTGCGAGCAATCTCGACATAATTAGTCTATTCAGATAGTTAGTTATATAAAGTGCGCAGGCAAAACGCACAAGGTGCTGATTCTATCAGAAAACGGCCTTAATGACGGGTCTTACCAGAATAGAAAAATAACCTCTTCTTATATCCACACAGGATAAATTGTCGCCACCTGCGGTGTTTTGTAATCGATCTGCATTCAACTGATTGATAAATATTGGTTATTTGTTGATGATGTGAGGCAAAATGATCCGGACTTATTATCATAATAAAACTATTCACAAAGTTATCCACAGCTTTTCTTTGCGAGCGATCCAGAAGATCTGCAAATCTTTTCGACTGAATGGGCTTAAAAACTCATGTTTTTAAGCTGTCTGTGGCATCCTTTACCCATAATCTGATAAACAGGCACGGAAATTATGGTTCAGATCCCCGAAAATCCCCTTATCCTCGTTGACGGCTCCTCGTATCTTTACAGGGCGTATCATGCTTTCCCTCCGCTAACCAACGGTGCAGGCGAGCCGACTGGCGCGATGTATGGCGTGCTGAATATGCTTCGCAGCCTGCTTTTGCAGTACCAGCCGACGCATGCTGTTGTGGTATTCGATGCGAAGGGCAAAACCTTCCGTGATGAACTGTTCGAGGATTACAAATCACACCGTCCACCTATGCCTGACGATCTGCGTGCGCAGATCGAGCCGCTGCATGCCATGGTAAAAGCCATGGGGCTGCCACTGATGGCCGTTTCGGGCGTTGAGGCGGACGATGTTATCGGTACACTGGCGCGTGAAGCTGAAGCGGTAGGGCGTCCTGTATTGATCAGTACCGGTGATAAAGATATGGCGCAACTGGTCACGCCGGGGATCACGCTGATTAACACCATGACTAACACCATTCTCGGCCCCGAAGAAGTGGTGACAAAATATGGCGTACCGCCAGAACTTATCATCGATTTCCTCGCACTGATGGGCGACTCCTCGGATAACATTCCGGGCGTTCCGGGGGTTGGTGAAAAAACCGCGCAGGCTCTGTTACAGGGGCTGGGTGGGCTGGATACGCTCTATGCTGAGCCGGAAAAAATTGCCGGGCTAAGCTTCCGTGGCGCGAAAACGATGGCGGCCAAACTGGAGCAGAACAAAGATGTGGCGTATCTCTCCTATCAGCTTGCGACCATTAAAACCGACGTCGAGCTGGAACTGAGCTGTGAACAACTGGAAGTTCAGCCGCCTGCGGCGGAAGAGCTACTGAACCTGTTTAAAAAGTATGAGTTTAAACGCTGGATAACCGATGTTGAGTCTGGCAAATGGTTGCAGGGAAAAGGAGCGAAGCCGACCAAATCAGCGGCTAAGCCGGCGGAAACCATCGTTGTTGAAGATGAAGCAGAAACCGCAGCAACCCTCAGCGCTGACAACTACGTGACGATCCTTGATGAAGCAACGTTAGCTGAATGGATTGAGAAACTGAAAAAAGCGCCGCTGTTTGCTTTCGATACGGAAACGGACAGTCTTGAGAATGTCTCCGCTAACATGGTTGGCCTGTCATTTGCGGTGGAGCCCGGCGTCGCTGCATACGTGCCAGTTGCTCACGATTATCTCGATGCGCCGGAGCAAATCTCCCGCGAACGTGCGCTGGAACTGCTCAAGCCGCTGCTGGAAGATGAAAAATGCCTGAAAGTCGGGCAGAACCTGAAGTATGACCGTGGGATCCTCGCCAATTATGGCATTGAGTTACGCGGTATCGCCTATGACACTATGCTGGAGTCCTACACGCTGGATAGCGTCGCAGGCCGCCACGACATGGACAGCCTCTCCGACCGTTGGTTGAAGCACAAAACCATCACCTTTGAAGAGATTGCCGGTAAAGGTAAAAATCAGCTCACCTTCAACCAGATCGCGCTGGAAGAAGCGGGTCGCTACGCGGCTGAAGATGCTGACGTCACCCTGCAACTGCACCTGAAAATGTGGCCGAAGCTACAGAAAGATGAGGGGCCGCTGAATGTCTTCAAACATATCGAAATGCCACTGGTACCTGTGCTGTCACGCGTAGAACGGAACGGCGTGAAGATTGATCCGGCGGTGCTGCATGCTCACTCTCAGGAAATCGCCAAACGGCTGGTGGAACTGGAGCAAAAAGCATACGAGATTGCGGGTGAAGAGTTTAACCTCTCCTCTCCGAAGCAGTTGCAAACTATTCTTTTTGAAAAACAGGGGATTAAACCGCTCAAGAAAACCCCAGGCGGCGCACCGTCAACGTCTGAAGAGGTGCTTGAAGAGCTGGCGCTGGACTACCCGCTACCGAAAGTTATTCTCGAGTATCGTGGCCTGGCGAAGTTGAAATCGACCTATACTGACAAGCTGCCGTTGATGATCAACCCGAAAACCGGGCGCGTGCACACGTCTTATCATCAGGCTGTCACAGCTACGGGGCGTCTCTCCTCGACGGATCCGAACCTGCAAAACATTCCGGTACGTAATGATGAAGGGCGTCGTATTCGCCAGGCCTTTATTGCACCGAAAGATTACGTGATTGTCTCTGCGGACTACTCACAAATCGAGCTGCGTATTATGGCGCACCTGTCGCGTGATAAAGGCCTGCTGACCGCGTTTGCTGAAGGGAAGGATATCCACCGTGCGACGGCGGCTGAAGTGTTCGGCTTGCCGCTTGAGCGTGTCAGCAGCGAGCAGCGTCGCAGCGCCAAAGCGATTAACTTTGGTCTGATCTACGGTATGAGCGCCTTTGGCCTTTCTCGCCAGCTTAATATCCCGCGCAAAGAGTCGCAGAAGTATATGGATCTCTACTTCGAACGTTACCCTGGTGTGCTGGAGTATATGGAGCGCACACGTGCACAGGCGAAAGATCAGGGCTATGTTGAAACCCTGGATGGCCGCCGTCTCTACCTGCCGGACATCAAGTCCAGCAATGGCGCTCGTCGTGCCGGGGCTGAACGTGCCGCGATTAATGCCCCGATGCAGGGTACCGCTGCGGATATCATCAAACGCGCGATGATTGCTGTTGATGCATGGCTTGAGAGTGAAAAGCCGCGCGTGCGTATGATCATGCAGGTGCACGATGAACTGGTGTTTGAAGTACATAAAGATGATGTGGATATGGTGTCGAAAAAAATCCATGAACTGATGGAGAACAGCACCAAACTGGATGTGCCTTTGCTGGTGGAAGTCGGCTGTGGCGAAAACTGGGATCAGGCGCACTAAGATTTCACAGAATCAGACGCTTTTTTGGTAAGTAAGCAACATAACTTATAGCGTTTTGTGATGAACATTAGAATTAGCTATGTAACGAATGAAAAAAAACTACAAAAAGTGCTTTCTGTGACCAAAAAAAAAGAGTAGAGTTATTCGCGTAGGGTACAGAGGTAAGATGTTCTATCTTTCAGACCTTTTACTTCACGTAATCGGATTTGGCTGAATATTTTAGCCGCCCCGGTCAGTAATGACCGGGGCGTTTTTTATTGGGCGAAACAAAAGCCGCCGAACGGCAGCTTTCATATAAAATCCGGGTCGGACAAGTGGCATCCGACGCCTGCATTTTTACTCTTCGGCTTCTTCCGGCGCCTCTTCTGGCGGAATTTCACTATACCAGGTGTCCAGCTTCTGACGCAGCTTATCCACACCCAGTTTTTTCAGCGATGAAAACGCCTCAACTTGCACATCACCGTTAAAGGCGAGCACAGCTTCGCGAACCATATTGACCTGCGCTTTGCGCGCGCCGCTGGCGAGCTTATCGGCTTTGGTCAGCAACACCAGCACCTCAATCTCGCTGTCTACCGCCCATTGAATCATCTGCTGATCGAGATCTTTCAGCGGATGACGAATATCCATCAGAATGACAATACCTTTCAGGCACAGGCGTTTTTCGAGATATTTACCCAGCGCGCGCTGCCATTTGATTTTCATCTCTTCAGGAACTTCAGCGTAGCCATAGCCTGGTAAGTCGACCAGACGTTTTCCCTCTGCTACTTCGAACAGGTTGATGAGCTGTGTGCGACCAGGCGTCTTTGAAGTACGCGCCAGGCTTTTTTGATTCGTCAGTGTATTCAGCGCGCTGGACTTCCCGGCGTTGGAGCGGCCTGCGAATGCCACTTCGATTCCGGTATCGGAAGGTAAATGGCGGATATCTGGCGCACTGGTTACAAAGTGCGTCAGTTGGTAGTTCCAGTTAGTCAAAACGGTCGTCTCCGTTAAATCAGGCAATGCTGGCGATTATACCCGATCGGTAAAAAAAGGCTGATTTTCCTCAGCGAGTCTACAGGATGTAAGCAAAACCCCTACAGTTTGTGGGATATTGCCCATAAACCCTATGCGAAATTTCAGAGAAGTTTGAGAAGGAAAAATCGGTAAAAATAGATAAATCATAGAGTTAATGTTGGGGAAAACTCTGATTTTATATTTATGTGCCGTTTCGCTGCTTGTTAGTTTAGCTCAACAAGGTAAAGTATCACTCATTGGCGAGGACGCCGGAAGGATTTCTAACTCAGGATGAGGGTCAGGAGCGCCAGGAGGCGAAGACTTAGGATTGTCAGGAAGACAAACGTCCGGAGACGTAGTGAAAGGAAATGGAGTTATACAGGGATCGTTGCAGGCTAAAGGAAAGACAGGGTGTGTCGGTAGCTAACATGGAATGTAGTGCCCGTTAAGGGTAGAGAGTCAAGAAAAAGGCGACAGATTACTCTGTCGCCTTTTTTCTTTGTTGGTATTCTGCTAGATTCCGGCTCAATTCTATACTGAATAAAACGGCTATAAGACGACACCATGAAAAAACCAACATCTGCACCGCGTGCGAAAACACGCCGCAAAACCCGCGAAGAGCTGGACCAGGAAGCGCGCGACCGCAAGCGTCAGAAGAAGCATCGTGGCCATACGCCGGGAAGCCGTGCAAGTGGTAGTAGTGCGTCTGGTAGCGCAGGTCAAAAAGGACAGATCGCCGATCCCCGTATTGGTAGTAAAAAACCTGTTCAGTTAGGCGTGGCCGCTGCACAGACAACCCCCCGTCAGCAAAAACCAAAAAGCGAGAAACCTATGCTTTCACCGCAGGCTGAGCTGGATCTGTTAGAAACTGATGAGCGTCTGGATGCGTTGCTGGAACGTCTGGAAGAGGGCGGAAAGCTTAACGCTGAAGAACAAAGCTGGGTCGATGCCAAACTGGATCGTATCGACGAATTAATGCAACAACTCGGCCTCTCTTACGATGATGACGAAGAAGAAGAGGAAGACGAGGGTAAGGAAGACATGATGCGTCTGCTGAAAGGCGGAAACTAACGTTTGCATGCGGTCGGTTTCCCGGTTCTGCTTATAACCCTTCTGGCTATATGTTATCTGGCGTGGTTATTCGTTAAACTACAACGGTTGTCGCGGCGTCAAAAACGGCTGCGCAACCGGCTGATGGCTCAACGTGAAGCCCGGCCGGTACGCCGTCGTCGTTAGCGACGTCACTGGAAGGAGTAAGCATGTCTGCGCAGTTAATCGACTGGGATCTGGCCCTGATCCAGAAATATAACTATTCCGGGCCACGTTACACTTCGTATCCCACCGCGCTGGAGTTTTCTGACGCGTTCGGGGAAAGCGAGTTTCTGAATGCGGTTGCACGGTATCCTGAGCGGCCGCTCTCGCTGTATGTACATATCCCTTTCTGCCATAAGCTCTGCTATTTCTGCGGCTGCAATAAAATCGTCACCCGACAACAGCATAAAGCTGACCAGTATCTCGATGCGCTGGAGCAGGAAATCCGCCATCGCGCACCGCTGTTTACCGGGCGTAAAGTCACGCAACTGCACTGGGGCGGCGGTACGCCTACCTATCTGAATAAGGTGCAAATCAGCCGTTTGATGACGCTGCTACGGGAAAATTTCCACTTCGTCGCCGATGCGGAGATCTCCATTGAGGTCGACCCGCGAGAAATAGAGCTGGATGTAATAGACCATCTGCGCGCGGAAGGTTTTAACCGTCTGAGCATGGGGGTGCAGGATTTCAATAAAGAAGTTCAGCGCCTTGTGAACCGCGAACAGGATGAAGAGTTTATCTTCGCGCTGTTGAATCACGCGCGAGAAATTGGCTTCACCTCAACCAACATTGACCTGATTTACGGCCTGCCGAAGCAGACGCCGGAAAGTTTCGCCTTTACGCTTAAACGCGTGGCGGAGCTGAATCCGGATCGTCTCAGCGTCTTTAACTACGCGCACCTGCCAACCCTTTTTGCCGCGCAGCGTAAAATTAAAGATGCTGACCTGCCATCCGCACAGCAGAAACTGGATATCCTTCAGGAGACCATCTCCTCTTTAACCGACACGGGTTATCAGTTTATCGGTATGGATCACTTCGCCCGTCCGGATGACGAACTGGCCGTTGCCCAGCGTGAAGGCGTATTGCATCGTAACTTCCAGGGCTACACAACTCAGGGCGATACCGATCTGCTCGGCATGGGCGTATCAGCCATCAGCATGATTGGCGACTGCTATGCGCAAAATCAGAAAGAGCTAAAGCTTTATTATCAACAGGTGGATGAGCGCGGCGACGCTCTGTGGCGGGGTATTGCGCTAACCCGTGATGACTGTATTCGCCGTGACGTGATTAAGGCATTGATTTGTAACTTCCGCCTGGATTACGCGGCCGTAGAGCAACAGTGGGATCTCAACTTTACGGATTACTTTGCCGAAGATCTAAAACTGCTGGCGCCGCTGGCGAAAGATGGGCTGGTGGACGTGGATGAAAAAGGGATTCAGGTTACGCCGAAAGGCCGTCTGCTGATTCGTAATATATGCATGTGCTTTGATGCCTATTTGCGGCAAAAAGCGCGGATGCAGCAGTTCTCTCGCGTGATTTAAGTAAATGCCCGGTGGCGCTAACGCTTACCGGGCAAAATAATCAGCTAAATAGCTCTGTTACTCCATCCCCAGTTCTTTCAGCTTACGGGTCAGCGTATTTCGCCCCCAGCCCAGTAGTCGCGCCGCTTCCTGTTTATGCCCCTGCGTATGACGCAGAGCCGTTGTCAGCAGAGTACGTTCCATTTCAGGCTGCGCTTCCGACAACAGGTTTTGATGACCGGATCGCAGCGCACGATCGGCCCACTGCGCCAGCAGCGTTGCCCAGTTATCTGGCTGTGTGTGAGTGGTACCGTCCGGCACCGTGGTTTCAAACAGCTCGCTCGGGAGATCCTGAATCAACACTTCCTGACCTGCAGCCATTACTGTCAGCCAGCGACAGGTATTTTCTAACTGACGCACGTTGCCCGGCCAGGCCAGACGCGTCAGCGCCGCTTCGGTCTCCGGATGCAGAAGTTTGACTTCAACACCCAGTTCACGCGCGGCGATTTGCAGGAAGTGACGCGCCAGGCGTGGAATATCCTCGCGACGCTCGCGCAGCGGCGGAAGATGGACGCGAATCACGTTCAGGCGATGGAATAAATCCTCACGGAATTTTCCCTCCTGCACGCGAAGCTCCAGGTTCTGGTGAGTCGCCGCGATAATACGCACATCCACTTTCACCGGCGCATAACCGCCGACGCGGTAAAACTGGCCGTCCGCCAGTACACGCAGCAATCGTGTCTGCACGTCGTTAGGCATATCACCGATTTCATCAAGAAACAGTGTGCCGCCGTCCGCCTGCTCAAAACGCCCCTGACGCACGGTGTTAGCACCGGTAAATGCCCCTTTCTCGTGGCCAAAAAGCTCTGACTCAATCAAATCTTTTGGAATAGCCGCCATATTAAGGGCGATAAATGGCGCTTTGGCGCGCGGGCTGTGGCGATGCAGGGCATGCGCAACCAGCTCTTTACCCGTCCCGGATTCGCCATTAATGAGTACGCTTATTGATGACCGGGAGAGGCGACCGATAATGCGAAACACATCCTGCATGGCTGGCGCTTCGCCAATAATATCGGCAGTTGGCCCGAAAGCCGGGACGTCACGCGGCTGCTGCTGTTCCTGATAATGGCTGATGGCGCGTTCAACCAGCGCCACGGCTTCATCAATATCAAACGGCTTTGGCAGGTAATCAAATGCGCCCTGCTGGTACGCGCTGACGGCGGCATCCAGATCGGAATGGGCCGTCATTATGATGACCGGAAGCATCGGATGACGCTGTTTAATCTGTTTTAACAGCGCGAGACCATCCATTCCGGGCATGCGGATATCGGAAAGCAGCACGTCCGGTGTTTTGGTGGTGAGCGCGTCCAGCACTTCGTTGCCGCTTTCGAATGTCGTACAGCTTAAGCCAGCCCCGGTGAGTGCGCGTTCAAGCACCCAACGGATGGAGCTATCGTCATCTACGACCCAGACTATCCCTCGTTGCATAAACACACCTTATTTTCGAATTGGCAGGTAAACCGAGAACTCGGTATGGCCTGGCCAACTGGTAAATTCAATTTTGCCGGAATGCTGATCGATCAGGCTACGGGCGATGGATAGACCCAACCCGGTGCCGCCTTCGCGGCCACTTACCATCGGATAGAACAGCGTGTCTTGTAAATGAGACGGAATGCCCGGCCCGTTATCTTCAACGTCAATGCGCGCCGCCAGACGATAGCGTTCACCATGGAGCGTCAACTGGAAGGCGGTGCGGGTGCGCAGAATAATCTCGCCGCCTTCTGGCCCCAACGCCTGTAATGCATTGCGCACAATATTCAATAAAACCTGCTCAATCTGGTCGGGATCGTGCGGCAGTTCCGGCAAGCTGGGATCATAATCGCGCACCAGGCGAACATTGTCCGGCAACTCCATTGATACCAGCGAAAAGACGCGCTCGGCCACTTTGTGAATGCTTTCGGTTATGTGCATCCCCGGCTGTTGCGGCCCCAGCAAGCGGTCTACCAGATTACGCAGGCGATCGGCCTGCTCAATGATCATTTTTGTGTATTCGGTGAGCGAAGGGTCGGGCAGTGCCCTGCTTAACAGTTGTGCTGCACCGCGCAAGCCACCCAATGGATTTTTAATCTCGTGGGCCAGCCCACGGACTAAATCACGCGCGGCAATTTGCTGAGCATGCTGGAGCTGCTCCTGACTCAGACGGCGTTGGTTATCCATCGGCGCCATCTCAAGCAGAATAAAGCCGTCAGGAAGCCTTTGAGCGGTCAGAGAGAGGATATGAGAGCGTCCGTCGATCACCAGCGTCACTTCGTTGTCTGTGAAGCCCTGGCCGGTTTGCAGGCTCTCCTGCATCAAACCAATATTGAGCGAAAAATAGCTCAGCAGCTCCGGTAATGGGGTACCAAAGAGTTTTCGTGAGCTTTGCGCCAGCAACTGTTGTGCCGCTGGATTGGCGTAATGCACCGCCAGGTCGTCATCGACCAGCAGAATGCTATTAATTAAAGAATTGAGGATCTGCCCAGCATCGGGCAGCGCGCCGGTTGCCATTTAGCAGTCTCCTTTGATTGCACTGTTTTAGTGCATTATAGCTGGATGGACGGGAAAAAGGCGCTAACTACGCGTTTTTGTGGAGAAAAAAGCCCATCCAGAGATGGGCTAAAAGTTCCACGGCAACAACTTACTCTGCATCATACTTGCCGCCGCAAAGCGGCAGGTAATGTGCTGAGAATGACTACTTATTAAACGCTGTAGTGATTAAACGCTGTAGTACAGCTCAAACTCTACCGGGTGCGGAGTCATACGCACACGGTCATCTTCTTCACGGCGCAGCGCGATGTAAGCGTCGATGGATTCGTCAGTGAACACACCACCGGCTTTCAGGAACTCGCGATCCAGATCCAGTTCTTTCAGTGCTTCTTCCAGAGAGCCTGCAACCTGTGGGATCTCTTTCGCTTCTTCCGGCGGCAGGTCATACAGGTTTTTGTCCATCGCTTCGCCCGGATGGATTTTGTTCTTGATACCGTCAAGGCCAGCCATCAGCAGCGCTGCGAAGCACAGGTACGGGTTAGCCGCCGGATCCGGGAAGCGCACTTCGATACGACGCGCTTTCGGGCTGGTGACAACCGGAATACGGATAGAGGCAGAACGGTTACGGGCAGAGTAAGCCAGCATAACCGGTGCTTCATAACCCGGAACCAGACGCTTGTAGGAGTTGGTGGTTGGGTTTGCCAGGGCGTTGATTGCTTTCGCGTGTTTGATAACGCCGCCGATGTAGTGCAGTGCCTGTTCAGACAGACCCGCGTATTTGTCGCCAGAGAACAGGTTTACGCCGTTCTTGGACAGAGACATGTGGCAGTGCATACCGGAACCGTTATCGCCAAACATCGGTTTTGGCATGAAGGTCGCGGTTTTACCGAAACGGTGCGCAACGTTATGAACCACATATTTGTAGATCTGAATTTCGTCCGCTTTTTTGGTCATGGTGTTGAAGCGGGTGGCGATTTCGTTCTGACCTGCAGTTGCCACTTCGTGGTGGTGAGCTTCAACAACCAGGCCCATTTCTTCCATGATCATACACATGGTTGAACGGATGTCCTGAGAGGAATCAACCGGCGGAACCGGGAAGTAACCGCCTTTAACGCCCGGACGGTGACCTTTGTTACCACCTTCGTATTTGGTGGAGGAGTTCCATGCACCTTCGATATCGTCGATAGCAACATGAGAACCGGAAATGGATGCGCCGAAGCGGATGTCGTCGAACAGGAAGAATTCTGGCTCTGGCCCGAACAGAACGGTGTCTGCGATGCCTGTGGAGCGCAGGTATTCTTCAGCGCGTTTCGCGATGGAACGCGGGTCACGGTCATAGCCCTGCAGAGTGCCTGGTTCCAGGATATCGCAGCGGATGATCAGTGTTGGTTCTTCGTAGAACGGGTCAATGAGTGCGGTAGATGCGTCCGGCATCAGAACCATGTCAGATTCGTTAATGCCTTTCCAGCCGCCGATAGAGGAGCCGTCAAACATTTTGCCTTCTTCAAAAAATTCGGCATTAACCTGATGGGAAGGGATAGTGACGTGCTGTTCTTTACCTTTGGTATCGGTGAAGCGCAGATCGACAAACTTCACTTCGTGCTCATTCAGCATCGTCAAAACGTGTTCAGCGGACATACTTTACATCTCCCGGATTTGTCATTGTCGTCGTGGTAACGAGGTCTTCAAACACTTCTTAAAAGTGGCGTTGTTGCCCTGAAATTTATAAAGCGAAATCTGTGCCAACTTTTAAATTGCCCCCAAAAGGCGGTATGATGCGCATCATAGTGCAAAAGGGCTGCACCACGATGGTGTCATTGCACCAGTATAGTGCTTATATGTGAACATAGAGCACCATATTGGTGCAATTTGCGTTAAGGTGCCCTTTTTTCGCTCCGTGAAAGCGATCACAAAGGAACTCTGCAATACTTGTTTGCGGAGGATGTTTGTGATCCTGTTTTGTACTGCGATTAATCCGTGTACAATAACGCGCTATTTCTAATGCCCGAGGCAAAGTTGTGATCGAAAATTTGCGTAACATCGCCATCATCGCGCACGTTGACCATGGTAAAACTACCCTGGTCGATAAGCTGCTGCAGCAATCCGGTACGTTTGATGCACGTGCTGAAACTCAAGAGCGTGTGATGGACTCCAACGATTTGGAGAAAGAGCGTGGGATTACCATCCTCGCGAAAAACACCGCTATCAAATGGAATGACTACCGCATCAACATCGTTGATACCCCAGGGCACGCCGACTTCGGTGGTGAAGTTGAACGTGTAATGTCCATGGTAGACTCCGTGCTGCTGGTTGTTGACGCATTTGACGGCCCGATGCCGCAGACGCGCTTCGTGACCAAAAAAGCCTTTGCCTATGGCCTGAAACCTATTGTTGTTATCAACAAAGTTGACCGCCCTGGCGCGCGTCCTGACTGGGTTGTTGATCAGGTCTTCGACCTGTTCGTTAACCTCGACGCGACCGACGAACAACTGGACTTCCCTATCGTGTACGCTTCTGCGCTGAACGGTATCGCAGGTCTGGATCACGAAGACATGGCTGAAGACATGACCCCGCTGTATCAGGCGATTGTTGACCATGTTCCTGCGCCGGACGTCGATCTCGACGGCCCTCTGCAGATGCAGATCTCCCAGTTGGACTACAACAGCTATGTTGGCGTTATCGGTATCGGCCGTATCAAACGCGGTAAAATCAAACCGAACCAGCAAGTGACCATCATCGACAGCGAAGGCAAAACCCGTAACGGTAAAGTCGGTAAAGTTCTGACCCACCTGGGCCTGGAGCGTATTGACAGTGACATCGCCGAAGCAGGCGACATCATCGCTATCACCGGTCTGGGTGAGCTGAACATCTCTGACACCATTTGCGACACGCAAAATGTGGAAGCGCTGCCAGCCCTGTCCGTCGATGAACCGACCGTTTCTATGTTCTTCTGCGTAAACACCTCGCCGTTCTGCGGTAAAGAAGGTAAATACGTCACGTCTCGCCAGATCCTTGATCGTCTGAACAAAGAACTGGTACACAACGTGGCGCTGCGCGTAGAAGAAACGCCGGATGCTGACGCATTCCGCGTTTCTGGCCGTGGTGAACTGCACCTGTCTGTTCTTATCGAAAACATGCGTCGTGAAGGTTTCGAAATGGCGGTTTCCCGTCCGAAAGTTATCTTCCGCGAAATCGATGGCCGTAAACAAGAGCCGTTCGAAAACGTCACGCTGGACGTTGAAGAACAACATCAGGGTTCTGTGATGCAGGCTCTGGGTGAGCGTAAAGGCGACCTGAAAAACATGAATCCAGATGGCAAAGGCCGCGTACGTCTCGACTACGTGATCCCAAGCCGTGGTCTGATCGGCTTCCGTTCAGAGTTCATGACCATGACTTCCGGTACCGGTCTGCTGTACTCCACCTTCAGCCACTACGACGATATTCGTCCGGGTGATGTTGGTCAGCGCCAGAACGGCGTTCTGATCTCCAATGGCCAGGGTAAAGCGGTTGCGTTCGCACTGTTCAGCCTGCAGGATCGCGGTAAGCTGTTCCTGGGTCACGGTGCTGAGGTTTATGAAGGCCAGATCATCGGTATTCACAGCCGTTCTAACGACCTGACAGTAAACTGCCTGACCGGTAAGAAACTGACCAACATGCGTGCGTCTGGTACAGACGAAGCAACGGTTCTGGTTCCGCCGGTTAAAATGACGCTGGAACAGGCTCTTGAGTTCATCGATGACGACGAACTGGTAGAAGTTACCCCAACTTCTGTCCGTATCCGTAAACGTCACCTGACCGAGAACGACCGTAAACGCGCAATGCGCGGTGCGAAAGAAGAGTAATCCTCCTCTTTAACGCATAAAAACCTGCCAGCGATGGCAGGTTTTTTTTTTGCCTTCACATCACGGTAAGCACATTTTTATCCCCCCTTTTAAATGCAGGGTTACTGCATAAGAGAGCTTTGTCACAATTATCCGCAAAGTTCTGCGGCGCGGTGGTCTCGGTGATACTGGTTAAGCGCATTAGCCAGCGTAAGAAAGAGATGCTGGCGGCAGTGGCATGATTTTTTGTGATGATTAGCAGGCCGTAACCATAAGCGTCATAGTCAAACCCCTCCTTTCCCGCTACAGTTAATTTTCCACGGCGAGAAAGGAGGCGAAAATGCTCTATATCTTTGATTTAGGTAATGTGATTGTCGATATCGACTTCAACCGCGTGTTTGGTACATGGAGCGATCTCACCCGCGTACCGCTGGCGACGCTGAAGCAAAGCTTTACCATGGGCGAAGCCTTCCATCAGCATGAACGTGGTGAAATCACCGATGAAGCCTTTGCTGAAGCAATTTGTCATGAGATGGATCTCCCGCTGAGTTACGAACAGTTCTCTCACGGCTGGCAGGCGATATTTGTTTCTCTTCGCCCGGAGGTGATTGAGATCATGCATAAACTGCGTGAGCAGGGGCATCGTGTGGTGGTGCTCTCTAATACCAACCGCCTGCACACTACGTTCTGGCCGGATGAATACCCGGAAATTCACGCCGCGGCGGATCATGTTTATCTGTCGCAAGAGATGGGGATGCGTAAACCAGAAGCGCGTATCTACCAGCGAGTGCTTGAAGCCGAAGGTTTTTCTGCCGCCGATACGGTCTTTTTTGATGATAATGCCGATAATATAGAGGGGGCCAATCAATTGGGGATCACCTCTATCCTGGTAACGGGAAAAGAGACGATACCTCGCTACTTTACGAAGCAGTTATGTTAAAAACCGTTCATCAAAAAACGATTCATCATACCCGTCCGCTGGTGGCATGGGGAAAACTCCTCTGGCGGCGTATCGACGAAGATAATATGACGACGCTGGCTGGTAATCTGGCCTATGTGTCGTTGCTCTCGCTTGTGCCGCTGGTGGCTGTTGTATTTGCGCTGTTCGCCGCATTTCCCATGTTTTCAGACGTCAGCGTCCAGATCCGCCACTTTATCTTTGCTAACTTTATCCCGGCGACTGGCGATGTTATTCAGCGCTACATAGAGCAGTTCGTCGCCAACTCGAACAGAATGACGGCAGTAGGAGCCTGTGGGCTGATTGTCACGGCATTGCTGCTGATGTACTCCATCGATAGCGCATTGAATACCATTTGGCGTAGTCAGCGCGCACGGCCAAAAGTTTATTCGTTCGCGATTTACTGGATGATCCTGACGCTTGGGCCGTTGCTGGCGGGGGCCAGCCTCGCGATCAGCTCGTATCTGCTGTCCTTGCGCTGGGCGAGTGAATTTAATAGCGCGGTGGATAACGTGCTGCGCATTTTCCCGCTGCTGCTGTCGTGGATCTCCTTCTGGTTGCTTTATAGCGTGGTGCCGACCACGCGCGTACCCAACCGCGACGCCATTGTGGGCGCGCTGGTTGCGGCATTGCTTTACGAACTAGGGAAGAAAGCTTTTGCGTTGTATATCACCGCATTCCCCTCCTATCAGTTGATTTATGGCGTGCTCGCCGTTGTACCGATTCTGTTTGTCTGGGTCTACTGGACCTGGTGTATCGTCTTGCTTGGGGCTGAAATTACTGTCACTCTCGGGGAATACCGAAAACTTAAAACAGAACAACAAGAAGCTGAACAACCATGATTGCATTGATTCAACGCGTAACCCGGGCCAGCGTCACCGTGGCGGATGAAGTGACGGGCGAAATCGGGCCAGGACTTTTAGTGTTATTAGGTGTCGAAAAGGATGACGACGAACAAAAAGCCAACCGCCTGTGCGAGCGCGTGCTGGGCTATCGTATTTTCAGTGATGCTGATGGCAAGATGAACCTTAATGTTCAGCAGGCGGGCGGAAGTGTGCTGGTGGTGTCGCAGTTTACGCTGGCGGCGGATACCGAGCGCGGCATGCGTCCGAGTTTCTCTAAAGGCGCAGAGCCGCAGAGAGCAGAAGCGCTGTATGACTATTTTGTTGAACGTTGTCGCCAGCAAGAGATGAACACCCAAACCGGGCGATTCGCTGCCGATATGCAGGTTTCGCTGGTCAATGATGGCCCCGTTACCTTCTGGTTGCAGGTATGAACCAGCTTCCGGTGAGGTTACGGGCGACAAAAGAGAGTGCTGCTATGTATCACCTTCGAGTGCCGCAAACGGAAGAAGAGTTAGACCGCTACTACCAGTTTCGCTGGGAAATGCTGCGTAAGCCCCTTCATCAGCCGAAAGGCTCTGAACGTGATGCCTGGGATGCGATGGCGCATCACCAGATGGTCGTGGATGAAGAAGGTAATCTGGTTGCGGTAGGGCGGCTTTACATCAATGCCGATTTCGAAGCCTCGATTCGTTTTATGGCGGTACACCCGTCCGTGCAGGATAAAGGCCTCGGTACGTTGATGGCGATGACGCTGGAATCTGTCGCTCGCCAGGAGGGGGTAAAGCGCGTCACCTGTAGCGCACGTGAAGATGCCGTGGAGTTCTTTGCAAAACTTGGCTTCGTCAATCAGGGTGAGATCACCACGCCGACCACCACGCCAATCCGCCATTTTCTGATGATTAAACCCGTGGCTTCGCTGGACGACATTTTGCATCGTGGCGACTGGTGCGGACAGCTTCAGCAGGCATGGTACGAACATATACCGCTTAGCGAGAAAATGGGCGTGCGTATTCAGCAGTACACCGGGCAAAAGTTCATCACTACCATGCCGGAAACCGGCAATCAAAACCCGCATCACACGCTATTTGCAGGGAGTTTATTCTCGCTCGCGACGCTCACCGGCTGGGGGCTTATCTGGCTGATGCTGCGCGAACGCCACCTGGGCGGCACAATTATCCTTGCCGACGCGCATATTCGATATAGTCACCCAATTAGCGGTAAACCGCAGGCGGTGGCCGATCTTGGTTCACTGAGCGGCGATCTGGATCGTCTGGCGCGCGGGCGTAAGGCGCGAGTGCAGTTGCTGGTAGAACTCTCCGGAGACGATAATCTCGGCGCTGTGTTTGAAGGGACGTTCATCGTTCTTCCTGCGAAGCCATTTGGGGCGTATGAGGAAGGGGGGAATGAGGAGGAGTAGCTACTCGCTCAGATGGAGAAAGGGGTTCATTTTTTGGTGCAGTATACGGATGATAAAAATGCCAAAGCCCGACTGCCGGTAAAATATCGCATGTAAACGATAGTCATGCCGACGAACTCCATTAATGATGTCAGAGATATCACGCCCGGCCTGGGGGTTTTTAGCCAGCAGGCTGAGGAAGTGATCCAATTCGTGGGTATATTTGTCTGCCTGCTCACAGCCAAACTGACGATACGTGTATTCATAGATTGAACCAAAATCCTCAGCGGCCCGATTTGAAAGTTTATACATTTAAATCACGTTTCTTCCTTGCTGCTATTTCACCTAGCGTAAGTGAACTCTCACCGCTATTGAGTCCCTCTTCCAACGCTTCGCGGAGTTGAACATTTCGTAACTCCTGTTCTTCCAGAAGACGCAGGGCGGAACGAACCACCTCGCTGGTGGAGCCATAACGACCGCTCTCGATCATTTTGGTAATGAAATGGTCGAGTTGATCGCCGATGGTGATACTGGTAGTTCTGGGCATTGTCATATCCTGTTGTGTTATCTATTAACACAGAATAGCACTGATAAACATGACAAAGGAATTACCTCCCCACCCGGTACGCCACATCTCTCACTGCATCTCTTGCCGCGAGACTAATCCCACCCAACTGAAAGAAGCCATGTATCACCCCAAGATACTGCTGGCAAGTGCATGCCACGCCTTGCTCCGTCATTCGCCGATACAGCGCCTGGCCTTCATCGCACAGGGGATCAAATTCCGCCGTAATAATATGCACGGGTGGCAGGCCGCCGAAATCGTCTCGCCACAGTGGGCTGGCCTCCGGATGGCGTCGATCGGCTCCCGAAAGATAGATCTCATAACCACTTAGCAGTGTATCGCGGGTGATAATGTAATCTTTTCCGTTGCGGACATAGCTTTCGAAGTGAGCTGTCGCATCCAGCATGGGATAAATCAGGATGAGCTGTTTGGGTTGCCAGCTACCGGCGGCTTTGAGTCTCAGTGCGGTGACCAGCGCCAGATGCCCGCCTGCACTATCGCCCGCCAGCGTAATTCGGTCTTTATCGACGCCAAAAAGTTCATCATGTCGCCAGACAATCTCCGCGCCTTTTAGGGCATCGTCATGAGCGGCGGGAAATATGTGTTCAGGTGCCAGTCGATACTGGACGGCAATCACTCTACATCCGCCATACACCGCCAACTGGCGCAGTTGATTATCGTGCGTAGCAAATCCTCCACTAATGAAACAGCCACCGTGGTAGTAGATAACCGTCGGAAGATGCGCCGGGCTTTGTAGTGGTGAGTAGACGCGAAACGTCATCTCTTCAAGTTCAATCGTCCGGACAGAAACAAATAACTCCGTTTTGCCTGCCAGGGCTGTGCTGGCGAGATAGCCCGCCCTCCGGTCATCAATACTTTGTTGACGAGCAGAAGGACGACCTGCAGCAATAAATGCCTGAACTTGTTCAGCAATACCTTTTTCCAGAGCCATGACGAAACCCCTTTTTACTGTATGAATGTACAGTTTTATACGCTGGCTTTAGGCGGATGGGAAGAGGGGGAAAGCGATAAGTATCAGTTTTGGAAAGCGGCTCGCAGAAGTGAAATCCCTACAGAATACGCTCTTCTCTTTGCTAATTTTCGGGTGTATACACGTCATCCTTCAAGCTGCCTCTGCGTTGGCTGCACTCGTTCACCCCAGTCACGTACTTAAGTACGCTCCTGGGGATTCACTCCCTTGCCGCCTTGATGCAACTTGAATGATTTTGTGTATAGATTGCTCATGATTTGATCTTAAGTGATATACTGGAGGTATATATGAGCATGATGGTTGGGCTGGATATGGGCAGAATTTTACTCGATTTATCCGACGAAGTGATTAAACGACTGGACGATCTCAAAGCGCAACGCAACCTTCCACGCGCTGAACTATTGCGAGAGGCCGTAGAGCAGTATCTGGAAAGGCAATCAAATACAGCTATTTCCAATGCACTCGGCCTGTGGCAGGGCTGTGAAGAAGATGGTGTTGAATATCAGCGCAAACTTCGCGAGGAGTGGTGATGGCTAAAGGGTCTGCACTTTTCGACACCAATATTTTAATCGACCTTTTCAGTGGGCGGCACGAAGCAAAACAAGCGCTGGATGCCTGGCCGCCGCAGAATGCAATTAGCCTCGTCACGTGGATGGAAGTGATGCTCGGCGCCAAAAAGTATAATCAGGAGCACCGCACTCGCGTTGCGATGAGCGCTTTTAATATTATTGGTGTATCGCAGGCGATAGCCGAGCGAAGCGTTGCTTTGAGGCAGGAGTATGGGATGAAACTCCCGGATGCGATTATTCTGGCAACTGCGCAGGTTCATCGTCTCGAGCTGGTCACCAGAAATACAAAAGACTTTAAAGATATCGCTGGCGTCGTGACGCCCTATGAACTGTAAATCGGGCGACTCACGCCGCCCGATAATGCAGAAGGCTTACTCCCCCTCTCCCGGGAACAGGAACGGGTTAATAGAGCTACGGGCGAACCCTTCTTGCTCCATTCGTGCGTCCAGCACCAGCGAGGCGAGGTCGTCGGCAACGGCTTCCACTTTCGGGTCTTTTTCCTGATACAGAATCTTCAGGTAAGTACCGCAGTCGCCGCAGCTTTCCGCTTTGATGGCTGCCTGCTCGTTATCGAGAGACCAGTAGTGCAAATCGCGGCTTTGCTCGCAGTTGCTGCATTTCACGCGCACCACATGCCACTCGGTTTCGCACAGGTTGCAGTGCAGATAACGCAGGCCCTGCGTGGTGCCAATCTGTACCATGCTGGAAACCGGCATTGAGCCGCACACCGGGCAGTACTGGCGCTGTTCGCCATATTCCGCACGGGCTTTACCTGGGATCAGGCTGGCCATTTGTGCCCAGTAGAGTGACAACGCGGCCCAGATAAACGGCGCTTTATCGCTGCTCACTGACGCAAAGTCAGAGGCAAACAGGGCGCTGGCCATCTCTTCCAGTTCCTGCTCTGACGCCTTTTCAAGATTCTCGATCACCGCTAATGCCGGCCCGGTCATCTCCGGTTTCAGTTCGGCAATCATCGAGTGCAGCAGGGTGTGCCAGTGTTTATCACGCGGCAGAACGTGAATATCCAGTGGCGGTTTGCCCTGGTCGTTCGCTTCTTTGATGCGTGCGCTGAGATCCATCTGCAACGGATGGTCGTACAGCACCACTTCCTGTGCGTGGGCGATAAGCGCGGCGAAGCGCAGGTAATCACCCAGCGGATTATTCTCGGCCAGCTCGCGCAAGCGGTCGGCGCGGCGGTTGTAGAGGTTCTTGAGTCTGGGGAACAGTAACGGCGGAATATATTCC
Organism: Pseudocitrobacter cyperus; assembly: GCF_039889165.1. NCBI lineage: Bacteria > Pseudomonadati > Pseudomonadota > Gammaproteobacteria > Enterobacterales > Enterobacteriaceae > Pseudocitrobacter > Pseudocitrobacter cyperus. The sequence continues at coordinate 75,134 of NZ_JAYMYY010000011.1, read as the reverse complement.
GCCGTGCGTTTCTCGCTCGAACCCAGCTCATCTTGCGGGATTATGCGAATACTCATTCAGTTTTCTTTTCCGTTGTCTTGCGGACTTCACGGTACCAGCGCGGGTGATGTTTCTTCGCCCACGATTTGGTAACCCATCCTTCCACCATCGCGGTAATGGTGCCTTTCACCCAGAGGGCGGCGTAGATATGCACCATGATAACCACAATTAACGCCACTGCGGCAAATGAATGCAGCATTAACGCAAATCGGATCACCGGGATTGAGAAAGCAGGCGCAAAGTACGGACGCCAGATAATCACACCACTTACCAGCAGCAGGAGCAGGAAGATAATCGCCGCCCAGAATACGCATTTCTGGCCGAAGTTATAACGCCCGGTGTCACCTACTTCCTCGTTGACGACGATCTTACGAATATTCTTCGCCCAAAAGATATCATCCCGATTGATTAGATTGTGGTGCCAGTAACGGAAAAACATGATGATAAACGAGGCAAACATGATGACGCCCACGAACGGGTGCAGAATGCGCGCCAGTTGCGGTGTCCCCATAATTTGCATCAGCCAGTTGAAGGAGGGGAAAAAGAACCCCAGCCCGCTCACCGCCGCCAGGATGAAGCAGAAGGCGGTGACCCAGTGGTTGATACGTTCCGGCGCGGTGTAGCGCACGATGGTGTCACGTCGTTTCATTTGCGCACCTCGTCTTTCTCTTCATGCAGATTGTCCTCTTCCTCTTCCGCACGGTTCGGGCCGACACCGACGTAGTGGAAGATGCTCGCTGCAAACGTTGCGGCAAAACCGACCGCCGCCAGTGGTTTCCAGATACCTTTCCAGAATTTCACCGTGGCGCTGATTTCCGGGTTCTCCGGCAGGCCGTGATACAGATTCGGCTTGTCGGCGTGGTGCAATACGTACATCACGTGCGTACCGCCAACGCCTGCTGGATCGTACAGGCCTGCGTTGTCATAACCACGGGTTTTCAGCTCGGCAACGCGCTCGCCCGCCAGCGTTTTCATATCCTCTTTGGAGCCAAAGTGGATAGCGCCGGTTGGACAGGTTTTCACGCAGGCCGGTTCCTGGCCGACGTTCACGCGGTCGACGCACAGCGTACATTTGTAGACGCGGTTGTCTTCCGGGTTCAGACGCGGTACGTCGAAAGGACAGCCGGCGATGCAGTAGCCGCAGCCGATACATTGCTCAGACTGGAAATCGACGATGCCGTTGGCATACTGAATAATCGCCCCTTCCGCCGGGCACGCTTTCAGGCAGCCCGGATCGGCACAGTGCATACAGCCGTCTTTGCGGATCAGCCATTCCAGTTTGTCGTTCTGCTCGACTTCCGAGAAACGCATCACCGTCCAGGATTTCGCGGTCAGATCTGCCGGGTTGTCGTACACCCCGACGTTGCTGCCGATCTCATCACGGATGTCGTTCCACTCGGAACATGCCACCTGACAGGCTTTACAGCCGATACAGGTGGTCACGTCGATAAGCTTCGCCACTTCCTGCTGGTGATCCCGCGCCTGAGGCGCGGGGGTGAAACCGTTTGTCGCGGAACGACGGATAATGTCTTGTGATTGATAAGCCATAGGTCGTCTCCGTTACACCTTTTCCACGTTCACGAGGAAGGACTTAAACTCCGGCGTCTGCGTGTTCGCATCACCGACGAATGGCGTTAACGTGTTGGCAATAAAGCCTTTCTTCGCCACACCTTCGTAGCCCCAGTGAATTGGAATACCAATGGTATCGATATCTTTCCCGTCCGCTTTCAGCGTGCGAATACGTTTGGTTACTACCGCCTTGGCCTTGATGTAGCCACGGTTGGAGGAAACCTTCACGGTATCGCCGTGGGCGATGCCGAGTTTATTCGCCAGTTTCTCGCCAATCTCCACGAACTGTTCCGGCTGTGCGATAGCGTTAAGCAGCGCATGCTTGGTCCAGTAGTGGAAGTGCTCGGTCAGACGATAGGTGGTGCCCACATACGGGAACTTATCGGCTTTACCCAGCGCTTCGGCGTCGCCTTTAAAGATACGGGCGGCGGGGTTGGAGATAACGTTCGGGTGCAGCGGGTTAGTCCCCAGCGGCGTTTCAAACGGCTCGTAGTGTTCCGGGAACGGGCCTTCCGCCATCTTATCGAGGGCAAACAGGCGACCCATCCCTTCCGGCTGCATGATGAACGGCCCGACGTCGCTACCAGGTGCGGCGGCACTGTAGTCAGGAATATCCATCCCGCTCCATTTCGCGCCATCCCATTTCAGGATCTGACGTTTTGGATCCCACGGATTCCCCTGCGGGTCGGCGGATGCACGGTTATACAGAATGCGGCGGTTGAGCGGCCACGCCCATGCCCAGCCCAGTGTATTACCGAGGCCTGACGGGTCAGCGTTATCGCGACGCGCCATCTGGTTGCCTTCCGGCGTCCAGCTACCGGCGAAGATCCAGCAACCGCTTGAAGTGGTGCCGTCATCGCGCAGATGGGCGAACGTACTGAGCTGCTGGCCTTTTTTCGCCAACACCGCACCGGTTGCCGGGTCGATAATATCGGCCAGCGCTTTACCGTTGCTCTCCATCGCCACTTCTTCGGATTTCGGCTCATGCGGCGTGGAGTAGTTCCACGTCATGCTCAGCACCTGTTCCGGGTTCGCGCCGCCCTGTTCGGCATACATCTTGCGCATACGCAGGAAGATACCGGCAAGGATTTCGCCATCGGTAATGGATTCGCCAGGGCCGTCCGCGCCTTTCCAGTGCCACTGCAACCAGCGGCCAGAGTTAACGATCGAGCCGTTCTCTTCCGCGAAGCAGGTGGAAGGCAGACGGAACACTTCGGTCTGAATCTTCGAGGGATCGACATCGTTCGACTCACCGTGGTTCTGCCAGAAGGTGGAGGTCTCGGTATTGAGCGGATCGATGGTCACCAGGAACTTCAGTTTCGACAGTGACGCGACAACTTTATTTTTGTTCGGGAACGACGCCACCGGGTTGAAGCCCTGGCAGATATAGCCGTTCACCAGACCCTGGTTCATCATCTCGAAATATTGCAGAACGTCGTAGCCTTTGTCCCACTTAGGAAGCCAGTCGAAGCCCCAGTCGTTCTCTTTCGTCGCTTTGTCGCCAAAGAAGGCTTTCATCATCGAGACGAAGAATTTCGGGTAGTTGCCCCAGTAGTTCACCTGGCCTTCCAGCAGCGGTTTAGGCGTGTTGGCGGCAAGGTAGGTTTGCAGGTCGGTTTGTTTCTCACTCGGCAGCGTCAGGTAGCCCGGCAGGCTTTGTGACAGCAGCCCCAGGTCGGTCAGACCCTGAATGTTAGAGTGGCCGCGCAGGGCGTTCACGCCGCCGCCTGCCATCCCCATGTTGCCGAGCAGCAACTGGATCATCGCCATGGTGCGGATGTTCTGCGCGCCAATGGAGTGCTGAGTCCAGCCGAGGGCATACAGGAACGAGGCGGTTTTATCATGCGCGCTGGTTTCTGCGATGTATTCGCACACTTTCAGGAAGTCGGCTTTCGGCGTACCACAAATTTGCTCGACCACCTCCGGCGTATAGCGGGAAATGTGCGTTTTCAGCAGATTCCAGACACAGCGCGGATGTTGCAGCGTGGTATCGCGTTTCGCGAAGCCGTTTTCATCCAGCTCGTAGTTCCAGGAGGTTTTATCGTACTTGCGTTTTTCCGCGTCATAGCCGGTGAACAGCCCATCTTCGAAGCCAAAATCTTCACGCACGATCAGGCTGGCGTTGGTATAGGCTTCGGTGTATTCGCGGTTGAATTTTTCGTTGTTCAGCAGGTACAGCATCACGCCCGACAGGAACGTAATGTCAGTACCGGAACGGATCGGCGCATAGAAATCGGCCACCGACGCTGTACGCGTGAAACGAGGATCGATCACAATCAGCTTCGCGCCGTTGTGAATTTTCGCTTCCATCGCCCAGCGGAACCCGACAGGGTGAGCTTCAGCGGCGTTGCCGCCCATCACCACCACGAGGTTGGCGTTCTTGATGTCGACCCAGTGGTTGGTCATCGCACCGCGACCAAATGTTGGAGCAAGACTTGCTACCGTTGGTCCGTGTCAGACGCGTGCCTGGTTGTCGACCGCGAGCATACCCAGCGCGCGGGAGAATTTTTGCGTTAAATAGCCGGTTTCGTTGCTCGACGCGGATGCGCACAGCATCCCGGTGGAGAGCCAGCGGTTAACGGTAACGCCTTCGGCGTTCTGCGCAACGTAGTTGGCGTCGCGGTCTTCTTTCATCAGCTTCGCGATGCGGTCAAATGCCTCATCCCAACTGATTTTCTGCCATTTATCAGAGCCAGGCGCGCGATATTCCGGGAATTTCAGGCGGCTTTCGGAGTGGATGAAATCCACCAGACCAGCGCCTTTCGGGCAGAGCGCACCACGGTTTACCGGATGATCCGGATCACCTTCGATATGGAAAATGGACGCTTTAGCGTTTTTTGCGCCATCGCCGAGGCTGTACATCAACAGCCCACAGCCGACGGAACAATATGTGCAGGTGTTACGGGTTTCACGGGTGCGCAGCAGCTTATATTGCCGCGTCTCCGCCAGTGCAACGCTGGGGGCAAATCCCAGTGCTGCTGCCGTGGTGCCTGCCATACCGCCAGCGCAGATCTTAAAGAACTGCCTTCTGCTGACCTGCATGGTTCGCTCCTTGTTTCGACATTGTCATTGCTTGTAATTTTTCTTCGCTGCGTGCGCCGCAAAGATGCTGAATAGTTAGCGTCCTCAGTTCCTGGGGGACGTTGACTGAGAATACCACAATTTCGGTAGGCTTGTTCCAATGCGGTTAACGGCGAGTGAACAGAATTTGCGCGCATTAACATTGAATTGTGATAATGATCGCATTTAAAGCGAATTGCGCGCAAAAAATACCATGCGTTTAACGTGGTTAACTCATTGGTGGTAATTATCTTTTTGCGGAGTTTTTGATAAGAAATGATGAGTGAAACTGAAGATTGAGTGTTATTGCACCAGAAACTTGATCCATAATAAGCCCTGATTCCCTCCGGATGTGATGGAATAGACGCCTCTCCTTTTCCGTCGTTGTTCAGAGTACTTGCCGTGTTTAATTTAAAAGATGAAGTCAAACCATCGTCGCAGCTTATCGGTGCCGTCGAGCGTTCTGTCTTCAGAAGGCCACAGATTATGCAACCCACTCAGGATATTCTTGCTGAAGAAATTCCCGTTGCCCTGGTCTACAACGGCATCTCTCACGTCGTGATGATGGCGACGCCGAAAGATCTGGAAGCATTCGCCATCGGGTTTTCGCTTTCAGAAGGCATTATTGAGCACCCACGGGAAATTTATGGCATCGAAGTGACCCAGGCCTGCAATGGCCTTGAAGTGCAAATCGATCTCTCCAGCCGTCGTTTTATGGGCCTTAAAGAGCGTCGTCGCGCCCTGGCCGGACGCACCGGCTGCGGTGTCTGCGGCGTTGAGCAGCTCAACGACATCGGCAAACCCATCAAGCCGTTGCCATTTACCCAAACATTTGACCTTTCACATCTCGATCATGCGCTCAGACATTTAAATGACGTCCAGCCGGTAGGCCGTGAAACAGGTTGTACGCACGCGGCGGCGTGGGTGATAGCTTCCGGCGAGCTGGTAGGCGGGCATGAAGATGTGGGGCGACATGTGGCGCTCGATAAACTGCTAGGCCATCGTGCGAAAGAGGGCGATCTTTGGCAGCACGGCGCTGCGCTGGTTTCCAGCCGCGCCAGCTATGAGATGGTGCAGAAATCCGCCATGTGCGGCGTCGAAATATTGTTTGCCGTCTCTGCCGCGACGACACTTGCCGTGGAAGTGGCTGAACGCTGCAACCTGACGCTGGTGGGTTTTTGCAAGCCGGGCAGGGCGACGATTTATACGCATCCGCAGAGATTAATCGGCGCATAAATAATGTTCATAATTTTTGAATAAGACCGGCAAATCCTTCCGCTTTCAGTTGGTGATGAATCGACCTATCATTTATCACATCAAGGCACGGTGCCTTACTCAAACAACTAAGTGAAAGGGTTTATATCATGAAAAGCATCAAAACTTTTGTCGCTGTTATCGCTCTGTCTGCTTCTTTTGGTTCTTTCGCTGCACAGACTGTTTCCGCAACCGCCTCTACGCTTGATAGCGCTGAAGCGAAAATCGCCGCTAAAGCTGAACAGGCTGGCGCATCGTCTTACAAAATTACTCAGGCCTTTACCGGTAACCGCGTTCACATGACCGCAGAACTGAATAAATAAGCCAGCGTTATTGCCGAAAGAGCGCCTCAGGGCGCTTTTTTTAATGCATTCCCGCCAACCGCAATACTCCTGTCACTATCGCCGCCGCGAAAATCACTACGATGAGCGGGCACTTGCGCCACGCAAGAAACACCGCAAAGCCAACACCCAGCACACGTGCCATACCCGCAAAATGCTCGCCTTCATAGAATGTGGTCGCCAGCGCAACGGCAAATAACAACGTCGTCGCTGCATCCGATAGCAGTGCCTGTGAGCGCTCAGAAAAGTGCAAACGTCCGCCCAGTTTCGCGCCGCCGAGACGCATTAAATAGGTACCCGCAGACAGCAGCGCGATACCCAGAATAATCAGCGTGGTGTCGCCCATTATTTTTTCCTCGCCAGTAAGCCGAGCATGGAGAGCAGGACGGGTAAACCGACCGGCGCGAAAGGCACGGAAGCCAGTGAGATAGCCGCTCCGCTGGATGCACGAATAAGTGACGTTTTACTTTTCTTCAATGCCGGAAGCACTAACGCCAGCAGAATGGCCGGGAACACGGCATCAAGGCCTATGGTTTCCGGGGAGGGAAGGAGTTTGCCGACGCCCGCACCAAGCAGCGTTCCTGCTGGCCAGACGAAGGCGACGCCCAGCCCGCACAGCCAGAACGCAGCCTTACGCTGTTCCGGTGTCGGTTGTGACAGGCCGAAAACCACGCTTTCATCATTCATAATGTGGCAGCCGAGGAAGCTGAGCATGCGCTTGCCAACCAGATCACGCACTGTTATGCCGAAGGGGAAATGACGTGCGTTCACCAGCAGCCCTGCTACGGCGGCCGCAAGTGGGTTGCCGCCGCTGGCGACGATACCGATAAACATGAACTCTGATGCGCCCGCCAGTACAGTGAGTGACAGAATCAGCGGTACCCATAATGGGAAACCATAAGCCATTGCCAGCGATCCATAGGAGACCGCAACGATCCCCACCGCCAGGCAAACCAAAAATATCGCTTTTAAGGTGTCGCCTTTAAGGCAACCAAAATGCTTTTTGAACATGGGTATTGGCTTATAGCAAACATATTTTCATCATAATGAACGTAATAGAGGGGCTTTTCAAGATGAATGACTTCTCATTGAAATGTAATGCCTTTCTTATATTTTTCATGTGGATATAAGCCTAATAATCATTGTGGTTTATTTAATGAGTATTAGTGCGTGATTATTTATTTAAGTTTGCTGGTGTTCTAAATATTATTTCTGGTAGGCGAAGATCTTGATAATAAAAACGCCTGCATTGCAGGCGTTTTTATTATCGACGTGTTGCTGAGGCAATTCAGCGGGCGATTAATCGAGATAAAACACTTCGGTCAGCTCAGCGCTGACCGGGCTGTTGTCCGGGTTGGAAGGCATAATATCCGCCATGTGCTTCCACCAGCGTTGGCACACATCGGTACTGGCCACGGCATTCCAGCGCTCTTCAGATTCAATTTCGACCGTGGCGAACAGCAGGTTGCGAGTTTTATCGAGATAAATCGCGTAATGGTGTGCGCCGTGAGATTTCAGGGTCGCTTCCAGTTCCGGCCAGATGGGGTTGTGTCGGCGCTGATACTCCTCGTGTGCGTCGGCGTTCACCTGCATCACAAAGGCTTTGCGGATCATAATGCCTCCAGATAAAGCTCGCGGACTTCGTCGCGGCTGGCGGTACGCGGGTTACACGGTGCGCAGGGGTCAGCCAGTGCTTTATCAAGCCAGCCTTCAATATCGGCTTTGGACACACCCAATTTACTGAAGCCTTCCGGAATACCCACGCGCGCACTCAGTTTCCGAATCGCGTTAATCGCTTCCTGGCTTGCCGCCTCATCGCTCATTCCCCGGGTATCGACGCCCATGGCTTGCGCCACGCGGGCAAAACGCGCCACGGCATTCGGACGATTAAAGTTTTCGATGATCGGCAGCAGGATGGCATTGCACACGCCGTGCGGCAGATTGTGCGTTGCGCCTGGCTGATGCGCCAGCGCGTGCACCAGGCCAAGACCTGCACTGTTAAACGCCATTCCTGCCAGATACTGACCAAACGCCATCTGTTCGCGGGCTTCAAGGTTATGACCATCATCGACCGCTTTCGGCAGCCACAGGGTGATCAGGCGAATCGCTTCCAGCGCGTTGGCATCGGTAAGAGGATGTGCGCCGACAGAAACATAGGCTTCAATGGCGTGGGTCAGCGCATCCATTCCCGTGGCCGCGGTAACGGACGCGGGAATTTCCAGCATCACGCTGGCGTCATCCACGGCGATATCCGGGATGATATTGGCATCGATAATGACCTCTTTTACCTGGCGCGCGGTATCGATGATGACGGCGTTACTGGTCATTTCGGCTGCGGTACCCGCGGTGGTGTTGATGGCGACCAGCGGAACGCCCGCATTCTTCACCTTACCCACGCCAGAGTAAGCGGTCGACGGGCCAGGATTCGCGGTCAGAATTTTGATCGCTTTGGCGGTATCAATAGGGCTACCGCCGCCAAAGGCGATGATGAAGTCGCAGTTCGCGCCCTGATATGCCGCGAAGCCTTTCTGCACCAGCTCTTCGGTAGGGTTGGGGAACACCTCATCGAAAAGATGATAAGACATATTCTGCGCGTCGAGCGCGGTAAACAGACTATCCAGCAGACCCAGCTTCACCAGTTGCCCGTCGGTGACCACCAGCGCTTTGCCCCACTGTTTGTTCGCGACAAGGTCGACCATATCGGTAATCGCGCCTGCGCCGTGCAGGCTGATTTTGGGAAGCGCCAACATAAAGCTCATGATATTTCTCCTTAAATTAAAAGCCCTATGTCCGGCGACAACCACCGTCGCCGGGCGTGAGCGGACAGGTTAGAGCGCGAGGGCGCTCTCTAGCGGGGTGACGCCAAAGCGTTTGCCAAGGGCAATTAACTCTTCGCGTGTGATGGTTTGTTTCATCCCGCCCATTGAATAGACTTTTACCAGAACTTCGGCTGATTTTTCTGCGGTGTCGATCAAACCAAACGCTTCGTCCAGCGTCGGGCCGCTGCCGAAGACACCGTGGAACGGCCACAGCACCAGCGAATGTTTTTGCATCTCTTTGGCGGTCGCCTGACCGATTTCATCGGTGCCCGGTACCATCCACGGCAGAATACCGACACCGTCCGGGAAGACGACCAGGCACTCGGTGCTACCTTCCCATAGCTGGCGGGTGATGACGTCGGTACGGTTTTCCAGCACGTAGGTCAGAGCGATCAAGTTGGTGGCGTGGCAGTGCATAATCACGCGGTCTTTACCGTTGGTTGCCTTAATACGTTCGCAGTGTGACAGGAAATGCGCTGGCAGTTCTGAGGTCGGTACTGCTTCGTGGGTTAAGCCCCACAGGATGTGATAGCCCGCGCCGTCGCTGTCCACTTTTACCACGCCGATGTTTGCGGCGGTGTCGAGCTGAACGTTGCGGAAGAATTTTCCGGAGCCGGTGACGATAAATGGTGTGTTCGCCAGCAGCGGCATCGGCTGGCTGAGCGCGATATAGCGTGGTTCTTTATGGAAATCGGCCTCGTAAGGGGCTATGTCGGCTTCGTCCAGGCGCAGCGTCAGGTTGCCGCCGTTACGTTCATCCCAGCCTTTCAGCCAGGCGTCAGAGGTGGCTTTAATCATGCCCTGGACGAACCAGGATTGAGTGATGGATTGCATAGTATTCGTGTTCCTGTTCAGGCGGTGCGGGGGGGCCCCTCACCCTAACCCTCTCCCTGAGGGAGAGGGTGCTGTTCGGTTTTCATCCTCCCTCTCCCTCAGGGAGAGGGCCGGGGTGAGGGTTGTTTACCCGCGCTTGCTCAAAATCTCTTTCTCATACGCGCGCACATTTTCCAGCCACTGGCTGCCTGCAGGCGTGTCGTGGCGCTGGCAATACATTTCCCATACGGCCTGCCACGGCAGGGATTTCTGCTCTTCCAGCAGCGCCAGACGGGCGGTGTAATCGCCTTCCGCTTCCAGCTTACGCAGCTCGCTGGTTGGTTCGAGCAGAGCGCGCAGCAGGGCTTTCTTCATATTGCGGGTACCGATAACCCATGCCGCGATGCGGTTGATGGAGGCATCGAAGAAGTCGAGGCCGATGTGTACGCGGTCGAACAGGTCGTTGCGCACGATTTCACTCGCGATAGCCTGCGTTTCGTCATCCAGTAGCACCACATGGTCGCTGTCCCAGCGTACCGGGCGGCTGACGTGCAACAGCAGACGCGGGACGTACAGCATGGCGGAGGAGATTTTGTCGGAGATCACTTCTGTCGGATGGAAATGGCCTGCATCCAGGCACAGCGCAGTCTGGCGGCTGGCGGCATAGCCCATGTAAAACTCATTGGAGCCCACGGTGTAGCTTTCAGCGCCGATGCCGAACAGCTTGCTCTCCACCGCATCAATGTGGTGCGCCGGATCCAGTTTTTCGCTAATGACTTCATCCAGCGCATTGAGCAGACGCTGGCGCGGGGCCAGGCGGTCTACGGTGATGTCTTTCATGCCGTCCGGGATCCAGATATTCATCACCGACGGCGTGCCCAGTTGCTCACCGAAATAAGCTGAGATACGGCGGCTGGCTTTGCAGTGATCGATCCAAAACTGGCGAATTTTTGCGTCCGGATGGGAGAGGGTAAAACCGTCAGCGCTCAGCGGGTGTGAGAAACAGGACGGGTTGAAATCGAGACCTAGCTGATTTGCCTTTGCCCACTCCACCCAGTTTTTGAAGTGTTCCGGTTTTATTTGGTCGCGGGAAACCGGCGTGTCGGATTCCAGGTAAATCGCGTGCAGATTGAGGCGTTTTGGCCCAGGGATCAGGCTCAGCGCCTGTTCCAGGTCAGCACGTAATTCGGTGGCATTGCGCGCTTTGCCGGGATAGTTTCCCGTTGCCTGAATCCCACCGGTCAGGTTGCCTTCCGGGTTTTCAAAACCAGCGACGTCATCGCCTTGCCAGCAGTGCATGGATACCGGCAGACGATCGAGCTGACGCAGGGTCTCTTCGACGTCGATGCCAATGGCGGAATAACGCTGTTTCGCCAGTTCCCAGGCTTGTTCAAGTTGAGTGGTCATGCGCAAAGCTCCTTTGTCTGTCGTTGTTGCTGAAACTGCGCAACGTAGCGGGCAATTTCATGTTCAGGATGAGGGGTAAAGGTGGTGAGGCCATAGTTGCTGCTGACCACCTGGCGGAAATCGTCTACGGTATCCAGCTCTTCCAGCGTCATCAGTTGCACACCGATATTGCCGAGCGTGGAGGCCTCAATCGGGCCCGCCACCACCGTCACGCCGCAGGCGTCGGCACAAAGCTGGTTGAGTAACTGGTTCTGGCAGCCGCCGCCAACAACATGAAGCTGGCTGAACGGTTTGCCGCGCAGGTGAGCCAGTTCGTTCAGGATGTCAGCGTAGAGCAGAGCCAGGCTGTCAAAGATGCAGCGCGCCAGTTCAGCGGGGCGTTGTGGTTCTGGCTGCGAGGTCTCGCGGCAGGCGGCCTGGATCTCGGCGCTCATGTTATCCGGGTTAATAAACCGGTCTTCATTTGGGTTTATCAGGAAGCGACAGGCGGCGAGTTGTTCCGTCTCGGCGATTAAGGCAGGCAGGTCGGTTATGTTCTGCTCTTTAATCACGCGCTGTAGCAACCACAGCCCCATAATGTTTTTCAGCACCCGATAACGTCCTTCCGCGCCGCCTTCGTTGGTGACGTTGGCGGTCAGCGCGTATTCGCTGGTGTACGGCGTGGTACTTTCAAATCCCATCAGCGACCAGGTGCCGGAAGAGAGATAAGCGGCGTCTTTGTTCGCCAGCGGCGATGCGATTACCGCGCTGGCCGTGTCGTGGCTTGCCACAGCCACCACCGGAATTTTATTGCCCAGCGGGCAAATCCAGTGACCGATCACATTACCGGGATGGGTTGGCGTACCAAACCAGTCGGGCGATGCGCCAGTCCAGTTCAGTAACTCTTCATCCCAGTTATCCGTCTGGATATTGACCAGTTGCGTGGTGGTGGCGTTGGTGTACTCCCAGTTCATTTTGCCGGTGAGTCGATAGCTGAAGTAATCAGGGATCAGCAGAGCATGGGCGACATCAGCGGCGACTTCTGGCTGCTGTTCAACGAGCGCGCGTAACTGATACAGCGTATTGAACGGCAAAAACTGGATGCCGCTGCGGCGGTAAATTTGCGCTTTACCGAGTTGCTCAATGGCGCGTCCCATCACGCCGTCGGTGCGGTTGTCGCGATAGGAGACAGGTAGGCCGACGCGTTGCCCATCGCGGTTAAGCAGGACGTAATCCACGCCCCAGGTGTCGATGCCAATGCTGTCGATCAGGATGCCCTGTTCGCATACCTTGTTCAGGCCGATGCGGATTTCTGCTTCCAGCCCGTCAATATCCCAGCAATCAAAACCGTCCTGCTTTTGCAGGCAATTCACGAAACGGTGGATCTCACACAGCGAGAGCGTGTGTTGTTCATTGTCGTAGCGGGCAAGCATTACGCGCCCGCTTGATGCACCTAAATCGACGGCCACACAATGGCGAAGAGTCATGGAAGGGATCCTTCTTAATGTCATTGGGCCCAGTCTAAGAAGAGTGTGTGAGCGTGACCTTCTCATCACTGACAGCAAAATGGCCGGCTGGCAAGAAAGCAAAGGTAGACGTGAGAGAAGTCACAATTTCCGCCAATGGCCCGCTATTCCACAGGTGTGACGTCAACCGCAAATCCTGATCTTTCCTGACGTTTCTTGAAAAAATGACCGGTTTTGCGCGCTTTATTGTCGAAATTTTAAGGTGAGGTTAGCGACCCCCGATTACTATCCTGATAACTTTTCTCATTTAGTGGGGGCGTTATGACCGTATTGCACAGCGTGGATTTTTTCCGTTCAGGTCGATTACCTGTGGCGATTGAACCCCGACTCCCTCAACCTGCATTTCCTGAGCATCATCATGATTTTCATGAAATTGTGATTGTTGAGCAGGGCACCGGCATTCATGTATTCAATGGTCAGCCTTATACCATTTGCGGCGGCACGGTTTGCTTTGTCCGCGATACGGATCGCCACCTTTACGAGCACACCGATAACCTGTGCCTGACTAACGTTCTCTACCGCTCACCGGAAGCGTTCCAGTTTCTTTCCGGGCTCGATCAACTGCTGCCGCAGGAGAAAGAAGGTAATTATCCTTCCCACTGGCGGGTGAGTCAGAGCACGCTGCAACAGGTGCGTTTCATCCTCGATCAGATGGCGCAGGTGGATGACAATATGGATGCGGCGACGCTGGCCAATCGCGAAATTCTTTTTATGCAGTTGCTGGTGTTACTGCGTCGGGGAACGGAGATAGCAGGCGGCACGGATAATGACGCGCGTCTGAACCAACTGATGGCCTGGCTGGAAGAGCATTTTGCCGAGGATATTTGCTGGGAAGCGCTGGCAGGGCAGTTTTCACTGTCGCTGCGCACGCTGCATCGTCAGCTTAAACACTCCACGGGCCTGACGCCGCAGCGCTATCTGAATCGTCTGCGCCTGATCAAGGCGCGCCATTTGCTGCGCCACAGCGACGAAAGCGTGACCGAAATTGCCTACCATTGTGGGTTTGGCGATAGCAATCATTTCTCTACCCTGTTCCGCCGGGAGTTTAACTGGTCGCCGCGCGATATACGCCAGGGGCGCGATGCCACCTTGCAGTAACGCGGGAGCTATCAACGTTTTTTTGTCATAGAGCAGCGATAATAACGCGTTATTCGTCGTGAGGTATGGCAGTGTCTGATCACTTTATTCTACGAAAAGAGGAATTTTTTGCCCGCCCCGGGCAGGCGGTTGCGGTGGCCGATCGCTATCCACAAAATGTTTTTGCCGAACATACCCATGAGTTTTGCGAACTGGTGCTGGTCTGGCGCGGCAATGGCCTGCACATCCTCAACGATCGCCCCTATCGCATCACGCGCGGCGATCTCTTCTATATCCGGGCGGAAGATAAACATGCATACGCCTCGGTTAACGATCTGGTTTTGCAGAATATTATCTACTGCCCCGAGCGGCTGAAGCTTAACCTTGACTGGCAAAACTACCTGCCTGGCCTGAACGGCAGCGCCTGGACGCCGCACTGGCGAATCGGTAGCACCGGTATGGCCCATACCCGGCAAATAATCACTCAACTGGAACATGAAAGCCGCAAGGATGAACCATTAGCCAACGAGATGGCGGAGTTGCTGTTTGCGCAACTGGTGGTCTCCTTTAAACGTTATCGGTATGCGACCGATAATCTCGACGCGACGCAGAGCGAAGCGTTGCTGGACAGGCTGCTCACCGCGCTTTCCGGCAGCCTGAATCGCCCCTTCTCACTGGAGCAGTTTTGTTCGCAGGAGGGGTGCAGTGAACGCGCGTTGCGCCAGCAGTTTCGTCAGCAGACGGGGATGACAGTGAATCACTATTTGCGCCAGTTGCGCATCTGTCACGCGCAGTACCTTTTGCAGCATACAGAATTGATGATCGGAGAAGTTGCGATGCAGTGTGGTTTTGAGGACAGTAACTACTTTTCGGTGGTGTTTAACCGCGAGGTAGGAATGACGCCAGGGCACTGGCGTCATCGTACCGGAGTGATTGCCTGATTAACTGGCCATCCCCAGCCCTACAATATTCGCCGCGATGATAATCACCACGCAGCCGACGCTCAGCACACCCACCGGGCGGCGACCCGCGTTGTTCCACTCTTTCAGTATCAGCCCCACCAGGCCACCGCACAGTACGTAGAAGCTCATGTGCAGCATCCAGCTAATGTATTCATATTGCGCCGGGATTTTGGCGTGGCCCCAGGCATAAAAGAAGAACTGCAAATACCACATCAGGCCGCCCAACGCGGAGAGTAATACGTTGGTAATGATCAGCGGTTTTGCCAGCGAGAAGTCAGCTTTTACTGACAACGTTTTCACTTTTGCCAGACGGATAAAGCAGAATCCGAGATTGATCAGCGCGCCGCCTCCCATGATTACGACATAGCTTGGCAGTGCGACGTAAAGGGGAGCGACGCCCAGCGCTGCGGCTGCTTCGTGCATAGGTTTTGCGGCGCTCATCGCAAATGACATCCCCGCTGAGAAGATGCCACACATTACCGCCAGCAGCAGCCCTTTCCTGAGGTTAAAGTCTTCCGCTTTAATGCCCATGTTGCGCTCTTTCAACTGACCCGCGCGGGTGACTATCCCTACGCCAATCAGCGCCACCAGTACGCCCAGCAGCGTCATGCGACCGCCTTTGGTATTGATGAGCACATCAAAGCTGCCGTTCAGAATCGGCGTCATCAGCGTGCCGACAATCAACGTAATGCCAATTGCTATTCCAATGCCCATCGACATGCCCAGATAGCGCATCGTCAGGCCATAGTTGATATTGCCAATGCCCCACATGGCGCCGAACAGGAACACCGGCAGCAGGGTTGTGGCGTTAAAGGAGCCGTAATAGGCCCAGAAATCAGGTAACAGCAGGGCACTGATTGTCCAGGGAAGGATAAGCCACGACACGATGCCGCCAACAGACCACATTGTCTCCCAGGACCAGTGTTTGACCTTCTTGAAAGGGGCATAGAAACAGGCTGCACTGGCTGCGCCTATCAGATGCCAGAAAATGCCCATCATAATCGCATTATTCATTATTGTTTCCTCAACGGTTTATTGTTGGTTCAGGCTTCCTGCCAACTCGTTGAGCTTAAAAAGTATGCGATTTAATAACCTTCCGTTAATTGCCACGACGAGTCAAAAAATGACCATCAGAGCAATATTGAAGTGAGTCGCTTCACATTTTTGCATGATGTCCGGAAAGCGAGACGATTCTGCCTTTTTCATTGATAGGTCTGGCTTTTTCGCTCTGTAAGCCCCTAAAAATCAGATACATAACTGAAAGTTATAACCTTATAAAAACTACGGCATTGATAATCATTTTCAATATCATTTAATTAACTATAATGAACCAACTGCTTACGCGGCGTTAACACTTTGCCGCCCGACAATAATGGAGAAGATTATGAGCTATACCCTGCCATCACTGCCTTATGCATACGATGCTCTGGAACCGCACTTCGATAAGCAGACGATGGAAATCCATCACACTAAACACCACCAGACCTATGTGAACAACGCGAATACCGCGCTGGAAAGCCTGCCGGAGTTCGCTTCTCTGTCTGCTGAAGAGCTGATCACCAAACTGGATCAGATCCCGGCTGAAAAAAGAACGTTCCTGCGCAACAACGCTGGCGGCCACGCTAACCACAGCCTGTTCTGGAAAGGCCTGAAAAAAGGCACTACCCTGCAGGGAGACCTGAAAGCGGCTATCGAGCGCGATTTCGGCTCTGTTGAGAAATTTAAAGAAGAATTCGAAAAAGCGGCAGCAACCCGTTTCGGTTCCGGTTGGGCATGGCTGGTGCTGAAAGGCGACAAACTGGCTGTTGTTTCCACCGCAAACCAGGACTCCCCGCTGATGGGTGAAGCTATCTCTGGCGCCTCTGGCTTCCCGATTGTGGGCCTGGACGTTTGGGAACACGCTTACTACCTGAAATTCCAGAACCGCCGCCCGGACTACATCAAAGAGTTCTGGAACGTGGTGAACTGGGACGAAGCGGCTGCACGTTTCGCGGCTAAAAAATAAGTCTTATTTGACCCAGCCTTACTGTATGGTGAGGCGCTAAAGCCCCTGCAAGGTACACCTGCAGGGGCTTTTTTTGGGTCTGGATATGTTAAGGAGCGTACTGCTGTTAAACATGACGTGTTGTTTTAATCTGTTTGGGTAATTATTTTTATTCATATCACAAATATTTTTACCTGATGATCACAGGATCGTTTTCAGTTGCGCAAGGAAAATCTGCTAGCATATACAAATATATTTTTCCTTTGGCAGAGTGCCATGGTTTTTTGATTTGTGGCACTCCAGCTAAGATATTGTATTTCATCTTAAGAAATACAAAAAATAATTACCAATATATACGCAAAGAATAACTAATAAAAATATATAAATAATCCATATAATGATCTATTTACTATTTTATTCATTGACTTAAGATACTTTTCAGTTTCGATGCATTTATATTATTATTTATTTTGAGTTTTTGTTTTATTTCGGTGAATATGTTTTTCATTTATTAGTTTCATATTTTTGAAATGCTTCTAAATTTTAATTAAAAGTAAATGATGCTATTGTATTAAATTCATATGGATATTAGTTTTAGCAACAGTGCCTTCGGCATGTTTTTAACTCTATTAATATGGATATTATTTTATGAAAAAAGCGCTTCTTCTCTTTTTACCTCTGGTGGCGACCAGCGCTCATGCAGTATATGTCGACGTTCGTCATGAGTATCTGGATGATAGTAAAGCTAATTATGACCGTGCTTATATCTCCCATCGCTTTGGGAATGGCTTCGGCTTTGCTATTGAAGCTATTGCGAAATCAGGCGGTGATGATACTGACCGTCCGTTTAACGATATGGAGACGCAGGGCAATGAATATACTGTAAGCTATCAGTTTAAAACCGGCGATGTTGCCTGGCAGCCCGGTTTTGTACTGGAGGCGGGTAACGGTTATTCGAACTATAAACCCTATTTACGAGCGACCTGGACACTCAATGAGAGTTGGTGGTTGGGTGCTCGTTACCGTTTTGAATATGTTCGCCGCTCTTCCGATGATCGCGAAGACGATAAGATTAACCGTATGGATGTCTGGGCCGGATATAAATGGAATAACTTTGACTGGACGCTGGAGGGTATCTATAAAAAAGCCGATAAATATGACCAGTTTGATAATGGTAAAACTAATTATGAATACAATTTCAGAACGGCATATCTTATTGGCCAATGGTCTCCGTTTGTTGAAGTCGGTAACGTCTCCGTAAGAAGTACCAGCGACGAACGTCAAACGCGTTTCCGTGTCGGTATTGGTTATACTTTCTGATAATTAATTCCTCTGCTTTTGCTTTTACTTTTCTTTTTTCGGTTATCCTTGCGGATAACCGATTTTTTTGCCCCTGCATAAGTGAGAGGGGCTTTTGTTTTACATGACGCCGAGCAGGCGCGGCAAGAACAGGGTTAATTCAGGCAGGTAGGTAATCATGAGCAGTACGCCGATAATTGCAATGTAGAACGGCATCAGGGGCTTCAATACCTCTTCCACTTTTACCTTCCCGACACTTGCCCCCACGTACAATCCGCTGCCGACGGGGGGCGTGATGGTGCCGATCGCCAGGTTGTAGATCATGATGATGCCGAAGTGAACCGGATCAACCCCCAGTTTCACCATAATCGGCAATAAGATAGGTGTGAAGATCAGAATGGCCGGGCCAATATCCATAAACGCGCCGATAATCAACAGGAAGATTGTGATAACCAGTAAAATCAGCGTTTTACTTTCTGATATGCCAAGAATCATCTGACTTAATGCGCCAGGAATATTGGTAATCGACATCGAAAAGGACATGGCTGAAGATGTTGCCAGAAGAAACATGATGACGCCGGTCATGACGACTGTCTGAATAAATACGGACGGCATATCTTTAAGTTTTAGCGTCTTATAACAGATTAGCGTCAGGAACATCGTGTAGACCACAGCAATAGCAGAGGCTTCAATCGCCGTAAAAATCCCCTTCACGATGCCGCCTACGATGATCACAATTAACAGCAGACTCGGTACCGCTTCGAGCGTTACCTTCAGCGCCATCCCCTTTTGCAGAGCAAAAAAGACACGATAGTTATGGCGTTTCGCTACGATCCAGGTGACAACCATACAGCCAAAACCCCACAGCAGGCCAGCAACCATTCCACCTGCAAAAAGTGCAGCGATAGAGGTGCCGCCGCTGGCCAGAGCGTACAGGATGAAGGCCGTGGTGGGGGGAATGAGCATTCCGGTGGGGGCAGAGGCGATGTTGACGGCGGCCGCAAAGCTACGGTTATAGCCCTCTTTCGCACTCATGGGCACCAGTACGCCGCCAATAGAGGTTGATGCGGCAATGGCTGAGCCAGAAATTGCGCCAAACATCATATTGCCGACGATGTTGGTGTAAGACAGCGCGCCGGGCAGGCGACCGGTGAACAGTTTGGCAAAATTGACCAGTCGGGTGGCGATGCCGCCGCTGTTCATTATTACGCCGGAAAGCACAAAGAAGGGTACGGCCAGTAATGCAAAGCTATCAAGGCTGGAGAACATCTTTTGTGCGGTTGCGAACATAGAAATGTCGAACGGCAGCACCAGCATCATCGTGCAACTGGACGCGATGACGATACAGAGGCCAATTGGCGCGCCCATTGCCAACAGAACAATAAAAACGCCGATCAAGGTTAATGAGGCGGTAATCGGATCAATCATGTTGTTTCTCCACATGCAGTGAGGAAGGTGAAGAGATGGCGCGCAGAGAATCAATAATGTTCATTACGCTATAAATGATGATTAACACGCCTGCAATCGGCAGTGCGTAATAGACTTGCCCCATGGGGATCTGCAATGCGGGTGAAACCTGTAACATCGATATTGCTGATATTTTTAGTCCGCCGATAATCAAAATCCAGACAGAGAAGGCCATGAAGGTCAGTTGCAGGACGATAGTCCAGATATTAAGTAACTTTGCCGGTACTTTATCGACGAGAATAGTCAGGCTGATATGTTGCTGTTTACCTGCGACATAGGCCATCCCCAGCATGGAGATCCAGACCAGAGAAAAACGCAAAAGCTCTTCGGTAATGGTGCTGGGTTGGCCAACAATATAGCGGCTGATGACCTGCCAGCAGGAGACGGCGACCATCATCGCCAGCACCAGGCAGCAGGCTATTTCCAGCAGCCTATCAATCCATTTTCTGATTATATCCATTTCTTATCCTTACTTATCAGTGCTTAGCAGCCTGTATTTTCTGATAAAGCGCATCCAGCTCGGGCCGGCTTTTCAGGTCGGCGTAAATCGGTTGTACCGCTTGCTGGAAAGGTTTGATGTCGATATCAAAAAACTCCACGTTGAAGTCTTTGATTGCCTGCTGCCGGTTTTTTTCAATTTCGGCGTCCCATGCTGATTTCTCAAACTCAATGGATGCTTTAATCGCATCCTGAACAATGCGCTGTTGTTCGGGCGTGAGTTTCTCCAGCGTCAGTGAACTCATCAGCAGGATATCGGGGATGCGCGTGTGCATGTCGTAGGTATAAAAACGGGCGACTTCACCATGCCGGGCGATGGTCAGCGCAAACTCATTATTTTCAGCTCCATCAAGGATCCCTTGTTGAAGTGAGGTATAGACTTCAGCCTGACTCATTGCGATAGGGGAAGCGCCTAATAACTTCATAGTGCGTATTGCGGTTTCGCTTTGCATGACGCGGATCTTTTTGCCCTTAAGATCGGCGATGCCGCGCACGGGGGCTTTACTCATGTAAAAGTTACGTGCGCCGGAGTCATACCAGCCAACACCGATAAATCCCTGAGCCGCGGTCGATTGATAGACCGATGCCATGACTTCCGGGTTATCCATCACTTGATAATATTCGTCGCGATCGGCGAAAAGATAGGGAAGAGAGAACACCCCGTACATCGGGGAAAAGCTTTCCATCAACCCGGATGACACTTTCGTAATATCCACTACGCCAACCTGAGTCAGTTCAACGAGTTCACGTTCACCGCCCAGTTGGCCGTCAGGGAAATACATCACTTTGATATCACCGTTTGTTTTTTCTTCTATCTGGTCGCCCAGATAGCGCAGCGCATCTTTCACCGGTTGGCTATTTTCTGCGTAGGCGAGACGTAACATTGTCTCCGCATGTGATATAGCGGGTAGTGAAAGACAAAACATCAGCACTATTTTGACTGTCCGTAGTAATTTCATAGGGCCCTCAACGTTATGTAGTTTCGCGGCGAAATTACCGACAAAGACGGGCAATGACCTTGTAATTACTGCCATCTCCACGCAAGAAATGGCAAAAAAAGCGTAATCGCGCGTTAATGGTCTTAAAAGCGTAACTTTAGGAATTTGTTTAGTTGTAAAACGATTTATTTTTCTTATATGTCAATGACATAAATATAATTTATGTCATTTGAATTAGTTGAAATCATGGGCGTTATGAATCAGTGATGCATTCCGGCAAAAAAAGATTGAATTTCCCCCTGCAACCAGCGAGCCTTTAATTCATCATTTTCGTGAAACAGGGTGGCGAAATGCAGTATCCGGTTGATGTTTTTATTGGCTCGATCCGTGACTACAAGGGCAGTCGCCCGAGTGCGATTGCTAAAGTACAGGTGGATGGTGAACTTACGCTGACTGAGCGGGGATTAGCGGGTGATGAGCAGGCAGAGAAGAAAATTCACGGCGGCCCGGAGCGCGCGCTGTGTCACTATCCTCGCGAGCATTACGCTGAGTGGATGCGCGAATTTCCCGCTCAGGCCGATCTCTTTTTTGCGCCCGCGTTTGGCGAAAATCTTTCTACGCACGGTTTGACCGAAAAAGAGGCCTTTATCGGCGATATCTTTCGCTGGGGTGAGGCGTTGATTCAGATCAGCCAGCCGCGTTCACCGTGTTTCAAGCTGAACTACCATTTTGGCATTGCCGATATGTCCTCACAGATGCAAAGCCGTGGCAAAGTGGGCTGGTTGTATCGCGTGATTGCGCCGGGGCTGGTGTCGGGCGACGCCCCGCTGGAGCTGGTGTCGCGCCTGAGTGAGGTTTCCGTGCATGAAGCGGCAGCGATTGCCTGGCATATGCCGTTTGATGAAGAGCAGTATCATCGGTTGATGTCGGCGGCAGGGCTATCGACAAGCTGGACAAGAACGATGCAGAAGCGGGTACTTAGCGGCAAGATTGAGGATAGTTCGCGGAGATTGTGGGGGTAAGTAGAGGGGAATCCGTGCGGTTTGATGCCCTCACCCCGGCCCTCTCCCACAGGGAGAAAACCGCACATGCCTACCCCTCTTCTCCCTACGTCCGCTTATACAGCGGCAACCAAATCGTTAACCGCAACCCGCCGAGCGGGCTGTCATCGGCCTTAACCCAGCCGCGATGCTGCTGAATGGCCGCTTCGACAATCGCCAGGCCAAGCCCGGTGCCGCCAGATTCACGGTCACGTGCTTCATCGGTGCGATAGAACGGACGGAAGATTTGCTCTCTGTCCTCCGGGCTGACGCCCGGGCCATCATCATCAACGTTGACGGTGATGCCGTCTTTATCGACCGAAAATGCCACAGCGATTTTGGTATGCGAGTAACGCAGCGCATTGCGCACGATGTTTTCCAGCGCGCTTTCCAGCGCATTCGGGTTCCCGTACAGCGGCCACGGCCCTGGCGGGTAATCGATGCTGAAGGATTTACCCATCTGCTCGGCTTCGAATGCGGCGTTATCCAGCACCTCGCCCCACAGTTGGTTGGCTTTCATCGTCTCGCTGACCAGCGCGTTATTGGCCTGATTGCGTGACATCACCAGCAGGTCATTGATCATGCTGTCCAGACGCTGTGCTTCTGTTTCAATACGCTCCAGCTCTTTGCTCTCGCCGCTACGGCGACGCAACAGGGCGGTACCGAGTTGCAGGCGCGTTAATGGCGTGCGCAGCTCGTGGGAGATATCGGAAAGCAGGCGTTGCTGCGCCGTCATCATGCGTTCCAGCGCCGTCACCATCTGATTAAAGCTGGTGCCTGCGGCTAAAAATTCCTGCGGGCCGGCCTCCAGTTCAGGATGCTGACGCAGATTACCCTGAGCCACTTCATCCGCCGCATTTTTCAGCTTACGTGCCGGTTTTGCCAGACTCCACGCCAACCATAACAGTAATGGCGAGCTGACGAGCATGGTGACGATAAGCAGCAATAACGGGCGGTCAAACAGCAGGTTGATGAAGTCTGACTGTGAACTACTGGCCGGGCGAATCAGGTATAGCTGGTAGTTATCTTCCCCGTCGCGGATGGAGAACGGGCCTACCAGCTCAACGCGGCCATATTTTTTCTTCTGCGGGTGATCTGAGTTATCCGATTGCCCGATAAAGTTGCGAATAATCTGCATTTCGCTGCGTTCTGCGCCGATCACGCGGCCTTCGCTGGTCACCAGCAGAAGGCGTTGGCCGGGCGGCGCCCATTTATCAATGGCACGGAACAGGCGGCGCCACCACATCAAATCGTTCGGTGGATCTGCCGCCAGCTCTTCCTCAACGTGTTGCTCGATCATCATGCCCTGGCGCTGTTCGCTGTCCAGTAGCTCGGTCATCTGGCGAGAATCGAGCTTTGGCAGCATCAGAACCAGCATCAGCACCAGCGCCAGCGTTAACCAGAAAATGGCGAAGATGCGAGCGGTCAAACTTCCAATCATGAAGCCGATACCATCAGATAACCGCGACCACGCAGGGTTTTAAACCATGGGTGCCCATCTTTACGTTCTGGCAGTTTGCGGCGCAGGTTAGAGATGTGCATGTCGATAGCGCGGTCGAACGGGGTCAAGCGCTTGCCCAGCACTTCCTGACTGAGGTGTTCACGAGAAACAACCTGTCCGAGATGCTGAGCCAGCAGATAAAGCAGAGTAAATTCGGTACCGGTCAGTTCAAGCACCTGTCCATCAAAGCTGGCTTCCTGACGACCCGGGTTCAGGCTCAGGGAATCAACTTCAACGGTAGGGGAGCCGACGTCGCTGTTCTGTTGCTGTTCGCTCCAGTGAGAGCGACGCAGAATCGCGCGTATACGCGCAACCAGTTCGCGATCGTTAAACGGTTTCGGTAAGTAGTCGTCTGCGCCCAGTTCAAGGCCCAGAACGCGATCCAGCTCGCTTCCGCGCGCGGTAAGCATAATAACGGGGGTCTGGTGTGTCTGACGAAGCTCTTTAAGCGTGTCGATACCGTTTTTCTTAGGCATCATCACATCGAGCAAAAGCAGGTCGATGCTGTCATCCAGAAGCGCCAGCGCCTGTTCGCCGTCATGGGCTACCAGAACGTTGAACCCTTCCATGTCGAGTAGCTCCTTTAACAAAGAAGTCAGCTCGCGGTCATCATCAACTAATAAAATTTTATTCATATTTTAAATACCTCCGAGGCAGAAATTACGTCATCAAGGCCCGCTAATCCATGACTTTACGTTGTTTTACACCCCCTGACGCATGTTTGCAGCCTGAATCGTAAACTCTCTCTCGTTGAATCGCGACACAAAAGTTTTTGGGAGCAAGTGATGCGCAATGTTATCGCTGCCGTCATGGCCTCAACACTGGCGCTAAGTGCTTATAGCCAGGCTGCTGAAGTCGTCACCAGCGTTAACTGGCACCCCGGTGAGGGTAGCACGCAGCGTAGCAGTCAGGGTCATATGTTTGACGGCATAAGTTTAACCGAACATCAACGTCAGCAAATGCGAGATTTGATGCAACGTGCACGGCATGACCTGCCGCCCGTTAATGTTAGCGAAGTGGAGACAATGCATAACCTTGTCACCGCAGAAAAATTTGATGAAGCCGCTGTTCGCGCTCAGGCCGAAAAGATGGCACAGGAGCAGGTTGCCCGCCAGGTTGAAATGGCGAAAGTGCGCAATCAGATGTATCACCTGTTAACGCCAGAGCAGCAAGCGGCTTTAAACGAGAAACACCAGCAACGTATGGATCAGTTGCGTGAGGTTGCCGGGATGCAGAAAAACCCAACGACAATGTTATTTAGTAGCACCCGCAGTAACCAGTAACAAACCCTGTTTTTCCTTGCCA
This sequence comes from Pseudocitrobacter cyperus, assembly GCF_039889165.1. NCBI lineage: Bacteria > Pseudomonadati > Pseudomonadota > Gammaproteobacteria > Enterobacterales > Enterobacteriaceae > Pseudocitrobacter > Pseudocitrobacter cyperus. The sequence goes on along the minus strand of NZ_JAYMYY010000011.1, from coordinate 50,256 downwards.
TAGACACCATCCCTGTCTTCCCCCACATGATGTGGGGGTTTTTTTTGCCCAAATTTTAGGACGACCTCCGCTATACTAGCCGCAGTATAAATGGCAGGAGCGTTTATGAATCAATCATATGGCCAGCTTATCAGCCGCGCAGCGCTTGCCGCGACGGTGATGGCCTCAGTGTTACTTTTGATCAAAATTTTTGCGTGGTGGTACACCGGGTCAGTCAGTATTCTGGCGGCGCTGGTGGATTCGCTGGTGGATATTGCCGCATCCCTGACTAACCTGTGGGTGGTGCGTTATTCCCTGCAACCCGCCGATGAAGAGCACACATTTGGTCATGGTAAAGCGGAATCGCTGGCCGCGCTGGCGCAGAGTATGTTTATTTCAGGCTCGGCGCTGTTTCTGTTTTTAACCGGTATTCAGCATCTGGCGCAGCCGCAGGTAATGAATAAACCGGGGATTGGCGTCATCGTTACGGTGATTGCGCTGCTGAGCACGCTGGTGCTGGTAACCTTCCAGCGCTGGGTGGTCAGAAAGACTCAAAGTCAGGCGGTAAGGGCTGATATGCTTCATTATCAGTCTGATGTTATGATGAATGGCGCCATTCTGGTTGCGCTCGGCCTTTCCTGGTACGGTTGGCATCGTGCTGATGCGCTGTTTGCTTTAGGAATTGGCATCTATATTTTATATAGCGCATTACGTATGGGTTATGAGGCGGTGCAGTCTTTGCTGGATCGCGCATTGCCCGATGGCGAGCGTCAGGAAATTATCGACATCGTCACCGCCTGGCCTGGGGTGAGTGGTGCGCACGATCTCAGAACGCGGCAGTCAGGGCCGACCCGCTTTATTCAGATCCACCTGGAAATGGAAGATAACCTACCCTTAGTTCAGGCACATGTGATTGCTGAACAGGTGGAGCAGGCTATTTTGCGCCGTTTTCCTGGTTCTGATGTGATTATTCACCAGGATCCGTGCTCTGTAGTCCCTGATGGTGGCAGGAGCGTTTGAACTTTCGTAAGTCGTTGTAAAAGTGTGGAGTTGATCGGCATTTTTTGTTCAAATAACCACCACTTGGCCTGACCTGAATCAATTCAGCACGAAGCGCTTGATATACTATCTGTAATAAGGTCGTTCTCTCCCTACAGGGAGCGCTTCGGGCAGAAGAATTAATTTTTAGCATTCCTAAGTTCAGAGGTAGTCATGATTAAGAAAATCGGTGTGTTGACAAGCGGCGGTGATGCGCCGGGTATGAACGCTGCCATTCGTGGTGTCGTGCGCGCTGCGTTAACGGAAGGTCTGGAAGTTTTTGGTATTTATGACGGTTACCTTGGTCTGTATGAAGACCGCATGGTACAGCTCGACCGTTACAGCGTCTCCGATATGATCAACCGTGGTGGTACTTTCCTCGGTTCAGCGCGTTTCCCGGAATTTCGTGATGAGAATATCCGCGCTGTGGCTATCGAAAACATGAAGAAACGCGGCCTGGATGCGCTGGTGGTTATCGGCGGTGACGGTTCTTACATGGGGGCGATGCGCCTGACTGAAATGGGCTTCCCCTGCATCGGCTTGCCGGGCACCATCGATAACGATATCAAAGGCACTGACTACACTATCGGTTTCTTCACTGCCCTTAGCACTGTGGTTGAAGCAATTGACCGTCTGCGTGATACCTCCTCTTCTCACCAGCGTATCTCTGTGGTGGAAGTCATGGGCCGTTACTGCGGCGACCTGACCCTGGCGGCAGCGATTGCTGGCGGCTGCGAATTTATCGTGGTGCCGGAAGTTGAGTTCAAGCGTGATGACCTGGTCAATGAAATCAAAGCCGGTATCGCGAAAGGTAAAAAACACGCGATCGTAGCGATTACCGAACACATGTGTGATATCGACGAGCTGGCGCATTTCATCGAAAAAGAAACCGGCCGTGAAACTCGTGCGACCGTCCTGGGCCACATCCAGCGCGGTGGTTCCCCGGTTCCTTACGACCGTATTCTGGCTTCCCGTATGGGCGCTTACGCCATTGAACTGCTGCAGCAGGGCTTTGGCGGACGCTGCGTCGGTATTCAGAACGAAAAACTGGTTCACCACGACATCATCGATGCTATCGAAAATATGAAGCGTCCGTTCAAAGGTGACTGGTTAGACTGTGCGAAAATGCTGTACTAATTTTGTCTGCGTTGCCCGGTGGCGCAAGCGTATCGGGTCTACACATCAAAAAGCCTTCCTGTCCGGAAGGCTTTTTTGTCTGAAGAAGGTGTTGCTTTCACCTGGTCTCGCTTCTGACCGAATTAATCATCGCCATAATGGCCTGACGATTTTGTTCATGCTTCTCTGGGGTGGTGATCACCGTAATGATGACGGTTTCTTTGTCGTCAGTGAGATAAAAATAGTCGACATCTTTTAGCAGGCCAACGGACGTTTCTACGGTGGTTTCCTGGTGAGCACAGGTAAAGTGCTCCGTATTGCAACGCTGCGCGGGCTCAAACTGATCGCCAAGTATCTTCTGGCTATAGGAATTAATGTCCGCCAGCGAGTGTATAGCGCTGATACGTTTGCTTACAACGGCAACAGAGAGATCTTGTGAAAAGAGGATCTCGGGGGCATCGCTTCCCTTTGAGGCCTCCGCCATTTTCCAGTAGCCATCTGGGGCAGTGATAGCCACCTGTGTATCTGCGAACTGGTAGCGCTGAGGGCTCATCAGGCGTAATGCATTGCCCGCGGAAGAGAGCAGTACCAGGCCCAGAACCCAGCTACAGCCGCGGATAAAGCAGCCTTTTGTCTTGTTTTTACGAAAAGCGCAAACTATCGCAGATATCATAGCGGGTAAGAGCAGGGGGCCAAGGATCACCGCGCCAATAAATTCGCCTATGGCGCCTGGATCGCTGCCGGTTGTCTGTAATAAATAACTTTCGCTAATGAATTTGATGAATATAACAATTATAAGCAATATTATATATATAACGTAGCGCATACAATTCCCTGTAATTTAAAAAGTAATGACGTTATTTCACCACTGCTTTTGCCGTATTCATAATTGCCATGACTTCATCGTAATACTCATCAGTATATTTTTCATCGATGATGGCAGCGATTTGTATTAAGTGGATATCATCCAGTAAAAACATACTGATATTGGTTTTTTCTTTTCCGTTTTCGGCAGTCCGGATGTACTCCTGGGTGGCACATTTAAAGCCCTCGATCTTACAGGGCTTGAGTTTAAAGGCGTCCCCTTTGTAATTCTCTTTAAACCTGATTTGTTGGGAGGTAAGTAATTCATCGAAATTGTGAATATTATCAGCATCCTGACTGGTGACGAACACCGATATTCCCACATGGGTGCCCTTCATGACTACCGTCATCCGGTAACCGTGCGGGTTGGTCACAACTGTTTTCCACTCGCCATTCGGAAAAGTCAGGGTAACAGGCGCGTTAGGCGCGGTGTAAGTCCAGCGCCAGAATGTATTTTCCCATAAGTAGAGAGCACTGCTTACGGTCAGAATAATGCCCATCATTACGTTGGTGGCCATGATGATTTGTCGCTGAGCGGTTTTGCGTAATATAACGCAAAATGCCGCACCGACGAGGCATGCGGTTGCCAGAGGATAAAAAAAGACAATATTGATGTATGAAAGGATTTCCCCACTTTCACCAGCAAGTAAATTTTTCCATTGCAGATGTTTGATAATGATAACTGCAATATATAAAACAGTTAAAACTATAAATCGCATATATACATCCATGTATAAAAAAAGGGGAAATAAATTTCCCCTTTATCATATGCGAATTATTTACTCTATATCCAGCGGATCTTCAGACAGGATAATGCCGGTGTTGTCGGCATAAAGATGGTCGCCAGAGAAGAAGGTGACGCCGCCGAAATTAACGCGCACGTCGCTTTCACCAATCCCTTCGCCCGCCGCGCCAACCGGAATGGCGGCAATGGCCTGAATACCGATATCCAGCTCTTCGAGATCGTCCACCTGACGCACCGCGCCGTAGACGACAATGCCTTCCCACTCGTTCTGGGCGGCGAGACGCGCCAGTTCCGCATCGATCAACGCGCGACGTACAGAGCCGCCGCCATCGACCAGCAGAATGCGGCCACGGCCATTCTGTTCGAGCAGATCGTACAGCAGCCCGTTATCCTCGAAACACTTCACAGTGGTGATTTGCCCACCAAATGACAACCGCCCGCCAAAGTTGGAGAACAGGGGTTCCACGACGTTGACATCTTCCTGGTAGATGTCACAAAGCTCGGAAGTATCGTATTTCATAGGTTTAAGGCTCAGTTGCGGCGACTTGTTTCAGTATATCGCGCTCAGCGTACTGTTGGCAAAATCATCAATTGTTAATTGATATTTGTCAGTTAACCCAGCAGCGTACTCAGCACAATCCCTACAATAAACAGGACGTTAGTCAGTAACGCGCCTTTTACCGTTTTTTCCAGCATTGGGCGCATCGCCACCGGCTCGCGCTCAGTGAGGACGTAGCGCGCCTGTTTCAGCAGCAGCGGCGTGGCGAGAATAAACAGCCATCCCCACACGTTTTGCAAAGAGATAAGGTTAAACAGCGCGAGGCACAGTAACGAACCGGCAAGCAGGCAGGCGTGGTAGCGACGCGCGCCAACCGGGCCCAGGCGCACGGCGAGTGTGTTTTTGCCGTTTTCGCGATCGCTGTCGATATCGCGCAGGTTATTGATATTTAACACCGCCGTTGCCAGTAAACCGCAGGCGGTGGCTGGCAGAATAATCGCGGTGCTCAGCATATGCGCCTGCAGGTACCAGCTACCGATAACGCTTAACCAGCCAAAGAAAATCAGTACCGAAATATCACCCAGGCCGATATATCCGTAGGGGCGTGTACCCACGGTATAGGTAATGGCGGCTACGATAGACAACAAGCCCAGCACCAGGAAACCGATAAAATCGCCGATAGTCTGATAAGCCGTGAACAGCAGCCCAAGACCAGAAAGGCAGATCAGAACGACCGTGATAATCAGTGCGCGCTTCATCTGCGGCTGGGTAATCGCGCCTTTTTGCATGCCGCGCAGCGGCCCGATGCGATCGGGTTTATCGCTGCCTTTCACCGCATCGCCATAATCATTGGCGAGGTTAGAAAGAATTTGCAGCAGGCCTGCCGTAACCAGTGAGAGCACGGCCACTGTCGCATCGAAATGCCCCTGCCACCAGGCGAGCGCAATGCCCACAAGGATGGACGCGAAGGCCAGAGGTAACGTTTTAGGTCGCAGGCTTTCCAGCCAGGCCTGGGTGCGGCTGATTTCAGTCATAGTGATTTTTTGCCAATAAAAATGGGGCTTTTCAGCCCCATCAACAGTGATGAATATGCATTGAACGCGATTATAGGATAAAACGGCTCAGATCTTCATCTGCAACCAGCGCATCCAGGTGTTTGCTCACGTATTCCGCATCAATTGTGATGCTTTGGCCATTCAAATCACTGGCATCGTAGGAAATATCTTCCATCAGACGCTCCAGAACCGTGTGCAGACGACGTGCACCGATGTTCTCGGTGGTTTCGTTAACCTGCCATGCGGCTTCGGCAATACGTTTGATACCGGATTCCGTAAATTCGATATTCACGCCTTCGGTCGCCATCAGCGCTTTGTACTGAACGGTAACGGACGCGTTTGGCTCGGTCAGGATGCGTTCGAAATCGCTGGTGGTCAGCGCCTGCAGCTCAACACGAATTGGCAGACGACCCTGCAGTTCCGGGATCAGGTCAGACGGCTTCGCAACCTGGAATGCACCAGAAGCGATAAACAGGATGTGGTCAGTCTTGACCATACCGTGCTTGGTGGAAACGGTGCAGCCTTCAACCAGCGGCAGCAGGTCGCGCTGTACGCCTTCACGGGACACGTCCGGGCCAGAGGATTCGCCGCGCTTACAGATTTTATCGATTTCATCGATGAACACGATACCGTGCTGCTCAACAGCGTCGATGGCGTCCTGCTTCAGCTCTTCCGGGTTCACCAGCTTCGCCGCTTCTTCTTCAATCAACAGCTTCATCGCATCTTTGATTTTCAGCTTACGCGGTTTCTGCTTCTGCCCGCCCAGGTTCTGGAACATGGACTGTAACTGGCTGGTCATCTCTTCCATTCCCGGAGGCGCCATGATTTCAACGCCCATCGGTGCGGCAGCGAGATCGATCTCAATCTCTTTGTCATCCAGTTGGCCTTCACGCAGTTTTTTGCGGAATGCCTGACGCGCGGCAGACGGTTCAGCCTGCTGTTCCGCCTGGCCCCAGTTGTTTTTTGCCGGTGGGATCAGCACGTCGAGGATGCGCTCTTCCGCCATCTCTTCCGCGCGATAGCGGTTTTTCTCGATGGACTGTACGCGCACCATTTTGATCGCAGAATCGGTTAGATCGCGGATGATAGAGTCCACTTCTTTACCGACATAGCCCACTTCGGTGAACTTGGTCGCTTCCACTTTGATGAACGGCGCATTCGCCAGCTTCGCCAGACGGCGAGCGATCTCGGTTTTACCAACACCGGTTGGGCCGATCATCAGAATGTTTTTCGGGGTCACTTCGTGACGCAGCTCTTCATCAAGCTGCATACGACGCCAGCGGTTACGTAAGGCGATCGCAACGGAGCGTTTGGCCGCGTCCTGACCAATAATGTGTTTGTTCAGTTCGCTGACAATTTCGCGTGGGGTCATTTCAGACATGGTCAATCCTTACGCTTTAGACGGTAATTCTTCAATGGTGTGGAAGTGGTTGGTGTAAATGCAGATATCACCTGCAATATCCAACGCTTTCTCAGCAATGTCGCGCGCGCCCAGTTCGGTGTTTTCCAGCAGAGCACGGGCTGCGGCCTGGGCGTATGGGCCGCCAGAACCGATAGCAATCAGGTCATTTTCCGGCTGCACGACGTCGCCGTTGCCGGTAATGATGAGTGACGCGGTTTCATCCGCGACGGCAAGCAGGGCTTCCAGCTTGCGCAGCATACGGTCAGTACGCCAGTCTTTCGCCAGCTCAACGGCGGCTTTCACCAGGTGGCCCTGGTGCATCTCAAGCTTACGTTCGAACAGCTCGAACAGGGTGAAGGCATCAGCGGTGCCGCCAGCAAAACCGGCGATCACTTTGTCGTTGTACAGGCGACGAACTTTTTTCACGTTGCCTTTCATCACGGTATTGCCAAGCGTAGCCTGTCCATCACCGGCGATTACGACGTGGCCGTTACGGCGAACACTTACTATTGTTGTCACGAGCAGACCCCTTGTTGCAAATACGGAATAGGGGCCCCGCAAGCTTTGCGGGGCAGAATGTCATTATAGATGGGGGGTATTTCGGGGGTTTCAACCCCCGGAAGCGAGTCTTATGCAGTTTCCGTGACCGGCCATTTTCAGGCGGCTGAGGGTGCCATCGGCGTTGTCTTTGCCTTTGATAGGCCCAATGACCACGCGGTTCCAGCCGTTATTGGTAGTGATTTTTGAGTCGAAGCCTTCAAACGCCAACTGAGCGCGCACGGTTTCAGCCTGCTCTGCGCCTTTAAACGAACCACACTGCACCATCCAGCGGCGTTCGTCTTTTTTCTCTGCCGTTTGCTTTGGCGGAGTTGTTTCACGCGTGACTGGCGCGGCAGCCTGCTGTTTTGGCTGCGTTGTCGTCGTGTGCGCAGGCGTTTGCAGCAGATCCTGATATGGCTCCTGGTTAGAGGCGGCGGCTTTCGGCTGCTGCGTCTGACGCGGCGGCTGGGTTTGCTGCTGGCGCGCAGGTTGTTGCGTTTGCGTGCGTGGCTGCTGCACAGGTTGGGTTTGCGCCCATTGCTGCTGCTGCGCTTGCTGCGCCTGTTGGGCTAAACGTTGGCGTTGCAGCGTCTGCTGGCGCTGTTCCGGCGTTTGTTCGTTCCACGGCACTTCCGTCAGTTGCGTCGGCTGCTGGCGCATATCCGCCTGCATTTGCGCAAGTAACTGACGTTGCTCATCGGTCAACTGGTTCGGGTTCATCACATCACCGCCCGCAGACGGTTCTGTAGGCGCGCGAACGCCCGGCTGGCGACTTTCCAGCTCTTTAATGTAGCGCCAGCGCTCTTCCGGCTTCGGCGGCAGGCCATTCCCCGTCATCTGACGGCTTTGCAGCGTTTCAGAATCTTCTTTTTTATGATGGGTAATAAAGTACAAGCCACCGATAAAGGCGACGACTACCGCGGCGGCAATGGCCACCATCGCCGGTGAAACCGCCGGGAAGCTACTTTGATTTTTCCGCGAACTCCGCGAGGTGCTCTTTTTGCGCCGCGAAGGAGCCTGTTGGCTGCGGCGTACATAATCTCGTTGTGCCACTATCGTTTCGCTGTATTTACTCGTTCGTGAACCCGACATGTTACTTAAGCGACGAGGCTTTGACCAGACAAGCAGTCCGAAAGCCCTGTTCTTTTATGTCATATTTTTTGTGTACTGCCGCGAATCACCAGTTCACAGTCAAGTAAACGCGATCCGCTGTCGACATATTGCCCGCTGAGCTGATTCAGTAACAGGAGCATGGCTTCCCGACCAATGTCGAAACGTGGCTGGGCGACGGTGGTCAGCGGCGGGTCGCAAAACTCGGACAATGAGATGTTATCGAAACCGATAATTGATAGATCTTCCGGTACTTTCAGCCCGTTGCGTTTTGCGCAGGAGAGTGCCCCCAGCGCCATAATATCGCTATGGCAGAAGACTGCCGTTGGCGGATGCGGCAACGCCAGCAACTGTTCGAGCGCATGTGAACCCGCTTCATAGGTGAAGTTGCCGCGCGCAATGTAGTGCGGGTCAACCTCGACCCCACTGCGACGCAGAGCCTGCACATAGCCCTGCAGGCGGTAGTGGCACAGGGGCATCTCTTCTGGCCCGGCGATACAACCGATGCGCTTGTGCCCCAGTTCATGCAGATAGTTGACGGCGTTGAAGGCGGCGGTGAGGTTGTCAATATGCACCGTCGGCAGCCCCAGTTCAGGGGCAAATTCGTTAGCCATCACCATCGGCGGCAGGTTGCGCTGTTCTTCAATACTGGCGTCGAACGGCAGGCGGGAGCCGAGCAATAGCATGCCATCGATCTGTTTGGTGATGATTAAATCAATGAAGGTTTTTTCCTGCTGATTCTGATGCGCGCAGTCGCCAATCAGTACCAGATAGCCCTGTGCGGCGGCAGTCACTTCAATACCGCGAATTACTTCGCTGAAGAAAGGGTCACAAATATCGGGCACGATGACCAAAATCGTCCGGGATTCATTTCGTTTCATGTTACGCCCCTGCGCCTGCGGGAGGTAACCCACTTCCAGTGCGGCCTGCTCAACGCGATTTCTCGTTGCCTGTGAGACCTTTTCGGGGTTCATTAATGCGCGTGATACGGTTGCCGTGGAGACTTTCGCCTGCAAAGCAACGTCTTTCATGGTTGCGGCCACAACCGGTTTTTTAGCCTTCACCTGATTCTCTCCTCGCTAACTGGCGCAGACACGTCCTCTGTGTCTGACATCACCAACACTTTTATCAGATAGTTAATCCGATCTGTTACAGAATTTTCATAAAAAGTGTGATGATTGTTAGATTCCTCGATCTTGCTCGCAACCCTGGCACTTATCCCTCAATCGGGTCGACATCGAGAACCCATTTGACTTTGCGCGCTTCGGGCAAGGTGTTGATGAGAACAATTGCGCCGTTAACAATATGTTGCAGACGCACGCGGGAAGGGTGTTGTAGCAGTATTTGCCAGCGATAACGGCCGCCACGTTTAGGCGCGAGAGCGGGAACCGGGCCGAGAACCCACAGTTTTTCATCCGCCAGCGGGCTTGCCTGTAGCAGGTTGCGCAGTTGCTGTAAAAATACGGGAGCCTGCTGATTATTGTGATCTTCTGCACGAATCAATACATGGCTGGTCCACGGCGGCAACTGCATGGTTTGGCGTTCAGCCAGCGCCTGCTCGGCAAAGGCATCGTAGCCTTTATAGAGCAGCGTTTGCAGCAGCGGGTGATCCGGGTGGTGGGTTTGTAAAACCACTTCGCCCTGCTTCCCGGCACGCCCGGCGCGCCCGGAAACCTGAGTATAAAGCTGGGCAAACCGCTCTGCGGAGCGGAAATCGGCGGAGAAGAGCGCGCCATCGACATCCAGCAACGCTACCAGGGTGACATCCGGAAAGTGGTGCCCCTTCGCCAGCATTTGGGTGCCAATCAGAATACGCGCGCCGCCGCGATGTACTTCTGCCAGATATTGCTCCAGCGCGCCTTTGCGACTGGTGGTGTCACGGTCGATGCGCGAGAGCGGTACGCCAGGGAAAATTGGAGCCAGCACCTGTTCAAGCTGCTCTGTGCCCAGCCCAACCGGCACCAGGTGCGTAGAGCCGCAGGAAGGACACTGGCGCGGGATCGGGCGTTGGCTGTCGCAGTGGTGGCAGCGCAGGTGATGCTGGGACTGGTGAAGCGTGTAGTAGCTGTCGCATCGTGGACATTCGGCAATCCAGCCGCAGTCGTGGCAGAGCAGTGTGGGCGCGAAACCGCGACGGTTCAGGAACAGGATCACCTGGTTGTCGGCCTGTAAATGCTGGCGCATACGGTTTATCAACGCCGGAGACAATCCAGCCTGAAGCTGTTGGCCTTTTAAATCCAGTACGTGCTGCGTGGCCGGGCGCGCATTACCGGCGCGGCGCGTCAGGCGCAGCAGATGATATTTATGCTGGCGCACGTTGAGCAGCGTTTCCAGCGCCGGCGTCGCAGAGCCGAGAATAATCGGGATTTGCTCACTATGCGCGCGCCAGACAGCAAGATCGCGGGCGTGATAGCGCCAGCCTTCCTGCTGCTTGTAGGAGCTGTCATGCTCTTCATCGATAACGATCACGCCAAGATTTTTAAACGGCGTGAACAGTGAAGAACGCGTACCGATAACAATCGCCGCCTCGCCGCTTTTCGCTTTCAGCCAGGCGTTCAGACGTTCGCTGTCGTTGAGCCCCGAGTGCAGCACTTCCACCGGCGCATTAAAACGTTCACGAAAACGCGCGATAGTTTGCGGCGTCAGGCCAATTTCCGGCACCATCACCAGCGCCTGTTTCCCCTGCGCCAGCACGTTCTCCAGCACGCTGAGGTAGACTTCGGTTTTACCAGAACCCGTCACCCCAGCTAATAACCAGGCGGAAAAACTGTCCGAGGCGCTGTGTATGGCGCCGACAGCGGTAGCCTGTTCGGTATTGAGCCGCAGACGTTCGCCAATAGAAGAGTAGCCTTCGCGCCAGTCGATTAACGCGGGCGCTTCGCTCGCCAGTTCGCTTAAACCTTTACTGCGCAGCGACTGCAAGGCCGCTTCGGTAAATTCCAGTTCAGCGACCTGATGACGCCAGATTTTCCCCTGACGCAGCGCAGCCAGCGCCTGTTGCTGTTTTGGCGAGCGCTTCAGGCTGTTGATATCCACCGCCTGGCCCTGCTCGGTGGCAAACCAGTACCACAGCGGCGCGTGGCTGGCCGGTTTCCCCTGGCGCAGCAGAATCGGCAGCGCGTGGAACAGCACATCACCAATGGGATGATGATAGTAATCCGCCGCCCACAGCAACAGTCGCCATACCGAGGTGGTGAACACCGGTTCGCTGTCGAGCACCTCAACAACCGGCTTCAGTTCATCCAGCGGCAGTTCGCTTTTTTCGCTGACTGATACCACCATGCCAACGCGTTCCTGTTTACCGAACGGCACGCGAACGCGACATCCCGCTTTGGCGCTGAGGCCTTCAGGCAGCAGATAGTCAAACGTACGCGGCAGCGGAACGGGCAGGGCGACGTGGGCAACAGGCATTTTTTCTTCCTGGACTTGAAAAGTGGCGGGTTAGTATACACATTGTCTTCAGGTGAAGAACGGATCAGTTTGCATACACTGCTCAGATTCTGTATGATCCGCCGCCTTTGATGCAGAAAAAATGCGTCGAAAGCCGAGAAGTTTACTATCAACATCGCGTGGTGTCTGGCGTTAGGGCTGGAAGAGCGACGCGGCCTTAACTGAGGTTTCCCATGAAAAAAGGTATTCACCCGAATTACGTAGAAATTACTGCAACTTGTTCTTGCGGTAATGTTATCAAGACTCACTCCACTGCGGGTCATGATCTGAACCTGGACGTTTGTGGCGCATGCCACCCGTTCTACACTGGTAAGCAGCGTGACGTTGCTACCGGTGGCCGTGTTGACCGCTTCAACAAGCGTTTCAGCATCCCGGGCAGCAAATAAGTTTTGCTTCTCAGAAAAAGGCGCCGAAAGGCGCCTTTTTTGTGGCTGAAAGAAGGGCACACGCCAGAGTGAACCCTGCTTACATCAATATTCCCACGTCTCCGGGTCAATACCCAGCTCACGCATAATCACCTTTGCCTCTTCCGGGATTTCATCGCTGCGCTCTTTTCGCAGGTCTTCATCGTTAGGTAACGGTTGGCCTGTAAAAGCATGCAGGAACGCTTCACACAGCAGCTCGCTGTTGGTGGCGTGGCGCAGGTTGTTCACCTGACGACGCGTGCGTTCATCGGTGAGGATCTTCAACACCTTCAGAGGAATGGAAACCGTAATTTTTTTTACTTGCTCACTCTTCTTACCGTGCTCAGCGTATGGGCTGATATATTCGCCGCTCCATTCAGCCATGAGATACCTAATCCTCTTCGTCATTAGTAAAAGGCCGGGCGTTAACCCTGACCATAATCGCGCGTAGTTTACCGTAGTGGCGCGGCTCTGACACGATATGAGCCGTCGCAGTTGTGCGCTAATGCATATAATTTTAACGGCTATTCGCCTTTTGCTCAATCTATACGCAAAGAAGTTTAGATGTCCAGATGTATTGACGTCTATTGTTGCAATGTTTACTCTGGAGCCTGACATTTCACCGATTAAGTCAGGAACGAATCACCATGACCCGTAAACAGGCCACCATTGCAGTGCGCAGCGGTTTAAATGACGACGAACAGTATGGTTGCGTTGTCCCGCCGATTCATCTTTCCAGTACCTATAATTTTACCGGTTTTAATGAGCCGCGTGCTCATGACTACTCTCGTCGCGGCAACCCGACGCGTGATGTGGTGCAGCGTGCGCTGGCCGAGCTGGAAGGTGGCGCGGGCGCGGTGATGACCAATACGGGCATGTCAGCAATTCATCTGGTGACAACCGTGTTCCTGAAACCGGGCGATCTGTTAGTTGCCCCGCACGACTGCTATGGCGGCAGCTATCGCCTGTTCGACAGCCTGGCGAAACGCGGTTGCTATCGCGTGAAGTTTGTCGACCAGAGTAACGAGCAGGCGCTGCTTGCGGCCCTGGAAGAGAAACCAAAGCTGGTTCTGGTGGAAAGTCCGAGTAATCCGCTGTTACGCGTGGTGGATATCGCGAAAATATGCGAACTGGCGCGTAAAGTTGGCGCAGTGAGCGTGGTGGATAACACCTTCTTAAGCCCGGCGCTGCAAAATCCGCTGGCATTGGGCGCGGATCTGGTGTTGCATTCATGTACGAAATATCTGAACGGCCATTCCGATGTGGTCGCCGGCGTGGTGATTGCTAAAGATCCGGACATGGTCACTGAACTGGCGTGGTGGGCGAATAATATCGGTGTGACCGGTAGCGCCTTCGACAGCTACCTGCTGCTGCGCGGTCTGCGCACGCTGTCGCCGCGTATGGAAGTGGCGCAACGCAACGCTTATGCGATTGTCGATTTCCTGAAAAAACAGCCGCTGGTGAAAAAACTGTATCATCCTTCTTTGCCGGAAAATCAGGGGCACGAGATTGCCGCCCGCCAGCAGAAAGGGTTTGGCGCGATGCTCAGCTTCGAACTGGACGGCGACGAGCAGACGCTGCGCCGCTTCCTGAGCGGGCTGTCGTTGTTTACGCTGGCGGAATCGTTGGGTGGGGTCGAGAGCTTAATCTCCCACGCCGCAACGATGACTCACGCGGGCATGGCGCCGGAAGCGCGCGCCGCCGCCGGGATTTCTGAGACGCTGTTGCGTATCTCAACCGGTATTGAAGATAGTGAAGACTTAATTGCCGATCTGGAAAATGGCTTCCGGGTTGCAGCCGAGGGATAAAAATGAGTGTGATTGCGCAGGCAGGGACGAAAGAACGTCAACTGCATAAATTTGGTGGCAGTAGTCTGGCGGATGTGAAGTGTTACCTGCGTGTTGCCGGGATTATGGCGGAGTATTCTCAGCCTGGCGATATGATGGTCGTTTCCGCCGCCGGTAGCACCACTAACCAGTTGATTAGCTGGCTGAAGCTTAGCCAGAGCGATCGTCTTTCTGCGCATCAGGTTCAACAAACGCTGCGTCGTTACCAGTCAGAACTGATCAGTGGCCTGCTGCCCGCAGAGGTTGCCGATGGCATGATTAGCGAATTTATTCACGACCTGGAACGTCTGGCTGTACTGCTGGACGGCGGCGTGACCGACGCGGTGTATGCGGAAGTGGTGGGGCATGGGGAAGTGTGGTCGGCGCGCCTGATGGCTGCCGTGCTGCAACAGCAAGGGCTGGAATCCGCGTGGCTCGACGCGCGCGAGTTTTTACGTGCCGAACGCGCCGCGCAGCCGCAGGTGGATGAAGGTTTGTCTTATCCGTTGCTGCAACAGTTAATGGCGCAGCATCCTGGTAAGCGCCTGGTGGTGACCGGGTTTATCAGCCGCAACAACGCGGGCGAAACCGTGCTGTTGGGGCGTAATGGTTCGGACTACTCGGCGACACAAATCGGTGCGCTGGCGGGCGTGTCCCGCGTGACCATCTGGAGCGACGTGGCTGGCGTTTACAGCGCCGACCCACGCAAAGTGAAAGATGCCTGCCTGCTGCCGCTTCTGCGTCTTGATGAAGCCAGCGAACTGGCTCGCCTGGCGGCCCCGGTGCTGCACGCGCGTACTTTACAGCCGGTCTCCGGTAGCGATATCGACCTGCAACTGCGCTGCAGCTATACGCCGGATCAGGGCTCCACGCGCATCGAACGCGTACTGGCCTCCGGCACGGGCGCGCGCATTGTCACCAGCCATGACGACGTCTGCCTGATTGAATTTCGCGTGCCGGCAAGCCAGGATTTTAAACTCGCGTACAAAGAAATTGATCAGTTGCTGAAACGCGCGGGTATCCGTCCGCTGGCTGTAGGTGTGCATAACGATCGCCAGTTGCTGCAGTTCTGCTACACCTCTGAAGTGGCGGACAGTGCGCTGAAACTTCTTGATGAAGCGGGGCTGCCAGGCGAACTGCGTTTGCGCCAGGGTCTGGCGTTGGTGGCGATTGTCGGAGCGGGCGTTACCCGTAATCCGCTGCACTGCCACCGTTTCTGGCAGCAACTGAAAGGCCAGCCAGTAGAATTTACCTGGCAGTCGGAAGAGGGCATCAGCCTGGTGGCCGTACTGCGCACTGGCCCAACGGAAAGCTTGATTCAGGGTCTGCATCAATCTGTGTTCCGCGCAGAAAAACGCATCGGTCTGGTTTTGTTCGGCAAAGGCAACATTGGTTCTCGCTGGCTGGAACTTTTCGCCCGCGAGCAGAGCACGCTTTCGGCACGAACCGGGTTTGAGTTTACCCTCGCGGGCGTGGTGGACAGCCGCCGCAGCCTGCTGAGCTATGACGGGCTGGACGCCAGCCGCGCACTGGCATTCTTCGAGGATGAAGCGGTCGAACAGGATGAGGAGTCTCTGTTCCTGTGGATGCGCGCTCATCCCTATGACGATTTAGTGGTGCTGGATGTGACCGCCAGCGCACAGCTTGCCGATCAGTATCTCGATTTCGCCAGCCATGGCTTCCATGTTATCAGCGCCAACAAACTGGCCGGGGCGAGCAGCAGCCACAACTATCGTCAGATCCACGACGCGTTCGAAAAAACCGGGCGTCACTGGTTGTATAACGCCACCGTCGGTGCGGGGTTGCCGGTGAACCACACCGTGCGTGACCTGATCGACAGCGGCGACAGCATTCTGTCCATCAGCGGGATTTTCTCCGGCACCCTTTCCTGGCTGTTCCTGCAGTTTGATGGCACCGTGCCATTCACCGAACTGGTGGATCAGGCCTGGCAGCAAGGCTTAACGGAGCCTGACCCGCGGGACGATCTCTCCGGCAAAGATGTGATGCGTAAGCTGGTGATCCTGGCGCGTGAAGCGGGTTATGACATCGAACCGGATCAGGTGCGTGTTGAATCGCTGGTACCTTCCCACTGCGAGGATAGCTCTATTGACCACTTCTTTGAAAATGGCGATGAGCTGAACGAACAAATGCTGCAACGCTTTGAAGCGGCACAGGAGATGGGTTTGGTGCTGCGTTATGTGGCGCGCTTCGATGCTAACGGCAAAGCGCGCGTCGGCGTCGAAGCCGTGCGCCCGGAACACCCGCTGGCAGCGCTGCTGCCGTGCGATAATGTCTTTGCTATTGAAAGCCGCTGGTATCGCGATAACCCGCTGGTGATCCGCGGCCCTGGCGCGGGGCGTGATGTAACGGCCGGGGCGATTCAGTCGGATATTAACAGGCTGGCGCAGTTGTTGTAGTCCTGGGTGAGAGAAAGCAGTATTTGCGTTACGCGCCCTGCGGAAAGCGGGGCGCTGTGAGTAAATTTTGTCTGTTGATGTAGCCAGTGGATAAAGTGTCTGCTGGTTGCTAAAGAGAGCATTTTTGCTTTGCTGTTATTTCCGCCTGTTAATGCACACACCATCTTACGGTTTTTTCCCTGCTCCCAGCGTTGCCACTGATTTTTCCACCAACCATGGTATGTTGTTCCCTGGAAATGCCATGGCGTATCGGCGTTACTGTCACTGATTTCCTCTTCAATAAACCAAATCTCACCTTGTTGTTGGCGGAACTGGTCTGCCCAGGCTGTAATAATTGCGCCTCTGAGAAAACATTCGTGTGAGATGATATGTGTTTTGATATCTGGAAAGCGGATTTTCAGTATTCTGAAATGCCCGTGTGCCGTGATAACCGGGCGTAGTATGGCTCCCTTGCCGTTGCGCTTGAGCACCGCGCTTCCATACTGAATTTCATCGAACTGGCTCCGGCGCAGGAATTGCGCTTCACGCATATCTACCCTCTGCACGATATCGCTGTGCTGCACAGTTGGCTCTGTGTTGCCCCTGTAACAGTACCGCAGACTGTCTCCTGTCTGATGTTGCGTATAATTCGTGGAGAGATGAAGAATGTTGCCGCGAGCGGCGTCAAGACTGACTAAAACATACAGCTTTTGTCCCGCGCTGGCTCCCTGAAAGGGTAGGAGCAGTGGAACGGTTTCAATGGACCGGGGATGCGTAATTTCTCTTGCTGGCTGCTGTTTCGGCGTCCAGACCTTTTTGCACGAACGACATTGAATGCGCTGTGTTCCCTGTGGGTTGTGTCCATAAAAAATCGTTTCTTTACAATAGCATGATGGGCAAAAATGCCCTTTTTCTGCGGCATACGCAGTCAAGTGAACCGACAACCAGTCACGAAATTGTTGTTCGTCAAACAAAGGGGGGTAACTCCCGCATGCCTGGCAGTGCAGTGCCGGATAACCCAGTTTATAGTCTGGCCAACTGTAATCTGCCGATGAGGCCAATCCCAGATTTCGGCAACCGAACGTTTTACAGACATTAATCGCAAACGGATTTGTCATATATCACCAACGATTTTATAAGGTCGTTGATTTTGTCCTGCAATTATCGCCTGCGGATGTGAGTATTCTCACATAAAAAAGCCTTTCAGAACGTAATGTAGCAAACCTTAATACGACTGAAAGGAACTCTTCATGAAAATTAAAATGCTTGCTGTGGGTATCGCATTAACACTGCCGTTTTGGGCCTGTGCCAAAGATGTCACGATTATTTATACCAACGATCTCCATGCGCATGTTGAGCCTTACAAAGTTCCGTGGATCGCTGATGGCAAAAGGGATATTGGCGGGTGGGCAAATATCACCACCCTGGTAAAACAGGAAAAAGCAAAAAACAAAGCTACATGGTTTTTTGATGCCGGAGATTACTTTACCGGGCCATATATCAGTAGCCTGAGCAAAGGCAAAGCTATTATCGATATTATGAATACCATGCCCTTTGATGCCGTCACGATGGGAAATCACGAATTTGATCATGGCTGGGATAACACCCTGTTGCAGTTGAGTCAGGCTAATTTTCCCATTGTGCAGGGTAATATTTTCTATCAGAACAGCAGTAAATCATTCTGGGATAAGCCTTATACCATCATTGAAAAAGACGGCGTGAAAATTGGTGTTATTGGTTTGCACGGTGTATTTGCTTTCAACGATACGGTATCTGCCGCCACGCGCGTGGGTATTGAGGCGCGTGATGAAATTAAGTGGCTGCAACGCTATATCGATGAACTCAAAGGCAAGGTTGATTTGACCGTTGCATTGATCCACGAAGGTGTTCCGGCTCGCCAGTCCAGCATGGGTGGAACAGATGTACGCCGTGCGCTGGATAAAGATATTCAGACGGCAAGTCAGGTGAAAGGGTTAGATATTTTGATCACCGGACACGCGCATGTGGGGACGCCGGAACCGATTAAAGTTGGTAAGACGCTGATCCTCTCAACTGACAGCGGCGGAATCGATGTGGGTAAGCTGGTTCTGGATTACAAAGCGAAGCCGCATAGCGTGACAGTCAAAAATTTCGAGCTTAAAACCATTTATGCAGATGAGTGGAAACCCGATCCGCAAACGAAACAGGTGATCGATAGCTGGAATAAAAAGCTTGATCAAGTGGTGCAGCAAACGGTGGCGCAATCGCCGGTTGAACTGAAACGCGCTTACGGCGAATCGGCTTCACTGGGTAATCTGGCGGCGGATGCATTGCTGGTCGCCGCGGGTAAAGACACCCAGTTGGCCTTAACCAACTCCGGGGGTATCCGCAATGAGATCCCGGCTGGCGCGATTACAATGGGCGGCGTCATCAGTACGTTCCCGTTCCCCAATGAACTGGTCACGATGGATCTCAGCGGCAAACAATTGCGCAGTTTGATGGAACATGGCGCGAGTTTAAGTAATGGCGTTTTACAGGTCTCTAAAGGCCTGGAAATGCAGTACGACAGCAATAAACCAGTTGGCCAGCGGGTCGTCACACTGACTCTTAATGGCAAACCGATTGAAGATACGACGGTTTACCATATTGCCACTCAGAGTTTCCTCGCTGATGGCGGCGATGGTTTTACCGCGTTTACCGAAGGTAAAGCGCGCAATACGACGGGCGGTTATTACGTTTATCACGCCGTGGTTGATTACTTCAAAGCGGGCAACACCATCACGGATGAACAGCTAAACGGTATGCGCGTGAAGGATATTAAATAAAAGTCCATATTGTGGCTGCCTTATCCGACCTGCGCAAAAACGGAGGTCGGATAAGTTTGGCGTTATGGTTGATGAGCAAAGACTTCTTTTGCCGCGAACAAGCCATTCAGCGCCGCCGGGAAACCAGCATAAACCGCCATCTGCATGATCACCTCAGTAATTTCTTCCTGCGTTAACCCCACATGAAGCGCCGCCGCAATATGCACTTTCAATTGTGGCGATGCGTTTCCCAATGCGGTCAATGCCGCGACGGTGGCGATTTCACGACTGCGCAAATCCAGACCCGGGCGGGAATAGATATCACCGAAGGGAAATTCAATCAGGTAACGGGCAAAGTCTGGAGCGATATCTTGCAGACTTTCGACAACTGCATTGCCTCCTTTACCATCCACTTTCTGCAACATGTTCCGGCCGGTAATAAAACGTTCTGAATGCATGGGGTAATCCTCATTTATCTCAGGTGTGACACGAGGATAGGCCGCCGGAAGCTGTTTGGATAATACCGTTTCCGTGATACCTTTTCGGTATGACAAACGCCTCCATTCATTCTCTTGATATTCGCCTGCTACGCTACTTTGCCGTGGTGGCGGAAGAGAACAACATGAGCCGGGCGGCTCAACGACTCTTTATGTCGCAACCGCCGCTCAGCCGTCATATTCGCCAGCTTGAGGAACGCCTGGGGGTAACGCTGTTTGTCCGCCATACCCGCGGGCTAACGTTGACGGAGGAAGGGGCGCGCGTACTGGCGATCGTGCGTCCGCTGCTGGCGATGCAGGAGAAAACCTATGCTGCGCTCGATAAACTGGGTGTGGCAAAAGGCCCGCTGCTGCGTATTGGGCTGACCACGGCGTTTGAACAGGGTGTTTTTACGCCTTTAGAAGATCGGTTACGTGCGCAGGTCGATTCGTTGCGTATTGTGCGCCGTGATTCTCTGGAACTGGTGCGTCAGGTGCAGCGAGGAAAACTGGATGCGGCGCTGGTGGCGCTGCCGCTTGAGACCAGCGGATTATCCGTTATATCACTCGACTGGCAAGAAGCGTTGATTGCTGCCTTACCCGCCATCTGGCCTGAGGCAGAATCGGCTTCGCTCTCTTTACTCTCGTTAAATTCGCGTCCTTTATTCTGGTTCAAGCGAGAACGTAATCCGGCTTTTTTTGATTACACCCGGCAGCGTTTCCAGCGCGCCGGTTATGTGCCATCCTGCATCGAAGAGCCTCTCGAACATGATGTTCTGCTCGCCAGAATCGCAAAGGGAGAGGGGCTTAGTCTGCTTCCGGCATCTTTCGCCGCCATTCAGCGGCAGGGCGTTGTTTTTCGGCCATTATCAGACAAGAGTCTGCGGGTCAGCGCAGGCGTTGTGGTATTACCAGAAAAGCAGGCGAAACTTGAGTGGCTGATTGCGTTATTGAGAAGCCACTGTATCGCACCTGAGTAAGATGAATATTTTTCATCTTCCCTGAATATTCCTCACCGTTTACGCGGATCTTTCTATTGACCTTATCTGCCTTTTCCTTCATCTTTACTTCTAGACGTCTAAATGGATGGATGTTTACAACACAACAAATAATGACACGCGATTGATGAGGTAAGGTATGAGCTTTTTTCACGCCAACCAGCGGGAAGCCCTGAATCAGAGTCTGGCCGAAGTCCAGGGGCATATTAATGTTTCGTTCGAATTTTTCCCGCCGCGCACCAGTGAAATGGAGCAAACCCTGTGGAACTCTATCGATCGTCTGAGCAGTTTGAAGCCAAAGTTCGTCTCCGTCACCTATGGCGCCAACTCTGGCGAGCGTGACCGCACACACAGCATCATTAAAGGCATTAAGGATCGCACCGGCCTGGAAGCGGCACCGCATCTGACCTGTATTGATGCGACGCGTGATGAGCTTCGCACTATCGCACAGGATTACTGGAACAACGGCATTCGCCACATCGTCGCCCTGCGCGGCGACCTGCCGCCAGGCAGCGGTAAGCCAGATATGTATGCGGCGGATCTGGTCGCTCTGCTGAAAGAGGTTGGCGATTTTGATATCTCCGTTGCCGCTTACCCGGAAGTGCATCCGGAAGCGAAAAGCGCACAGGCCGATCTGCTGAACCTGAAACGCAAAGTGGATGCGGGTGCGAACCGGGCTATCACTCAATTCTTCTTCGATGTAGAGAGTTATTTGCGTTTTCGCGATCGCTGTGTCTCAGCCGGCATTGATGTCGAAATTATTCCAGGCATCCTGCCGGTCTCCAACTTTAAACAGGCGAAGAAATTTGCAGACATGACCAACGTGCGTATACCGGCGTGGATGTCGACGATGTTTGATGGCCTGGACGACGACGCGGAAACGCGCAAACTGGTTGGGGCAAACATCGCGATGGATATGGTGAAAATTTTAAGCCGGGAAGGAGTGAAAGATTTTCATTTCTATACACTTAACCGCGCTGAAATGAGCTACGCCATCTGCCATACGCTGGGCGTCAGACCTGGCTTATGATGAAAGAAGCCCTCTTCGTAGGGCTTTTTTACATTCGTTTTGATCTACATCTCTGTCACTAAAAATTAAACGTTTCTGGCTATCGAATCTGTGGATTATTTCAATTATAACTAAACTCTAATGCTGTATATCGTAACGGTAACATTGTAGAGGGAGCATATTGATGAGTACGTCAGACGATATTGAGAACAAAACATCTGCAGGGAAGTGCCCTTTCCATCAGGGCGGACACGATCAGAGTGCGGGTGCTGGGACGACCAGCCAGGATTGGTGGCCAAAACAGCTTCGTGTGGATCTTCTTAATCAACACTCCAACCGTTCTAACCCGCTGGGTGAAGACTTCGATTATCGCAAAGAATTTAGCAAACTGGATTACGCTGCTCTGAAAGGCGACCTGCGTGCGCTGTTGAGCGAATCGCAGCCGTGGTGGCCTGCCGACTGGGGTAGCTATACCGGTCTGTTCATTCGTATGGCGTGGCACGGCGCAGGGACTTATCGTTCCATCGATGGTCGTGGCGGTGCTGGTCGCGGTCAGCAACGTTTTGCGCCGCTAAACTCCTGGCCAGATAACGTGAGCCTGGACAAAGCGCGTCGCCTGCTGTGGCCAATCAAGCAGAAATATGGCCAGAAAATTTCCTGGGCTGACTTGTTTATCCTTGCCGGTAACGTGGCGCTGGAAAACTCCGGCTTCCGTACCTTCGGTTTTGGTGCCGGGCGTGAAGACGTTTGGGAACCGGATCTCGATGTCAACTGGGGTGATGAGAAAACCTGGCTTGCTCACCGTGACCCGGAAGAGCTGGCGAAACGTCCGTTAGCCGCCACCGAGATGGGCCTGATTTACGTAAACCCTGAAGGCCCGAACGCCAGCGGTGAACCGCTTTCCGCGGCTGCGGCGATTCGCGCGACCTTTGGCAATATGGGGATGAACGACGAAGAGACCGTGGCGTTGATCGCCGGTGGTCACACGCTCGGTAAAACCCACGGCGCAGGCCCGGCAACCCATGTAGGGCCAGATCCGGAAGCCGCACCGATTGAAAACCAGGGCCTCGGCTGGAAGAGCGATTTTGGCACCGGCGTCGGTAAAGATGCGATTACCTCTGGTCTGGAAGTGGTGTGGACGCAGACCCCGACCCAGTGGAGCAACTACTTCTTCGAGAACCTGTTCAAATACGAGTGGGTTCAGACTCGCAGCCCGGCTGGCGCAATCCAGTTTGAAGCTGTTGATGCGCCTGAAATTATTCCAGATCCATTCGACCCGTCGAAAAAACGTAAGCCAACTATGCTGGTGACTGACCTGACGCTGCGTTTCGACCCGGACTTCGAAAAAATCTGCCGTCGTTTCCTCAACGACCCGCAGGCGTTTAACGAAGCCTTCGCGCGTGCATGGTACAAGCTGACGCACCGTGATATGGGGCCAAAAGCGCGTTATATCGGGCCGGAAGTGCCGAAAGAAGATCTGATTTGGCAGGATCCGCTGCCGCAGCCGACCTACCATCCGACGGAAGAAGATATTCTGAGCCTGAAAGCGGAAATCGCTGCTTCTGGTCTCTCGGTGAGTGAACTGGTTTCCGTGGCGTGGGCCTCTGCGTCTACCTTCCGCGGTGGCGACAAACGCGGTGGGGCGAACGGTGCGCGTCTGGCACTGAACCCGCAGCGCGGCTGGGCGGTGAATGCCACTGCAGCTCGCGTGCTGCCGGTGCTGGAAAAAATCCAGCGCGCCTCTGGCAAAGCGTCTCTGGCTGATATCATTGTGCTGGCAGGCGTTGTCGGTGTGGAGCAAGCGGCAAGCGCCGCAGGCGTTAGCGTTCATGTGCCGTTCACGCCGGGCCGCGTAGATGCGCGCCAGGATCAGACCGACATCGAGATGTTCGAACTGCTCAAACCTATCGCTGATGGTTTCCGTAACTATCGTGGCGAGCCGGGTGCGGCGACCACCGAATCCCTGTTGATCGACAAAGCTCAGCAACTGACCCTGACCGCGCCGGAACTGACGGTGCTGGTGGGTGGTCTGCGTGTTCTGGGCGCGAACTTCGATGGCAGCAAGCACGGCGTCTTTACCGATAATCCGGGCGTACTCAGCAACGATTTCTTCGCGAATCTGCTGGATATGCGTACCGAATGGAAGGCAACTGACGACGCCAGCGAACTGTTTGAAGGCCGCGACCGCCAGAGCGGCGAAGTGAAATACACCGCTACCCGTGCGGATCTGGTATTCGGTTCTCACGCCGTACTGCGCGCGCTGGCGGAAGTGTACGCCAGCAGCGATGCCCACGTGAAGTTTGTGAAAGACTTCGTGGCGGCATGGGTGAAAGTGATGGAACTTGACCGCTTCGACCTGCAGTAATGTCATAGCGTAACCCTTCAGCGACTGCTTTGCGGTAGTCGCTGAAGTTTTTTTTGAGGCGTATAGTGCACGCAGAAATCGTCACTCTACGGGATTCATTATGTCTGCCTCAGGAAAGAGCAACCCCCTGGCCATCAGCGGCCTCATCATTCTGACCCTCATCTGGAGCTATAGCTGGATTTTCATGAAGCAGGTCACGGGCTACGTTGGCGCGTTCGACTTCACTGCTTTGCGCTGTATTTTTGGCACCCTCGTTTTATTCCTTGTCTTGCTGCTACGCGGTCGCGGCCTGCGCCCGACGCCGTTTAAGTTTACCTTCGCTATCGCCTTACTTCAGACCTGCGGCATGATTGGATTCGCCCAGTGGGCGCTGGTGAGTGGCGGTGCGGGGAAGGTCGCTATCCTCACCTATACCATGCCATTCTGGGTGGTGATCCTCGCCGCGCTGTTGCTGGGCGAGCGTTTGCGACGCCTGCAATACGCTGCGATTGGTATCGCTGCTGTAGGATTGATATTCGTGATGCAGCCGTGGCAGCTTGATTTCAGTTCAATGAAAAGCGCGCTGCTGGCGATTCTTTCCGGTATAAGCTGGGGAGCGAGCGCTATCGTCGCCAAGCGGATGTACACCCGTCATCCGGGGATTGATCTGCTGTCGTTAACCGCCTGGCAAATGTTATATGCCGCGCTGGTGATGAGCCTCGTAGCCTGGCTGGTGCCACAACCGGAAATCGACTGGCAGCCTATCGTTTTCTGGGCGCTGGCCTATAGCGCGATACTGGCGACGGCGCTGGCCTGGAGTCTGTGGCTGTTTGTGCTGAAAAATTTACCGGCCAGTATCGCCAGCCTGAGCACCCTGGCTGTACCGGTCTGCGGCGTACTGTTTTCCTGGTGGCTGCTGGGTGAGAATCCAGGCCCGGTCGAAGGTGCGGGGATTGTGCTGATTATCCTGGCGCTGGCGGTGGTGAGCAGGAAGAAGCGTGAAAGGGTGGTCGTGAAACAAAGCTAAACCATTGTTGGTCGGGTAAACGTAGCGCCACCCGACCAACAACGATCAATCAGGCCTTATTAGCCATTATTCCCACTCATGCAGAAAACGTTGACCGTACTGGTCGGCAACCAGCAGCGCTGCGTAAACGCGATCCGGGTCGGCACCGCCAGGCATGTTGTGGATGGTTTCGCCTTCCGCGCAGGACGCTTCAGCGACTTTACGCATTTTCGCCGGGATATCCTCTTTGATATCCAGTTGCGCGAGGGTAATCGGTAGGCCGACTGAGTGGCACAGGGCGGCGACGGTTTCAATCTCTTCTACCGGCGCGTTCTCGAAGACCAGTTGCGCCAGCGTACCAAACGCCACTTTCTCACCGTGATAATAATGATGCGCATCCGGAATGGCCGTCAGACCGTTGTGGATAGCGTGCGCAGCCGCCAGGCCGCCGCTTTCAAAGCCGACGCCGCTCAGGTAGGTATTTGCTTCAATCACGCGTTCCAGCGCCGGGGTAACGACGTGTTGCTCCGCCGCCAGCATCGCTTTTTCGCCTTCTTCAATCAGCACGTTGTAGCACAATTCGGCCAGCGCCAGCGCGGCCTGCGTGCAATTCCCGCCCGCCATGGTGGTAGCGCCGCTACGTGAACAGGCGCGGGCTTCAAACCAGGTCGCCAGCGCATCGCCGATACCGGCGGCCAGCAGACGAGCCGGTGCGCCCGCGACGATTTTGGTATCGACAATGACCACGTTCGGGTTGTGCGGCAGCAGCAGATAACGATCAAATTCGCCGTCGTCGGTGTAGATAACAGACAGCGCGCTGCACGGCGCATCGGTAGAGGCGATGGTCGGTGCGATAGCGACCGGAAGTGACATAAAGTGCGCCAGCGCCTTAGCCGTATCCAGCGTTTTACCGCCGCCGATGCCCAGCACGGCGCCACATTGCGCTTTTTCCGCCACGCCGCGCAGGCGGTCGATTTCGTTTTGTGAACATTCGCCGCCGAATGGGGCGATTTCCAGCGCCAGACCCGCGTCGCGGAAGCTTTTCTCCAGTGCGGTCTGGGCAAAACCTAAAACAAACTTATCGCCGACAACCAGCCAGCGCTCCGCCATCGGTTTCAGGTAGTCGCCCAGACGGGTGATGACATCGGCGCCCTGGATGTATTTACCAGGTGATTGAATAATGCGATCCATACTCTATTTCCCTCACAGGTTGATGTGACCAAATGCGTTATTCCAGTCCTGCTCAAACTTCTCTATTGCCGACTCTACCGCAGGGGTATTGAGCATTTGTTGCGCTACATCTAAAGGAAGAGTGATCGCTTCACATCCTGCCAGTAGACAATCGAGCGCCTGGCGCGGCGTTTTGAAGCTCGCCGCCAGTACCATGCTTTCCGGCGCGTGGAGTTCCAGCAGGGATTGCAGTTCCTGCACCGTGCGAATACCGTCGCCGCCCTGGGCGTCAACGCGGTTGACGTAAGGCGCAACGTATTTCGCCCCTGCCAGCGCGGCGAGCAGACCTTGCGATGCGCTGTAAACCGCTGTGCCAAGCGTAGTAATTCCCTCTTTTTTCAGCATCTTAATAGCAGCCAGCCCTTCAGTCGTGACCGGGATTTTCACCACAAGCCCCGGGACGGCTTCGCTCAGACGTTTTGCTTCCGCCACCATGCCCGCCGCATCGCGGCTCATGGTCTGGGCGAACAGAATCCCTTCCGGGCCGACCGCTTTTTGCAGACGCGGCAGTACGTCCCAGATCGATTCTTTGCTGGCCGCGACGATGCTTGGGTTGGTGGTCACACCCGCCAGCGGGAAAATACGCGCCAGGCGTTCAACTTCCGCCACGTTGGCGGTATCCAGATACAGTTCCATGATTCGTCCTCTTACAGTTCCAGTTCGTGTTGCAGCAGGCTGGCGATGGCGTCAGCGGACGCGGCATTCACCAGCGCGTTGCGGAAATCTTCGTGCATGATGCGGCGCGCCAGGCGGGAGAAAATTCGCATGTGCTGGTCGCCCGCAGCGTGTTTATTGAGCGTCAGCATAATGATGAACTGCGCCTCTTCGTCGCCCCAGCGCACCGGCGCTTGCAGGCGCGCAACGCTAATGGTCGATTGCTCAATATGTTCTGATTTGCTGTGTGGAATGGCGAAGCTGAAGCCCAGCCCGGTGGAGAACACCGCCTCGCGCGCCCACAGATCCGCCTCCAGCTTGCGCGGGTAGCGGCAGCGTCCGGCCAGCAGCAGATTGTCGGTCATCCCTTTGATCACTTCTTCTTTGCTCTGCCAGTCGTTATCCAGCGAGATGCAGGAGGCGGCGATCAGCGGCGCGTCCTGCTGGCTCATGCGGAACTGCGCCAGCAGGTGTTCCACTTCCAGCGAGGTGCGGCAGGCCATCGCCTGATTGAGCAACTGGCGGCAGGCGCGGCTGTCGAGCTGTGCGAGGCGTGATTTGGTCGCCGGAATTGACGGCGCGCTCATGCTCAGTTCATCCAGCCCCAGGCCAACCAGCAGCGGCAGCACGGAACCTTTTGCGCCCAGTTCGCCGCACAGGCCAATCCATTTCCCCTGGCGATGCACCGCCTGCACGGCGTAATCGAGGGCGCGCAGGAACGCCGGGTTCAGGCTGTTGTAATGACGGGTGACTTTGGCGTTATCGCGGTC
This sequence comes from Pseudocitrobacter cyperus, assembly GCF_039889165.1. Classification (NCBI taxonomy): domain Bacteria; kingdom Pseudomonadati; phylum Pseudomonadota; class Gammaproteobacteria; order Enterobacterales; family Enterobacteriaceae; genus Pseudocitrobacter; species Pseudocitrobacter cyperus. The sequence continues at coordinate 22,562 of NZ_JAYMYY010000011.1, read as the reverse complement.
GACGGCCAGCAGATACTGGGTTAAATCGTTACTGCCGATACTGAAGAAGTCGATCTCTTCGCAGCACTGATCGATGATGAACATCACCGACGGCACTTCCAGCATGATGCCCAGCGGGATACGTTCATCAAACGGAACGTGCTCGTTGCGTAGTTGCTGTTTGGCTTCTGCCAGTTTCTCTTTTACCCACAAGATCTCTTCCATTGAGGAGATCATCGGGATCATGATCTTCAGCTTGCCGTGGGCCGAAGCGCGCAGGATCGAACGGAGCTGAGTGGTAAACAGTGCCGCATACTCTTCGTAAATACGCACCGCGCGATAACCAAGGAACGGGTTGTTCTCCGCCGGAATATTGAGGTAGTCCACCGGCTTATCGCCGCCGATATCCATGGTGCGCACGATAATGCTGCGGCCATTGGCGGAACCCAGCGCCTGGCAGAAAATGTTATATAACTCGTCCTCGCCCGGCGCGCTGGCACGATCCATATAGAGCATTTCGGTGCGGAACAGGCCGACACCTTCCGCGCCGTTGCCAAATGCCGCCTGCGCTTCTACCGAGTGAGCGATGTTGGCCGCCACTTCGATGCGTAAACCATCGGCAGTACGCGCTTCCTGATTCAGCCAGACGCTTTGTTGCTGACGCAGTTGTTCCTGTACCCAGGCTTCCTGCTGATAGTAGCGGGTAACGGCGTTTTCCGGCGCGACGACAATCGCCCCGGCGTTGCCGTCGAGAAAAATGTGCTGCCCCTGCCAGGTGTGAAGAGCGTCGATATCCACACCAACCAGCGTTGGGATGTTGAAAGAACGCGCAAGGATCACCGTATGCGAGGTGGTGCCGCCGCTTTGCAGCAACAGGCCCTTCAACAATGTTTTATCCAGTTCGAGGAACTGGCTTGGGGTGAGTTCTTCCGCCATGCAGATGGTCGGCTGCGTGAGCTTGCCGGGGGCCGGGAAACGCTGCTCGCCGTAAATCTGCTGCAGCAGTTGATAGCCGACATCGCGCACGTCCAGCGCGCGTTCCTGTAAGTAAGCGCTGCTGGAGCGGGAAAATTCGTCGCAGAAATGGTTGGCGGTACGGATGATTGCCTCCGCACAGCTTAGCCCTTCGTTCACGCCTGCCAGCAGATGCTGGCGAAGAGAGGTATCGGTGGCGAGTGAGCGGTGCGCTTCCAGAATCGCACTGGCGGTAGCGCTGCTGTCGAGCAGATGCAGTTCCAGCATTTTCGTAAGCCGCGCCAGGCCGCTGTCCAGCGCGCTCTGTTCCGCTTCAACGGTGCCTGCTTCAGGTAAATCGGTCAGACGATTCAGATCCAGCGAGGCAAGGCGCGTCAAAACTCCGCCAGCGCTGCCGCTACAGACCGGTTGCGCGCGGAATAGCGTTGGGTTGAGACGGGTGAGTGATTCCGGTAGTGGCGCCTGTTCGACAGTGGTGGCCTGCGCCAGCGGCGCGTCGCACAGGGGAAATTCTTCGTGCAGCCAGCGGGAGAGATGCAGCCAGGCAGCCTGTTCATCTTCGCCGGAAATCAGTAGCTGGCAGGCATCGTTAACCAGCGTATCGGTGCCGATCAGCGCAAGGGCGCTTTTAGCATTGCCTTTACGGTCGGTACGCAGGTTGTGCCATTCAATCGTGCTGGTGAATTTATTGCACTGCGTTTCGACATGGCTGGCGGGGCGCGCATGGACGCCGTTCGGTAATTCACAGACAAACTCAATAACCTGAGCCATCACTTTATCTCCCAAATCATTCGATATGGGGAACAGGATGGAGCGTTGAGTGCGGCAGGGCTATCTGACAAATCTGTCAAAAACTGGATAAATGTAATATCTAGCGCAAAGTGCGAGTTGCTTCACAAGTTACCATTTTAAGGCAGTTCCGGGGGTGGGATGAACTTTTGAGTCCGATCGCATTTTTCTTCTGCGATCACAAATATCCAGTAAATGCAGCTTTTATCCACTGTCTGTCTCTTTGCCAATTGCCTATTGTCTCCACAACTTCTCTATGGATATGGGCAGTAATAGCCCGGGAGCAACTGATGAAAGAGTTGGTGCAAATATTAAAAAACACCCGTCAGCATTTAATGACCGGTGTGTCGCACATGATCCCGTTTGTTGTGGCGGGTGGGATCCTGCTGGCGGTTTCCGTCATGTTATACGGCAAGGGCGCGGTGCCAGATGCCGCTACCGATCCCAATCTGAAAAAGCTGTTTGATATTGGTGTGGCGGGGCTGACCTTGATGGTGCCGTTTCTGGCGGCCTATATCGGTTACTCCATCGCCGAACGCTCCGCGCTGGCGCCTTGCGCCATTGGCGCGTGGGTCGGTAACAGCTTTGGCGCTGGTTTTTTCGGGGCGCTGATCGCCGGGATTATCGGCGGGATAGTGGTTTATTACCTGAAGAAGATCCCCGTGCATAAAGTGCTGCGCTCGGTGATGCCGATTTTCGTGATCCCGATTGCCGGTACGCTGATCACTGCGGGCGTCATGATGTGGGGGCTGGGTGAACCAGTGGGCGCATTGACAGCCAGTTTGACCCAATGGTTGCAGGGCATGCAGCAGGGCAGCATTGTGGTGCTGGCGATCATCATGGGTCTGATGCTGGCCTTTGATATGGGCGGCCCGGTGAACAAAGTGGCCTACGCGTTCATGCTGATCTGCGTATCGCAGGGCGTGTATACGGTAGTGGCGATTGCTGCCGTCGGGATATGCGTACCGCCGCTGGGGCTGGGCCTCGCGACGCTGATTAATCGTAAAAACTTCAGTAGCGAAGAGCGCGAAGCGGGCAAAGCGGCGCTGGTGATGGGCTGCGTGGGCGTGACGGAAGGGGCGATTCCCTTTGCGGCCGCTGACCCGTTGCGCGTGATCCCGTCCATTATGATCGGCTCCGTTTGTGGCGCAGTGACGGCAGCGCTGATGGGCGCACAGTGCTACGCCGGGTGGGGCGGGCTGATTGTACTGCCGGTGGTGGAAGGCAAGCTGGGCTACATCGTGGCGATTGCTGTTGGCGCGGTGGTGACGGCGGTGTGCGTGAATCTCCTGAAAAGTCTGGCACGTAAAAATGCGAAACCGGTCGCGGAAAAAGAAGACGACCTGGATCTGGATTTCGAAATTAACTGATTGAAGAGGTAGTTATTATGACCATGATTATCGCAGTAACAGCTTGCCCGTCTGGCGTCGCACATACTTATATGGCGGCGGAAGCGCTGGAAAGCGCGGCGAAAGCCAAAGGCTGGGACGTGAAGGTTGAAACGCAGGGTTCCATTGGCCTCGAAAATGAACTGACTGCAGGCGACGTAGCCGCCGCGGATATCGTGATTCTGACCAAAGATATCGGTATCAAGTTCGAAGAGCGCTTTGCCGGGAAGACCATCGTGCGGGTAAATATCAGCGATGCAGTTAAACGCGCAGACGCTATTATGAATAAGATAGAAGCGCATCTGGCGCAAATCGCATAAGCAGCATGAACGGGCTGGTGGTAAGCGCGCCAGCCCGCAGCGGGCAATAAGCAGGAGAACCCGATGACGGTAAGACGGTTAGTCGCAGTCACTGCCTGTGTGAGTGGTGTGGCGCATACGTATATGGCTGCCGAGCGGCTGGAAAAGCTGTGCCAGCAGGAGAAGTGGGGGATTAAAATTGAAACTCAGGGCGCGCTGGGGGTTGAAAACCTGCTCACGGCTGAGGATATCCAGCTCGCTGACGCGGTGTTGCTCATTACTGATATCGAGCTAAGCGGTGCGGAGCGTTTTTCCCACAGCCGCTATGTGCAATCCGGCATTAATGCTTTCCTGCGCGAGCCGCAAAAGGTGATGAGCGCAGTGCGTAAACTGCTTTCAGCGCCGCAGCAGACACATATCATTCTGCATCCCTGACCTTTTCAATGAGCTGACTGTGGTACTGGCGACGGTACTCTGATGGCGAGCGTTCGGTATTTTTACGAAACAAACGGCAGAAGTAGTTGCTGTCGACAAAACCGCAGGCGTGGGCAATCTCTTTTACTTTCAGGTCATATCCCTTCAACAGCATTCTGGCATGTTCCAGCCGCGTGTGATTCAGGTATTCGTTAAATCCCACCGCCCCGGTTTTCTGAAACAGGTGCGAGAGGTAGTTGGGCGAGATATAAAACGCCTGCGCGACCGATTCGCGGGTGAGCGGTGAGGCGTAATGTTCGTCGATATAGTCGCGAATAGCGTCGAAAAGCGCCTGGCTGCGCGAAGCCGTTTGGATCTGGCTGCCCAGCAGGTCGCAGCAGTGGCTCAACAGGCTGGCGACAATCAACCGCGCGGTGTGTTGTTCCTGCGGCTGCATCTGCATTTCATGCAGGGTTTGCAGCAGAAATGAACCGATGCGTGGCCCGCGGCGGGCGACATGCTGGCGATTGAGGTTCTGCGAATGGCTGCCGTCCCAGTGTACCAGGCTAAAGCCGAGCTGCTGTTTGCCAAACAGAATACTGAGGGTGGTGACGGGCGTTTGCCATTGCGGGAAGTTCCAGCCGCCTGCGGGAACAAACAGCACATCATGACGCTGCATGCGCGTGGCCGTGCCGGCGTCAGTAAACTCGCCCTCCAGCACAATTTCCAGTCGTGGAAAATCGACCTGATACGCCAGCTCGGGCGCCGGGCTGGTGGTGCTGGCAAAGTGAATGTTTTGCAGTTCAGACGGCGTATTGATAAGCCGGGTGAGCAGTTGCGTAATGTCGTGATGCATGGCGATCCCTTGTCTGTTGCATACAGCGCAACATTAACGGGGCGCGATAAAAAAGGCCACTCCTGAATGGAGTGGCCGTAATCAGGATCACTGATTTCCCTGGAGTTCCCCGTAAGGTAACGAGTCGTAATCCTTTAAGCCGTTTTTCTTGTACGGGTTGCCAATCCAGCGCGTCATCGGCGTGAACTGCGGGCTGGTGATGGAACGCGTCGCATCAAAGCCATCATAGCTGAGCCCCGCTAAGTCGGACCAGGTGTGGATAAGCTCCGAACTGCTGTACTTACGGTTGACGTCCTGCGAGAAATCTCGCGGATGGGCCGCCTGCCATTTTTCTGACGTCCACAGTATAAACGGCACGGTGTACATGTGGCGTGTCGGCGCCAGTTCGTTGCGTCCCTGAATGTTATGCGGTGGCGTGTCATACACCTCTTCGCCGTGATCGGAGAAGTAAAGCAGGAAACCATTTGGATCCGTCGCTTTGTACTCGTTGATCAGGCTGGCGACAACGTGGTCGTTATACAGGTTTGCGTTATCGTAGGCGTTGTATTCGTCCTGTTGATCCTGCGATAACCCGGCGGGCAGATTGTCGGTTTTGCCATTAAACTTGCCCCATTTTTCCGGATAGCGGTACTCGTACTTGATATGTGTACCCAGCAGGTGAACGATAATGAATTTCTTCGGCGCCGGGTCAGCCATCACTTCTTTAAATGGATCCAGCACATTGGTGTCGTATTCACGCGCACTCTGTGTGCGCTGCTGGTTCATATAGAACTGCTTATCGGTTTGCTTCGAGAAGACCGTCAGCATGGTGTTACGTTCGGTCATCGTCTGCTGGTTGGTGATCCAGAACGTTTTATACCCTGCCTGTTTCATCATGTTCATTAATGAAGGTTTGGTCAGGTAGAGATCCGGGTTTTTCTCGTTAGCAAAGGTCAACGCCTGTTGCAGGATCTCGATGGTGTAAGGACGAGACGTGACGACGTCGTTGAAGACGGTCAGGTTTTTATCGTTCTTATGCAGAGCGTCGAGTTCTGGCGTGGTTTCACGTGGGTAGCCGTACAGGCTCATACGCCCACGTTGGGTGGATTCGCCAATGACTAACACCAGGGTGCGCGGCGCATCGCCGGAGCTGTCTTTTAAATTCGCCAGTGGCGGTAATGCGTTGTTTGCGCTTAACAGTTTGTTCAGGCTGGTTAATTGCTGGCGATATTGATAGTAGCCGGTAATAAACTGCCACGGTGCGGCGGGCTCCATACGGGAAGCCATACCGTTCAGCGTTTTTTCCAGCGGTTTATCACCAACAACGCTGCCAGCAACAATAGGATTAAGAATTAACCCATACAGCAGAGCAAAAGAAATCAGCCAGCGGCTGAGGTGCGGGATATAGACAGGCTTCAGTCTCGACCACAGGAAAATCGCCACTGCGGTATACGCCACCGCCGTCAGAACAATCTTCAGGCTGAAATACTGGCTCATGTATTCGCTGGCTTCATTGGCGTTCGATTCGAACATAATGAACAGCACGCTTTGTGAAAATTCCTGCCCATAGATCACGAAGTAGCACAAAGTCGCCAGCGAGGCGGCCCACAGCACTATGCCAATAACGGCAGCAATAATGCGCGTTTTACTGGGGAACAGAAAAATGGGGATCAGCCACAGTGAACTGAATAAAAGCGAGTCGCGAAAACCATTGGTGCCGCTATAACCCGTTAACAGAATAATGGCCTGCAACAGGGTTGAGAAAAACCAAAAGTAGAGCAGCGCCCAGCCAAGGGCTTTCCAGCTAAATTTGCTATCAGCCGGTGTGTTTGTGGAGAGCATAGATTAAGCCTGTCTGAATTCGTGGTGCCAACCGTAACGGCATTTTATTAAGCGAACCTTAAGGTATACCAGGGTTATTGTTACGGCAGTAAAAAATCACGTTAAGCACAACGATAGACAGAAGGAAAAAGAAAAGGTTGTGTCGCGAGGGGATAATTTTTAATGTGCCTGCTTACAATAAGCAGGCACATTATTTTTTCAGGAAAGGCTTATTTAGCCGGTGTTACGCATACCTGCAGCGACGCCAGCAATAGTGACCATCAGCGCTTGTTCAACGTTTGGATCAGGCTCTTTGCCTTCCTCTTCCGCCAGGCGTGAACGGTGCAGCAGTTCGGCCTGCAGTACGTTCAGTGGGTCGGTATAGATGTTACGTAACTGAATGGACTCGGCAATCCACGGCAGGTCAGCCATCAGGTGGGCATCGTTGGCGATGTCCAGCACGACTTTGATATCGGCTTCCAGCAGATTACGCAGTTCTTCACCCAGGCCCCATAGCTCTTTTTTCACCAGGCGCTGATCGTAGTATTCCGCCAGCCACAGGTCTGCTTTGGCGAATACCATTTCCAGCATGCCAAGACGCGTGGAGAAGAATGGCCAGTCGCGGCACATTGATTCCAGTTGGCTCTGTTTGCCATCTTCCACTACTTTTTGCAGCGCCGCGCCCGCGCCCAGCCAGGCGGGGAGCATCAGGCGGTTCTGCGTCCAGGCGAAGATCCACGGAATCGCGCGGAGAGATTCCACGCCGCCGGTTGGGCGACGTTTTGCCGGACGCGAGCCAAGCGGCAGTTTACCCAGTTCCTGTTCCGGGGTGGCGGAGCGGAAGTAAGGCACGAAGTCTTTGTTTTCACGCACATAGCCGCGGTACATCTCGCAGGAGATATCGGAAAGCTCATCCATGATGTGGCGCCACTCTGCCTTTGGCTCCGGCGGCGGCAGCAGGTTAGCTTCCAGAATCGCGCTGGTATAAAGCGACAGGCTACTGACGGTAACTTCAGGCAGGCCATACTTGAAACGAATCATCTCGCCCTGCTCGGTGACGCGCAGGCCGCCTTTGAGGCTTCCCGGCGGTTGTGAAAGCAGCGCGGCATGGGCTGGCGCGCCGCCACGTCCAATTGAGCCGCCGCGACCGTGGAACAGAGTGAGTTCAATGCCGGCTTTTTCGCAGGTTTTGATTAGGGCATCCTGTGCCTGGTACTGCGCCCAGGAAGCGGCCATCACACCCGCGTCTTTCGCGGAGTCGGAATAGCCAATCATCACCATCTGTTTGCCCTGAATAAAGCCGCGATACCAGTCGATATTCAGCAACTGGGTCATGACATCGTTCGAATTATTCAGGTCATCAAGGGTTTCAAACAGCGGCGCGACCGGTAGTGCAAACGTAATGCCTGCTTCTTTAAGCAGCAGATGCACCGCCAGCACGTCGGAAGGCGTTTTCGCCATGGAGATGACATAGGCGGCGACCGAGCCGATTGGTGCATCGACAATCGCTTTACAGGTATTCAGGACTTCTCGCGTTTCGTTGCTTGGCTCCCAGCTACGCGGCAGCAACGGACGCTTGGAATTGAGTTCACGGATCAGGAACGCTTGTTTGTCAGCTTCAGACCAGCTTTCATAATCGCCGATGCCGAGGTAGCGGGTCAGTTCGCCCAGCGCTTCGGTGTGGCGGGTGCTCTCCTGGCGCACATCAATGCGCACCAGCGGGACGCCGAAACACTTCACGCGGCGCAGAGTGTCGAGCAGTTCGCCGTTGGCGATAATGCCCATTCCACAGGCCTGAAGTGATTTATAACAGGCATACAGAGGATCCCAGAGCTGTTCATTCTGGCTGATAAGCCCTGCGGGTTTCGGCAGGCGCTGGCCTTTGAGGCGGGCTTCCAGCCAGGCTTGCGTCGCCATTAACTGGCTGCGAATGTTTTTCAGCAGATAGCGATACGGCTCCTGCTCGCCCTCTTCGCCAACCAGCGCGCGCAGTTCGTCGGTACACTCGACCATCGACAGTTCCGAGATAAGCAACTGAATATCTTTCAGGAACAGATCGGTGGCCTTCCAGCGGCTTAGCAGCAGGACATGGCGTGTAATATCGGCGGTAACGTTCGGGTTGCCGTCACGGTCGCCGCCCATCCACGAAGTGAAGCGGACTGGGACGAAATCAACCGGCAGGCGGTAGTTCAGATTCTCTTCGAGCTGTTCGTTCAGCTCGCGCAGATAGTTCGGTACGCCTTCCCACAGGCTGTTTTCCACCACAGCGAAGCCCCATTTGGCTTCATCTACCGGGCTTGGGCGGTGTTTACGAATTTCATCCGTATGCCATGATTGAGCGATAAGCTGGCGCAGGCGACGCATTAACTGGTTACGCTCGTAGTCGGCGATATCTTTGTTATCCAGTTGCTTCAGGCAGCCGTTTATTTCGCCCATTTTGTGGATCAGGGTGCGGCGCGTAATTTCGGTCGGGTGAGCGGTCAGAACCAGCTCCAGCGACAGCGATTCGACGGCTTTTTTAATGGTGGCTTCGTTGAGATTGGGTTGGTCTTTGAGTTTACGCAGCGTGCGTGCAATCACTTCCGGGTTGCTCGCGGCTTCGCCTTTCGGCGAGATGCTGTGATACTGCTCGGCGGTATTCGCCAGGTTCAGAAACTGGCTGAAGGCACGAGCCACCGGCAGAAGTTCATCGTTGGAGAGGTTTTGCAGCGTTGTCAGCAGTTCCTGACGGTCGGCTTCATTGCCGCCGCGTGAGGATTTTGACAACTTACGGATAGTTTCTACACGGTCAAGAATGTTCTCACCAAGCGCATCCCTGATGGTATCGCCTAGCACTTTACCGAGCATACTGACATTACTACGCAACGCGGAATATTGTTCGTTCATGTTAACCCAGACACCCCATCTCATTTATTTTTGTTATACCCCAGGCTTTGGAACGCAAGGCCGGAATATGAAACCTCCTTTATAAAGCCACGTAAAAACCCCCACGTCAATTGCTGCGAAATCGGTTCAGCAATCGAGTAAATTGCGGCAATTTACGAAATTTAATTCGCATCGTGTCAGATAAGTAATGCTTATGAAAATAGGGGGCGTGCGGTTTGCCCCTCACCCTAACCCTCTCCCCAAAGGGGAGAGGGAACGATCGTGCCCACAGTTACAATTAGCGCGGATTTTCCCCCTCGCCCCTTTGGGGAGAGGGCCGGGGTGAGGGGGGGCATATCAATGCCAGCAGAAGTGATGCACAACCTGGGTAATCAATTCGCGGGTCGGCTTAATAAACCGCGTTTCCAGATATTCATCCGGCTGGTGGGCCTGATTGATCGAACCCGGGCCGAGCACCAGTGTTGGGCAAAGGGTCTGAATAAACGGCGCTTCGGTGCAATAGTTCACCACTTCGGTTTGCGCACCGAGGAGTTTTTCAACCACACCTACCAGAGCGTGATCCGGTGGACATTCATAGCCCGGGATCGGCGGATGTAGCTCAGAGACGGTTAAACGACCAGGCCACTGTTCGCTGACCGGCGCCAGGGCTTCATCCAGCAGCCCGTTCAGGTCGTTCAGCGTCATTCCTGGCAGCGGGCGAATATCCATATGCAGTTCGCAGCAGGCGCAGATACGGTTTGACGCATCGCCGCCGTGGATAGCGCCGAGGTTCAGCGTCGGGTAGGGCACAGTGAACGCCTCGTAGTGATAGCGCTCTTTCAGGGAGTCTCGCAGTTGCATCACGCGGCCAATCGCATCGTGCATAATTTCAATCGCGTTTACGCCGCGTGCCGGGTCGCTGGAGTGACCCGACTGCCCAAGCACGCGGATAGCGCTGGAGATATGGCCTTTATGGGCGCGAACCGGCTGCAATGAGGTTGGTTCGCCGATGATGGCGCAGTCCGGGCGCAGGGCGGTGGTTTGGGCGAAGTAGCGCGCGCCCGCCATGCTGGTCTCTTCATCGGCAGTTGCCAGAATGTAGAGCGGCTTTTTCAGCGTCGTCACATCAACATCACGCAGAGCGTCGAGAATAAAGGCGAAGAAGCCTTTCATGTCGGCGGTGCCCAGACCGTAAAGCTTGTTTTCATGCTCGGTCAGCGTGAAGGGATCGCGTGTCCAGCGGCCATCGTCGAAAGGAACGGTATCAGTGTGGCCGGCAAGCAGCAGGCCGCCTGCGCCATGCCCGGTACTCGCCAGCATGTTGAATTTGTTGCGCGTACCAGGAACGGGTTGGATCTCAACATTGAAGCCTAAAGAGGTGAACCAATCACCCAGCAGAGTGATTAAAGACGCATTGCTTTGATCAAGGGCTTCTTCGGTGGCGCTGATGGAAGGTGTGGCGATCAATGCACGGTAAATCTCGATAAATGGCGGTAAATTGTTTTTCATTGTTGACACACCTCTGGTCGTGATAGTATCAATATTCATGCAATATTTGTGAATAAAAATACAATATCGTTAAGCGTAATAAAACCCAGAATCACCAGGGATATACGTTTAACAGGGTGAGGAAGAGAACGTTCTTCCCGGGCATATATGACGTAAGAAGGTGAACAGCCCCGATGTTGAATACGCTGATTGTAGGTGCCAGTGGGTATGCTGGCGCAGAGCTTGTGACCTATGTAAATCGCCATCCGCATATGAACATAACCGCTTTGACGGTCTCAGCGCAAAGCAATGATGCGGGAAAGCTAATCTCCGATCTGCATCCACAGCTCAAAGGCATTGTCGATATGCCGCTGCAGCCGATGTCGGATATCAGTGAATTTAGCGCCGGGGTGGATGTGGTTTTCCTCGCCACCGCGCACGAAGTCAGCCACGATCTGGCACCGCAGTTTCTGGCGGCAGGTTGCGTGGTGTTTGACCTTTCCGGGGCGTTTCGCGTGAACAACGCGCCTTTCTACGAAAAATATTACGGCTTCACCCATCAGCATCCTGAATTACTTGAGCAGGCGGTGTATGGCCTGGCCGAGTGGTGCGGCGATGCGCTGAAAGAGACCAATCTGATCGCCGTGCCGGGCTGTTACCCCACGGCGGCACAATTGTCGTTGAAGCCGCTGATTGATGCCGATTTGCTGGATCTCACCCAGTGGCCGGTGATTAACGCCACCAGTGGCGTGAGCGGCGCCGGACGCAAAGCGGCGCTCTCTAATAGCTTCTGTGAAGTGAGCCTGCAACCGTATGGCGTATTCAACCATCGTCATCACCCGGAAATTTCAACCCACCTGGGCGCAGAGGTGATTTTTACCCCACACCTGGGTAACTTTAAACGCGGCATACTCGAGACCATCACCTGCCGCCTGAAACCGGGCGTTGACGCGGAACAGGTGGCAGCCGCCTTCCAGCAGGCGTATGCCCATAAACCGCTGGTACGCCTCTATGATAAAGGTGTTCCGGCGCTGAAAAATGTGGTCGGTTTGCCCTTCTGCGATATTGGTTTTGCCGTGCAGAACCAGCACCTGATTGTGGTGGCCGCGGAAGATAACCTGTTAAAAGGCGCAGCGGCGCAGGCTATGCAGTGCGCCAACATTCGTTTCGGCTTTGCCGAGACGCAGTCTCTTCTTTAAGGTGTGATGACGATGAATCCATTAATTATCAAATTAGGCGGCGTGTTGCTGGATAGCGAAGAGGCGCTGGAGCGCCTGTTTACCGCACTGGTGAATTATCGTGAATCACATCAGCGCCCGCTGGTGATCGTGCACGGCGGCGGCTGCGTGGTGGATGAGCTGATGAAGCAGCTTAATCTGCCAGTGAAAAAGAAAAACGGCCTGCGTGTGACGCCCGCCGATCAAATCGACATCATTACCGGCGCGCTGGCGGGCACTGCTAATAAAACGCTGCTGGCGTGGGCGAAAAAGCATGATATTGCCTCTGTGGGGTTGTTCCTCGGTGACGGCGATAGCGTAAAAGTTACGAAGCTCGACGAAGAACTGGGTCATGTTGGCCTGGCGATGCCGGGTTCGCCAAAGCTCATTAATCTGCTGCTGGAGGGTGGTTTCCTGCCGGTGGTGAGTTCTATTGGCGTCACTGCTGAGGGTGAGCTGATGAACGTCAACGCTGACCAGGCGGCGACGGCGCTGGCGGCAACGCTGGGCGCGGATCTGATCCTGCTTTCTGACGTAAGCGGTATTCTGGACGGTAAAGGCCAGCGCATCGCGGAGATGACCGCCGCGAAAGCGGAACAACTGATCGAACAGGGCATTATTACCGATGGCATGATCGTGAAAGTGAATGCGGCGCTGGATGCTGCCCGCACGTTGGGTCGCCCGGTGGATATCGCATCATGGCGTCATGCGGAGCAACTACCGGCGCTGTTTAACGGCACGCCGATTGGTACGCGGATTCTGGCTTAATATTTCCCCTCACCCTAACCCTCTCTCACAGGGAGAGGGAACCGATCGGTGCGTGAGGGTAGCTTTCAGGCAACATTAAACGAATTTTAAGGAAACAAGTTATGGCACTTTGGGGCGGGCGTTTTACACAGGCAGCGGATCAACGGTTCAAACAGTTCAATGACTCTTTGCGCTTCGACTATCGCCTGGCGGAGCAGGATATCACTGGCTCTGTCGCCTGGTCCAAAGCGCTGGTAACAGTAGGTGTGTTGACTGGAGAAGAACAGCAACAACTGGAAGAAGCGCTGAACGTGTTGCTGGAAGAGGTTCGCGCCAATCCGCAGCAAATCCTGCAAAGTGATGCCGAAGATATTCATAGCTGGGTGGAAGGCAAACTTATCGATAAAGTCGGCCAGTTAGGCAAGAAACTGCATACCGGGCGCAGCCGTAACGACCAGGTGGCGACTGACCTTAAACTGTGGTGCAAAGATACCGTTACGGAACTGCTGTCGGCGAATCGTCAGTTGCAGAGCGCGCTGGTGGAAACCGCGCAGCAGAATCAGGATGCCGTCATGCCGGGTTACACCCACCTGCAACGTGCGCAGCCAGTGACTTTCGCGCACTGGTGTCTGGCTTATGTTGAGATGCTGGCGCGTGATGAAAGTCGCCTGCAGGATGCGGTAAAACGCCTCGACGTTAGCCCGCTGGGTAGCGGTGCGCTGGCCGGTACGGCATACGAAATCGATCGTGAACAACTGGCTGGCTGGCTGGGTTTTGCCTCTGCCACCCGTAACAGCCTGGACAGCGTTTCCGACCGCGACCACGTGCTGGAACTGCTGTCCAATGCCTCTATCGGCATGGTGCACTTGTCGCGTTTTGCTGAAGATTTGATCTTCTTTAACTCCGGTGAAGCGAATTTCGTTGAGTTGTCTGACCGCGTGACCTCTGGCTCTTCCCTGATGCCGCAGAAGAAAAACCCGGACGCGCTGGAGCTGATTCGTGGTAAATGTGGCCGCGTGCAGGGCGCGCTGACCGGCATGATGATGACCCTGAAAGGCCTGCCGCTGGCGTACAACAAAGATATGCAGGAAGACAAAGAGGGCCTGTTCGACGCGCTCGACACCTGGCTGGACTGCCTGCACATGGCGGCGCTGGTGCTGGACGGCATCCAGGTGAAACGCCCGCGTTGCCAGGAGGCGGCGCAGCAGGGTTACGCTAACGCCACCGAACTGGCGGATTATCTGGTCGCCAAAGGCGTGCCGTTCCGCGAGGCGCACCACATCGTGGGCGAGGCGGTGGTCGAAGCGATTAAACAGGGCAAACCACTGGAAGCCCTGGCGCTGGCGGATCTACAAAAATTCAGCAGCGTGATTGGTGATGATGTGTATCCGATTCTGTCGCTGCAATCGTGCCTTGATAAACGTGCGGCGAAGGGTGGGGTGTCACCGAAGCAGGTGGCGCAGGCGATTAGCGAGGCGCAGCAGCGTTTGATTTAACGATTTGCACCCCCTCACCCTAACCCTCTCCCGAAGGGAGAGGGAACCGATCGAGCACAGATATAAGTTCACAATTATTCTGCGGACTAGCCCCTCTCCCTTAGGGAGAGGGGTTGGGGGTGAGGGGTATTCGCCCAAAAAAAATGCGGACCTGAGAGTCCGCAAAAGTTCACGTTGGCTTTAGTTATTTCGAGTTTGAGAGAAACTCTGCGAAACATCACGGTGACTTCAAGGGTTAAGGAGGTACCGCTCCGTTTCTGTGTTGCATTATTGAACAGAAAGCTTGATAGGGATAATCGTTCATTGCTATTCTATCTATCGCCGCGAACTATCGTGGCAATGGAGGATGAATAATGAATATTCGTGATCTTGAATACCTGGTCGCGTTAGCCGAACACCGGCATTTCCGTCGGGCGGCAGACTCGTGCCATGTCAGTCAGCCAACGCTGAGTGGGCAAATCCGCAAGCTGGAAGATGAGCTGGGCGTGATGTTGCTGGAACGCACCAGCCGTAAAGTGCTCTTCACCCAGGCAGGTTTGCTGCTGGTGGATCAGGCGCGCACGGTGCTGCGTGAGGTCAAAGTGCTCAAGGAAATGGCAAGCCAGCAGGGAGAGACCATGTCCGGTCCGCTGCATATCGGTTTGATTCCAACGGTCGGCCCTTACCTGCTGCCGCACATTATCCCAATGCTTCACCAGACTTTCCCAAAACTCGAAATGTACCTGCATGAAGCGCAAACGCATCAACTGCTGGCACAACTCGACAGCGGTAAGCTGGATTGCGCCATTCTGGCACTGGTGAAAGAGAGCGAGGCGTTTATCGAAGTGCCTTTGTTTGATGAGCCAATGATGCTGGCGATCTATGAAGATCACCCCTGGGCTGAGCGCGATCGTGTGCCAATGTCCGATCTGGCGGGTGAGAAACTGCTGATGCTGGAAGATGGTCACTGCCTGCGCGATCAGGCGCTGGGTTTCTGTTTTGAAGCGGGTGCTGATGAAGATACGCACTTCCGGGCGACGAGCCTTGAGACGCTGCGTAACATGGTGGCGGCAGGCAGCGGCATTACGCTGTTACCGGCGCTGGCCGTGCCGCGGGAACGTCGCCGTGATGGGGTGATCTACCTGCCGTGCATCAAGCCTGAGCCACGTCGTACCGTAGGTCTTGTCTATCGCCCGGGATCACCCCTGCGCAGTCGCTATGAGCAACTGGCAGAGGCTATCCGCGGAACGATGGAAGGTCACTTCGACGAGAAAGCGTTACCAAAGGCGGTTTAAGCCATTGAGCGCCGCTACCCGATAGGCTTCGGCCATGGTCGGGTAGTTAAAGGTGGTGTTAACAAAGTACTCGATCGTGTTACCACCGCCTTTTTGTTCCATAATCGCCTGGCCGATGTGAATAATTTCGGCTGCGCGTTCACCAAAGCAGTGGATCCCCAGAATTTCTTTCGTTTCCCGGTGGAACAGAATTTTCAGCGTTCCCACATTCATGCCAACAATCTGCGCGCGCGCCAGATGCTTAAACTGCGCCCGACCCACTTCATAGGGTACTTTCATCGCGGTGAGCTGCTGCTCTGTTTTGCCGACGGAGCTGATTTCCGGAATGGTGTAGATGCCGGTTGGAATATCTTCCACCAGGTGCGCTGAGGCTTCACCCTTAACCATCGCCTGCGCGGCAATACGGCCCTGATCGTAAGCCGCAGAGGCCAGACTTGGATAGCCAATGACATCGCCCACCGCGTAGACATGCGGTAGCGCGGTTTGATACATGCTGTTTACTTTCAACTGACCACGGCTGTCGGCTTGCAGTCCGATGTTTTCCAGCGCCAGTGAATCGGTGTTCCCGGTGCGCCCGTTAGCGTAAAGCAGGCAGTCGGCTTTCAGCTTTTTACCTGACTTCAGGTGCATGATGACGCCGTCATCCAGCCCTTCGATTTTCTCGTACTCTTCGTTGTGGCGAATCACCACGCCGCTGTTCCAGAAGTGGTAAGAGAGCGAATCCGACATCTCCTGGTCAAGGAACGCCAGCAGACGGTCGCGGGTGTTGATCAGATCAACTTTGACGTCCATTCCACGGAAAATGGAGGCGTATTCACAGCCAATTACCCCTGCTCCATAAATAATAACGTGGCGAGGCTCGTGGTGCAGGCTGAGGATGGAGTCGCTGTCGTAAATACGCGGGTGGCTAAAATCGACATCGGCCGGACGGTAAGGGCGCGAGCCGCAGGCGATGACGAATTTTTCTGCTGTCAGCGTTTCAACCGAGCCGTCCGGGCACTCCAGCGCCAGCGTGTGTTCGTCTACAAAATGCGCGTTGCCCTGCAAAATTTCACAGTGGTTACGTTCATAAAAGCCCTGACGCATGCGAGTCTGCTGATTAATCACGCTGTCAGCATGGTTCAGAATGTCGGCGAAAGAGGAACGGAGAAGTCGGGTGTGGTCGCTGTAAAGAGGGTTCTGGTTAAATTCGATAATACGGCTGACGGCATGGCGAAGTGCTTTTGAGGGGATAGTGCCCCAGTGGGTACATCCGCCGCCGACATTATGATAACGCTCAATAACGGCGACACGTGCTCCCTGTTTCACCAGACCCATAGCAGCACCTTCGCCGCCGGGGCCGGAACCAATTACTATTGCATCATAATCGTAGGAATTTGGCATGGTAAGGCTTACCTGTTCTTATACATAAAAGCAACAGAATCATAACATCTTCACCGGGATAACCCAATTATCATTGTGCTTTTTTCATGCAAAAGAGCATAAATCGCCCGTAAACAATCATTCACAAAGCAGTGTAAGTCGATTAGTTTTAATCTCTGGTATAGTGCCAACAAGGCATCTGGAAGGATTCAATCATCGTGATGGGCGTTAGAGCGCAACAAAAAGAAAAAACCAGGCGTTCGCTGGTAGAAGCAGCATTTAGCCAACTGAGCGCAGAGCGAAGCTTTGCCAGCCTGAGTCTGCGTGAAGTGGCACGAGAAGCGGGCATTGCGCCAACCTCCTTTTATCGCCATTTCCGTGATGTTGATGAGTTAGGGCTGACGATGGTGGACGAAAGCGGCCTGATGCTGCGTCAACTGATGCGCCAGGCGCGTCAGCGTATCGCCAAAGGCGGCAGCGTGATCCGCACTTCCGTGTCGACATTTATGGAGTTCATCGGTAATAACCCTAACGCATTTCGTCTGCTTTTACGCGAACGCTCCGGCACCTCTGCGGCGTTTCGTGCTGCGGTTGCGCGCGAAATTCAGCACTTCATCGCGGAACTTGCCGACTATCTGGAAATCGAAAACCATATGCCGCGCGCTTTCACAGAAGCGCAGGCTGAAGCGATGGTGACGATTGTCTTTAGCGCGGGCGCGGAAGCGCTGGATGTCACGCCGGAACAGCGACGTCAGCTTGAAGAGCGACTGGTGCTGCAACTGCGGATGATCTCTAAAGGGGCTTACTACTGGTATCGTCGCGAACAGGAAAAAATGTCACATCATTCCGAATAAGGTGGAAGACGAGCAATGAAACAGTCAGGGCAAGATAAAGGAACGCTGTTGCTGGCGCTGATAGCTGGCTTATCAATTAACGGTACATTTGCGGCGCTGTTTAGTTCCATCGTGCCGTTTTCTGTATTCCCGATTATTGCGCTGGTGCTGACGGTCTATTGTCTGCATCAACGCTATCAGAATCGCACGATGCCGGTGGGGCTGCCCGGTCTGGCAGCGGCCTGCTTTATTCTGGGTGTGCTGCTATACAGTACCGTGGTGCGCGCCGAGTATCCGGATATCGGCTCTAACTTCCTGCCAGCGGTGCTGTCGGTGATTCTGGTGTTCTGGATTGGCGTGAAAATGCGTAACCGGAAGCACGAGATTTCTGAGTAAGACGCCAGTGCCGGTGACTATCCGGCACCCAACGCATTATTTCCTCGTCAGCAGAACCCCACACTCCATATGGTGCGTATACGGGAACTGATCAAACAACGCCAGGCGCTCAACCTTATGCGTCTGGCTTAATGTTTCCAGATTCTGGCACAGCGTTTCCGGGTTGCAGGAGATGTACAGAATGCGCGGATACGCCTGCACCATTTTCTCGGTTTCGCTATCCAGCCCGCTGCGCGGCGGATCGACGAAAATCGTTTCACACTGATAGCTTTTTAAATCAATGCCCTGCAAGCGGTTAAACTCCCGCGCGCCGTTCATCGCCTGGGTAAACTCTTCCGCCGACATGCGAATGATCTGCACATTATCAATGTGGTTCGCCGCAATGTTGTATTGTGCAGCAGCGACGGAGGGCTTGGCGATTTCGGTTGCCAGCACGCGGTCAAAGTTGCGCGCCAGCGCCAGCGAGAAGTTGCCGTTCCCGCAGTAGAGTTCCAGTAAATCCCCGGTCGAATTTTCTGTGGCGTTGAGCGCCCACTCCAGCATCTGCACGTTCATTGCCGCGTTCGGCTGGGTGAAGCTGTTTTCCACCTGGCGGTAGATCATCTCTTTACCGGCAACGGGCAGTCGCTCGTCGATATAGTCCTGATCCAGCGCGATTTTGGTTTTTGTCGCACGGCCAATCAGGTGCACATTAAGGTTTTGTGCTCGCAGGGCATCGCGTAGCGCTTCCGCTTCCTGACGCCATTCGTCGTCGAGTTTTTTATGATACAGCAGCGACACCACCGCCTGATTGCTTTGCGTAGTGAGGTAGTCAATCTGGAACAGTTTGTGGCGCAGCGCGTGGTTATTACGCACACCATCCAGCATGGCGGTCATCAACGTATTGATAAGCTCGCTGGCAGCCGGAAAGGAATCGACGCGAATGCGGCTTTTGGTCTGCTGATCGAAAATGATGTGGTACAGGTCATCCCCATCATGCCAGATGCGAAATTCCGCGCGCATGCGGTAATGACTGACTGGCGAGCGAAACACCTCCGGAACCGGCGCGTTGAACGGGGTCATCATCGATTGCAGACGGACCACTTTCTCGGCCAACTGCGCTTCATATTGCTCGGTAGGAAGGTGTTCGGGGGTCATGATGCATCCTGAATAATAAAAGTACGCGGGGATTGTAGGGCCTGTTCAGGGGATGTCCAGCGATTGATGTTTTCCTAAATGGTGATGGAAGTCTGGACATCTATATGTAACTAAATGTAGCATCCGGGTTCCGGTCCTGTGAGTTAAAAGGGAATCCAGTGAAAATCTGGGGCTGACGCGCAGCGGTAAGGAGTGGTGGGATGAACGCATTTTGCAGACACTGCCTGAAAAGGTGGGAAGTCTTCATCCGGTAAAACGCCCCCGAGCCCGAAGACCTGCCGGGTGACGTCGCACTGGGTTTTCATCATCGCGGGCTATCGATGAAACCGGCGGCATCCTTATTCTATTGTGGATGCTTTAACAATGATTAAAAAAACTTCGCTGATGACGGCGTTATCCGTCTCGGCTTTTTCCGTTTGGGCGCAGGACAGCACTTCAGACACCCTCGTCGTAACCGCCAGTCGTTTCCAGCAACCGGTCAATACCGTCCTTGCGCCGATGGATGTCGTCACGCGCGATGACATCGACCGCTGGCAGGCTAAAAATCTTAACGATGTGATGCGTCGCCTACCGGGCGTGGATATCGCGCAATATGGCGGGATGGGGCAGAGCTCTTCGCTTTTTATCCGCGGTACTGAAACCAAACAGGTTTTGGTGCTGGTCGATGGCATTCCGATGACCCGCCCTGGTATCTCTAATAACCCGGATCTTAATCAGATCCCGCTTTCGTTAGTTCAGCGCGTGGAGTACATCCGTGGGCCGCGCTCGGCGATTTATGGTTCCGGCGCGATGGGAGGGGTGATCAACATCATTACCCACTCCAACGAGGAACAATCGAAAATTTCCGCCAGCATGGGCTCTAAAGGCTATCAACAATATGATGGCACGTTGCGTCACCGTTTCGGCGACACGGTGGCAACGGTGGCGGGTTCTTATGAAACCACCAAAGGGTTTGATGTGCAGCCGGGCTCGACCTGGAGCCACGATAACGACCGTGACGGTTTCCGCAATAAAACCTTCTGGGGAAGCCTGGAGCATAAATTCAACGATAACTTCGATGGCTTCTTCCGTGGCCACAGCTATACCAATAATGTCGACTATGACCTGGGAAGCCCGCCGTACTCCCCAGCCTATAGCGCCGACGAAGAGCAGCTTTATAACCAGACCTGGGATACCGGGTTGCGATTCCATTCCGGGAGCTACTCCTCTGAGCTTATCGCCAGCTATCAGAAGGTGAAGGACTATAACTACAGCAGCATTTATGGTCGTTACAAAGATGGTACTACGCTTGACCGTATGACCCAGCGCAACCTTCAGTGGGGGAACAACCTGATTGTTGGTCACGGCTCGGTAAGCGCCGGGGTGGACTGGCAGCAGCAGCGTTTGACCTCGTCGGATACGGCGATATCTGATACCTATAAGCGCGACAATACCGGGCTTTATCTTACCGGTCAGCAGCAGTTTGGTGATGTGACGCTGGAAGCTTCTGGCCGTGAAGATCACGATAATCAGTTTGACTGGCACGGGACATGGCAAACCGCGGCAGGCTGGCAGTTCGTTGAGAACTATAAAGTGACGTTATCGTATGGTACCGGCTTCCTGGCGCCGTCGTTAGGTCAGCAGTTTGGCTCTACACGCTTTGGTATCAGTTCGAATCCGGACTTGAAACCGGAAGAGTCGAAACAGTGGGAAGCGGGACTGGAAGGATTGACCGGGCCGCTGGACTGGCGTTTGTCGGCGTATCACTACAAGATCTCTAACCTGATTACCTACTACTCCGATCCGGTTACCTATGACGGCGAGTACGCCAACATCAACTCGGCGACGATTAAAGGTGTTGAATGGACAGGTAGTTTTGATACAGGGATCTTTAATCACCGCGTTACGCTGCAATATATGGATCCGCGTAATGACGAGAATGATGAAGTGCTGGCGCGCCGCTCTAAGCGTCAGGCGAAATACCAACTGGACTGGACAATGTTCGATGTGGATATGGATGTGGCGTGGCAGTATTACGGCCGCCGTTACGATAACAACACGTCGCAATACAATCCGAAACAGCAGGTTTTACCGAGCTACAGTACGGTTGATGTTTCCGCGTCATATCCAGTCACCTCACAGCTCACAGTTCGTGGTAAAATAGCCAACCTGTTCGATAAAGATTACGAGACAGTTTATGGCTACCAAACTGCAGGACGGGAATACACCTTGTCTGGCAGCTACACCTTCTGAACCACGCCCTACCGTACTGGTGTTTGACTCCGGTGTCGGTGGGCTGTCGGTCTATGATGAGGTTCGTCAACTTCTGCCGGACCTTCATTACATCTACACCTTCGATAACGTTGCATTTCCTTATGGGGAAAAAAGCGAAGAGTTTATCGTTGAGCGCGTGGTAGAGATTGTTACCGCCGTTCAGCAGCGTTACCCGCTCTCGCTGGCGATTATCGCCTGCAATACCGCAAGCACCGTTTCATTACCCGCCCTGCGCGAAAAGTTTGGCTTCCCGGTGGTCGGTGTGGTGCCGGCCATTAAGCCGGCGGCGCGTTTATCCGCCAACCGTATTGTCGGTTTGCTGGCAACGCGTGGCACGGTGAAGCGTCCTTATACGCATGAACTCATCGCCCGTTTTGCCAATGAATGCAAAATTGAAATGCTGGGGTCGGCAGAGCTGGTGGAGCTGGCAGAAGCGAAACTGCACGGCGACCCCGTCTCTCTTGATGAGCTTCGCCGCATTCTGCGCCCATGGCTGCGGATGCAGGAGCCGCCGGACACGGTTGTGCTGGGCTGCACGCATTTCCCGCTGCTGCGCGATGAACTGCTGCAGGTGCTTCCGGAAGGTACGCGGATGATCGATTCCGGCGCGGCGATTGCGCGTAGAACGGCCTGGCTGCTGGAACATGAAGCGCCGGATGCGAAATCGACGGAAGAGAATAAAGCATTTTGCATGGCGTTGACGGCGGAAACTGTACGACTTTTACCCGTTTTGCAGCGCTATGGCTTCGAAACGCTTGAAAAACTGCCAGTTTAAAGCGGTTTTGCTCAAAAAAGAGACGGTTGAAAAGATTTTTTTAAACAGGGGTTGTCAACGTCTCAGAACTCCCTATAATGCGCCTCCACTGACACGGAACAACGGCACGCAAGCCGCCGGGTCAGCGAGGTTCTTAAGAGAACTTCCGCAGAGAAAAGTGAAATAAAAACTTGACTCTGTAGCGGGATGACTTAATATGCACAACCCGCGCCGCTGAGA
>NZ_JAYMYY010000010.1:0-102709 GCF_039889165.1 Pseudocitrobacter cyperus | reverse complement strand
GAAAATTAAGCCTGCTAACTTAGCAGGCTTAATGATAAGAAACTTTAGGGGCGTAGCTCAGTTGGTAGAGCACCGGTCTCCAAAACCGGGTGTCGCGAGTTCGAGTCTCTCCGCCCCTGCCATATATAATCCTTTGCATACGCAAAGGATTTTTTTTGCCTGAAATTCAGCGAAGTGACATCTCGCGATCCCACTCCTTCCTTTGAAACATACCTAAATCAAAACGTTATTTTTCAGGATATCGCGAATTTGCGCCTGTTTATCGCTGTTCTGTAACCAGATAGCATATAACGGACGAGAAAGTGTTGCGCTATCTGCAACCGTATGTAGCCCACCTTTCTCTTTTGCCCACGCAGTAGGTAACCAGGTGCAACCTTTCAGCGGTACCAGTTGCTGCCTCGCCAGATCGGCTGAACTGGTGGTCAACAAAGGCACATCATCGTGGGCGATTAGCCCCGCTTCATGCTGCTGAAAGTCAGGCCCCCATTCCAGCCGCAAATAGTTTAGCTCTGCTTTCTCACTGGAGGGAAATGCGCAGTAAAGTGCTAATGTGAAGTTTCCCAGTAACTGGCTGCTAAATTCATCCATTTTGGGCGCTTCTGTCGTGATCAGCAGATCAAGTTGCCGCTCATGGAGTTGCTTCACCAGCGACTGACGCTGTGCAATCCGCGCCTCAAACTGAAGATTATCGAAAGATTGATAGAGTCTTGCGAGCCAGTCGTTCAACATGCATTCCCAC
The DNA here is from genome assembly GCF_039889165.1 of Pseudocitrobacter cyperus. Classification (NCBI taxonomy): domain Bacteria; kingdom Pseudomonadati; phylum Pseudomonadota; class Gammaproteobacteria; order Enterobacterales; family Enterobacteriaceae; genus Pseudocitrobacter; species Pseudocitrobacter cyperus. Next base: position 101,970 of record NZ_JAYMYY010000010.1, on the reverse strand, counting down.
AGTGACGCGCTGGCCCCGATGGAAAATTCATTATGCCGTGTAGTATGAGCGACCTCTTTACGCGCCGCCTGCCAGGTGCTCATCAACGTTTCTGCATAAGGCAGCAATTTTTCACCCGCCGCGGTCAGGCGAATATTGTTGCGATGTCGGGTGAAGAGATTGACACCTAACTGGTTTTCCAACTGACGGATGCGAAAACTTACCGCAGATTGCGTCAAATAGAGGGCTTCCGCAGCGCGCCCGAAGTGACGAGTTCTGCTCACTTCGAGGAAAGTTTTTAGCAATTCCGTATCCACAGCTTTCTCCACAAAATTATTTGTCGTTATGATTTAAATCTTTTGTTTTACACTCTGTCAAGCGTAACTAATACTCCGCGCCATAAATAGCTCGGCCAAAGAATTAGGAGCGTGTAGGATGGCGGAAAGCTTTACGACGACTAATCGTTTTTTCGACAATAAAAATTATCCACGCGGGTTCTCTCGTCATGGTGATTTCACCATCAAAGAGGCTCAACTGCTTGAACGTTGCGGCTATGCCTTTAATGAACTCGATCTCGGTAAACGTGAACCGTCTACCGATGAAGAGAAGCAGTTTGTTGCAGTGTGCCGTGGTGAACGTGAGCCAGCGACCGAAGCTGAACGCGTATGGAATAAGTACGTGACGCGTATTAAGCGTCCGAAGCGTTTCCACACGCTGTCTGGCGGCAAGCCGCAGGTGGAAGGCGCTGAAGACTACACTGAAAGCGACGACTAACAAGAAAGGGGCTTCGGCCCCTTTTTTAATGCAACAGCTTTTGCAGATGAATCAGTACCCGGTCAATACCCCGATAACTCAGCGCCTCCTGTAGATGATGACGCGCAATAGCATCCACCCCTTCCAGGTCGGCAATCGTGCGCGATACTTTTAGCAGCCGCTGCCAGGCGCGTATCGATAACCCTAACGCGGTCAGCGTTTGCTCAAGCCATAACGCATCCTCATCGCATAATGCGCAGTAACGCCGAATATCGCTGCTGCTTAGCCTGGCGTTCAATACCCCCTGCCGATGATACTGTCGCGCCTGGGCCGCAATGACGCGCGCCTGAACACACTCGCTGCTTTCCTCATCCTGGCGTGTCTGACTCAACAGCCCAGGTGGCGGTAACGGTATCTCAAGAGAGAGATCAAACCTGTCCAGAAACGGCCCTGATAAGCGCCCCAGATAACGCAGCGTTTGCTCTGGCGTACAGCGATTGTGATTCCCCTGATAATGTCCGGTGGGGCTGGGATTCATCGCTGCAATCAATTGAAAACGCGCCGGATAGGTAATTTTCGCCCGGGTGCGTGAGATATGGATTTGTCCCGATTCGATAGGTTCTCGCAGGGCATCCAGTACCCGCCGTTCGAACTCTGGAAGTTCATCCAGAAACAGTACGCCATTATGTGCGAGTGAGATCTCTCCGGGCCCAGGGATGGATCCACCCCCCACCATCGCTGTTAGCGATGCGCTATGGTGCGGAGAACGAAAGGGGCGCTGACGCCACTGCTTTTGAACATTACTGGCATTCTCCAGACTGATGATTGCCGCCGTCTCCAGCGCCTCCTGATCGTTAAGCGGCGGTAACAACCCGCGCAAACGAGAGGCGAGCATGGTTTTACCTGTGCCTGGCGGGCCAATCAGCAAAAGATTGTGCCCGCCCGCAGCCGTGACCTCCAGTGCCCGCTTTCCCTGCTGTTGGCCGATGACATCACTCAAGTCCTCACATATCCGGGAGACTGGTGTCGTATCAGGTTGTGCAGTACGCAATTCTTGTTGCCCTTCGAGAAATGCGCAAACTTCCTGCAGATGGCTTGCGATATAGCATTCACTGCCGCCCAATAATCCCACCTGAGCAGCATCATCTTCAGCGACAATAATTTGTCTTCCGGCTTTATCAGCCTCAATCGCTGCTGAAATAGCGCCAGGAATACCGCGTAGCGCCCCTGTAAGCGCAAGTTCACCCACAAACTCATATTGACCCAGCTTCTGCGGGTTAAGTTGCTCAGAGGCTGCCAGAAGCGCGAGAGCGATAGGCAAATCATATCGTCCACCTTCTTTGGGCAGATCAGCAGGCGCGAGGTTGATGGTGATTTTCTTCGCCGGGAATGTATAGCCGCTATTGATGATTGCGCTGCGAACACGATCGCGAGCTTCTTTTACCGTGGTTTCCGGCAAACCCACCATCGTTAGACCCGGTAGCCCCTGGCTGATATGTACTTCGATTGTGATGAGCGGGGCTGTTACCCCCAGCGCTGCGCGCGTGTAGACAACGGATAGTGACATAGTGCCTCCTGATGTGCGGCATTATGCCTCCCGCTGTGAATAAAATAATCGATGTTTTTTTACATTTACGACGACGATTCCGACATATCGGCTCTATTTCGTACCAGTTTAAAAATATTACAGCCATGATCGCATTTTCATGGCGAAAGCGTTTATGCCATGACTTCTGTAGTGAACAATGAAAAAAATTCACTTCATATTTTTTTCATATAAAACAATTGTCTTTCACGAAATTGTTAGCATGATGCATATCACAGTTAGAAAAAAAACTTGTGCTTGTTTGAATGTCTGTGGTAACTCTGTAGGTATTCCTTCGAACGAGAAGCAAGAAAACATAAAATGAAAGCCCTTCTACGAGTGATTAGCCTGGTCGTGATTAGCGTGGTGGTGATTATTATCCCACCGTGCGGGGCTGCACTTGGACGAGGAAAGGCTTAGAAATCAAGCCTTAACGAACTAAGACCCCCGCACCGAAAGGTCCGGGGGTTTTTTTATGACTTAAAAACATTAGCGAGGAGCAGATTATGAGTTGTAGCACAAAATCCTGTTTCTCCCGATCTACGACGGGGAACTAACTATGAATGGGGCACAGTGGGTAGTACATGCATTGCGGGCACAAGGAGTCGAGACGGTTTTCGGGTATCCGGGTGGCGCAATTATGCCGGTTTACGATGCATTGTATGACGGCGGCGTGGAGCATCTGCTGTGCCGACACGAACAGGGCGCTGCGATGGCGGCGATTGGTTATGCGCGTGCCACCGGTAAAACCGGCGTGTGCATCGCAACATCTGGCCCTGGTGCTACCAACCTGATCACCGGTCTCGCCGATGCCCTGCTGGACTCTGTGCCCGTCGTGGCGATCACCGGCCAGGTGGCTTCTCCGTTCATCGGAACGGATGCCTTCCAGGAAGTGGACGTTCTCGGTTTATCACTCTCCTGCACCAAACACAGTTTCCTGGTGCAGTCGCTGGAAGAACTGCCGCGCGTGATGGCAGAAGCGTTTCTGGTGGCAAACTCAGGCCGTCCGGGCCCGGTTCTGGTCGATATCCCGAAAGATATCCAGGTCGCGCAGGGCGATCTGGAGCCGCATTTTTCCACCGTTACCAGCGAAGATGCCTTCCCGCATGCCGACGTTGACGTCGCTTGCCAGATGCTGGCGCAGGCGCAAAAACCGATGTTGTATGTGGGCGGCGGCGTCGGAATGGCGCAGGCGGTTCCCGCGTTACGTGAATTTATCGCTGTAACGCAAATGCCAGCCACCTGCACGTTGAAGGGGCTTGGTGCGGTCGATGCGGATTACCCATATTATCTCGGTATGCTTGGGATGCACGGTACCAAAGCCGCAAACCTGGCGGTGCAGGAGTGTGACCTGCTGATCGCTGTTGGCGCGCGCTTTGATGACCGTGTGACCGGCAAGCTAAATACCTTCGCGCCGCACGCCAAAGTGATCCACATGGATATCGACCCGGCGGAAATGAACAAGCTGCGTCAGGCGCACGTTGCTCTGCAGGGCGACCTGAATGCGTTACTGCCCGCGTTGCAACAATTCCTGTCGATTGATGCGTGGCGTCAGCACAACGCAGAACTGCGTGCCGAACACGCCTGGCGTTACGATCATCCGGGCGAGGCTATCTATGCGCCGTTGCTCCTCAAACAGCTTTCCGACCGTAAGCCTGCCGACAGCGTTGTCACCACTGACGTGGGTCAGCACCAGATGTGGTCTGCGCAGCACATGACCTATACCCGCCCGGAAAACTTCATCACCTCCAGCGGTCTGGGCACGATGGGCTTTGGCCTGCCGGCGGCGGTCGGCGCGCAGGTTGCTCGCCCGAACGACACGGTTATCTGTATCTCCGGTGACGGCTCTTTCATGATGAATGTGCAGGAGCTGGGCACCGTGAAGCGCAAGCAGTTACCGTTAAAAATCGTCCTGCTGGATAACCAGCGTTTGGGTATGGTTCGCCAGTGGCAGCAGTTATTCTTCCAGGAGCGTTACAGCGAAACCACCCTGACCGATAACCCTGATTTTCTCACCCTGGCCAGCGCCTTCGGCATTCCTGGCCAGCACATCACCCGTAAAGACCAGGTTGAAGCGGCGCTCGACACTCTGCTCACAAGCGAAGGGCCATACCTGCTTCATGTCTCGATAGACGAACTTGAGAATGTCTGGCCATTGGTGCCGCCAGGTGCCAGTAATGCAGAAATGCTGGAGAAATTATCATGATGCAACATCAGCTCGCCGTGCAGGCCCGCTTCAATCCGGAAACGCTGGAACGTGTGTTACGTGTGGTTCGCCATCGCGGTTTCCAAATCTGCGCCATGAATATGGAAGCGGCCACCGATGCGCAGAACATAAATATCGAATTGACCGTTGCCAGCCCCCGCCCGGTCGAACTACTGTTTAGCCAGTTAAGTAAACTGGTGGACGTTGCTTCTGTCGCCGTCCATCAGTGCCAGACAACATCACAACAAATTAGCGCCTGAGCGCAAAAGGAAGAAAAATGACGACGAAAAAAGCTGATTACATTTGGTTCAATGGTGAGATGGTTCCATGGGGCGAAGCAAAAGTTCACGTAATGTCCCACGCGTTGCACTACGGCACCTCCGTCTTCGAAGGTATCCGTTGCTACGATTCTCACAAAGGGCCAGTGGTGTTCCGCCATCGTGAACACATGCAGCGTCTGCATGACTCAGCCAAAATCTATCGCTTCCCGGTTTCTCAGAGCGTTGATGAATTAATGGAAGCCTGTCGCGAAGTGATCCGCAAAAATAATCTGACCAGTGCTTATATTCGTCCGCTGGTCTTCGTGGGCGACGTCGGTATGGGTGTGAACCCGCCGGATGGCTACAAAACTGACGTGATCATTGCTGCGTTCCCATGGGGCGCATACCTGGGCGCAGAGGCGCTGGATCAAGGGATCGACGCGATGGTTTCTTCCTGGAACCGCGTCGCGCCGAACACCATTCCGACTGCAGCAAAAGCGGGCGGTAACTATCTTTCTTCCCTGCTGGTAGGCAGCGAAGCGCGCCGCCACGGTTATCAGGAAGGTATTGCGCTGGACGTGAATGGTTACATCTCTGAAGGCGCAGGCGAAAACCTGTTTGAAGTGAAAGACGGCATTCTGTTCACGCCGCCGTTCACCTCTTCCGCGCTGCCGGGCATCACCCGTGACGCCATCATCAAGCTGGCGAAAGATCTCGATATCGAAGTTCGCGAGCAGGTGCTGTCGCGCGAATCACTCTACCTGGCCGATGAAGTATTTATGTCCGGTACCGCGGCAGAAATTACACCGGTGCGCAGCGTCGATGGCATTCAGGTAGGCGCAGGCCGCTGTGGCCCGGTCACCAAACGTATTCAGCAAGCATTCTTTGGCCTCTTCACCGGTGAAACCGAGGATAAATGGGGCTGGTTGGATCAAGTTAATCACTAACAAAGAAAGAGGACGGCACGCACCGTCCTCTTTATTAGACAGACACTGGGAGTAAATAAAGCATGCCTAAGTACCGTTCCGCTACCACCACCCATGGCCGTAATATGGCGGGTGCCCGCGCATTGTGGCGCGCCACCGGGATGACCGACGCCGATTTCGGTAAGCCAATTATTGCCGTCGTAAACTCGTTTACCCAGTTCGTGCCGGGCCACGTGCACCTGCGCGATCTCGGTAAGCTGGTTGCTGAACAGATCGAAGCGGCGGGCGGCGTTGCTAAAGAATTTAACACCATTGCGGTGGATGACGGTATCGCTATGGGTCACGGGGGCATGCTCTATTCACTGCCGTCGCGCGAGCTTATCGCCGACTCGGTGGAGTATATGGTCAATGCCCACTGCGCCGACGCGATGGTCTGTATCTCCAACTGTGACAAAATCACCCCGGGGATGTTGATGGCCTCCCTGCGCCTGAATATTCCGGTGATCTTCGTCTCCGGCGGGCCGATGGAAGCCGGTAAAACCAAACTCTCGGATCAGATAATCAAACTCGACCTGGTTGATGCGATGATCCAGGGCGCCGACCCGAAAGTTTCTGACTCCCAAAGTGAACAGGTTGAACGCTCTGCTTGCCCGACCTGCGGCTCCTGTTCAGGGATGTTTACCGCAAACTCAATGAACTGTCTGACCGAAGCGCTGGGGCTGTCGCAGCCGGGTAATGGTTCGCTGCTGGCGACGCATGCCGATCGTAAGCAACTGTTTCTTAATGCCGGTACTCGCATCGTTGAACTGACCAAACGCTACTACGAGCAGAATGATGAAAGCGCTCTGCCGCGCAGCATCGCCAGTAAGGCGGCATTCGAAAATGCCATGACGCTGGATATCGCTATGGGGGGCTCGACCAACACCGTTCTGCACCTGCTGGCGGCGGCGCAGGAAGCTGAAATCGACTTCACCATGAGTGATATCGATAAACTTTCGCGTAAGGTACCGCAGTTGTGCAAAGTTGCCCCGAGTACTCAGAAGTATCATATGGAAGATGTGCACCGCGCGGGTGGTGTGCTGGGCATTCTGGGTGAGTTGGATCGCGCCAAACTGCTTAACCGTGATGTGAAAAACGTGTTGGGTCTGACGTTGCCGCAAACGCTGGAGCAGTACGATATTGTCGTGACTCAGGATGACACCGTAAAAAATATGTTCCGCGCGGGGCCGGCTGGTATTCGTACGACCCAGGCATTCTCACAGGATTGCCGCTGGGATACGCTGGATGATGATCGCGCTACTGGCTGTATTCGCTCGCTGGAGCACGCTTACAGTAAAGATGGCGGCCTGGCTGTCCTGTACGGTAACTTTGCGGAAAACGGCTGTATCGTCAAAACGGCGGGTGTGGATGACAGCATCCTCAAATTTACCGGCCCGGCAAAAGTCTATGAGAGCCAGGACGATGCCGTTGAAGCGATCCTTGGCGGCAAAGTGGTGGCGGGCGATGTGGTGGTGATCCGCTACGAAGGCCCGAAAGGCGGTCCGGGGATGCAGGAGATGCTTTACCCAACCAGCTTCCTGAAATCGATGGGCCTCGGCAAAGCCTGCGCGCTGATCACCGATGGCCGTTTCTCCGGCGGCACCTCCGGCCTTTCCATTGGCCACGTTTCACCGGAAGCGGCAAGCGGGGGCAGTATCGGTCTGATTGAAGACGGCGACCTGATCGCTATCGATATTCCGAATCGCGGCATTCAGTTGCAGGTCAGTGATGCCGAACTGGCGGCGCGTCGTGAAGCCCAGGAAGCCCGTGGCGATAAAGCCTGGACGCCGAAAGACCGCCAACGCCCGGTCTCCTTCGCCCTGCGCGCTTATGCCAGCCTGGCGACCAGTGCCGACAAAGGCGCAGTACGCGATAAATCGAAACTTGGGGGTTAATGATGGCCGACTCGCAACCCCTGTCCGGCACCCCGGAAGGTGCTGAATATCTAAGGGCGGTGCTGCGCGCACCGGTCTATGAAGCGGCGCAGGTGACGCCGCTACAAAAAATGGAAAAGCTCTCGTCGCGCCTCGATAACGTCATCCTGGTGAAGCGTGAAGACCGCCAGCCGGTGCACAGCTTCAAGCTGCGTGGTGCCTACGCCATGATGGCGGGCCTGACGGAAGAGCAGAAAGCGCACGGCGTGATCACCGCGTCTGCGGGGAATCACGCGCAGGGCGTGGCGTTCTCGTCCGCGCGATTAGGCGTGAAGGCGCTGATTGTGATGCCAACGGCTACCGCTGACATCAAAGTGGACGCGGTACGCGGCTTCGGCGGCGAAGTGTTGCTCCACGGCGCGAACTTTGATGAAGCGAAAGCCAAAGCGATTGAACTGTCGCAGCAGCAGGGCTTTACCTGGGTTCCGCCCTTCGACCATCCGATGGTGATTGCCGGGCAGGGGACGCTGGCGCTGGAACTGCTGCAGCAGGATGCGCATCTTGACCGTGTTTTTGTCCCGGTCGGCGGCGGCGGTCTGGCGGCGGGAGTGGCGGTGCTGATCAAACAACTGATGCCGCAAATCAAAGTGATTGCGGTGGAAGCGGAAGACTCCGCCTGCCTGAAAGCGGCGCTGGATGCCGGTCATCCGGTTGATTTGCCGCGCGTAGGGCTGTTCGCCGAAGGCGTGGCAGTTAAACGCATCGGCGACGAAACCTTCCGTCTGTGCCGGGAGTATCTCGACGATATCATCACCGTCGACAGCGACGCTATCTGCGCGGCGATGAAAGACCTGTTCGAAGATGTGCGCGCAGTGGCGGAGCCGTCCGGCGCGCTGGCGCTGGCGGGGATGAAAAAGTATATCGCCCAGCACAATATTCGCGGCGAGCGGCTGGCGCATATCCTTTCGGGCGCCAACGTCAACTTCCACGGCCTGCGCTACGTCTCGGAACGCTGCGAACTGGGTGAACAGCGTGAAGCGTTGCTGGCGGTGACCATCCCGGAAGAGAAGGGCAGCTTCCTGAAGTTCTGCCAGTTGCTTGGCGGGCGTTCGGTTACAGAGTTCAATTATCGTTTCGCTGACGCGAAAGATGCCTGCATTTTTGTCGGTGTGCGTTTAAGTCGCGGCCTGGAAGAGCGCAAAGAAATTTTGCAGATGCTCAACGATGGCGGCTACAGCGTGGTCGATCTCTCTGATGACGAAATGGCGAAGCTACATGTGCGCTATATGGTGGGCGGGCGTCCGTCACAGCCGTTACAGGAGCGACTCTTCAGCTTCGAATTTCCGGAATCACCGGGCGCGCTGCTGCGTTTTCTGAACACCCTGGGTACGCACTGGAATATCTCGTTGTTCCATTACCGTAGTCACGGTACCGACTACGGGCGTGTGCTGGCGGCGTTTGAGCTCGGCGAACATGAACCGGATTTTGAAACCCGGCTCAACGAGCTGGGCTACGATTGCCACGATGAGACGAATAACCCGGCGTTCAGGTTCTTTTTAGCGGGTTAACGCCACAACACGAGGGATTTTAAATCCCTCGTTCTTTCTCTCCTTCCCTTCTCTTAATTTCAGTCACGCATTATTTTTTCCACCCCTTCCCGATGGCGAAAGTGTGATGCATTTCATAATAAAACGCTCATCGCGTTGCGCCAGCTCTGGCACATCTTTTGGGGGCAATTCAGGTCGCTTAGCCATAGATCCTGATTTAACATAGCTAAAAGTTAATTCTGAGCGGTTAGAGAGGATATTCGGATGAGAACGGATATAACTGATGCCCCGAATGAGAATGCGCAGCGGTGTGAATATTTTACACCTCAGCTCACATTTCTGGATAAACATTACAATACTGCGACTGACTTCTTCCATTCGATATTTTCCCTGCTGAAAGAGGGCGGTTATGTCGAAGACTCTTTCCTGGATGCCATACTCGTACGAGAAAAAAAATATCCGACAGGATTACCGACATTGCCGGTGGCTATCGCTCTTCCTCATACCGACCCTCAGCATGTGATCCGCCCTTTTATCTCGGTGACACGTTTATTGCAGCCTGTGGCCTGGCAGGAAATGGGCAATGACGACAATACGCTCAACGTACAATTTATTGTTCTCCTTGGTTTTGTTGATCACAGCAGCCACCTGGCGGTGCTGCAACAACTGATGGATTGCCTTGCGGATGAAGAGTTTGTTCAGACGCTATATGAAACAGAAGATGTAAATACCTTTTTTTATACCCTCACATCAAGACTGCAATTGGATAAGGATTTATAAAATGAAAAAAGTCATTGTTGCCTGTGGAAGCGGCGTTGCAACCTCACAAACAGTTGCCAGTAAAGTCACGCGCTTATTGAATGAACGTAATCAGTCACATATTAAAGTTGAAGTTATCGACTTAAAATCGCTTGATAGCCATATAAAGGACAGCGCCGCTTATATTGCTATTACCAAAGTGGATAAGCAATATCCTGTCCCCGTGATCAACGGCATCGCTTTTCTGACCGGTATGGGAATGGAGCAGGAATTACAAAAAATCATCGATGCCTGTAAATAAGGCATAGCTCTTTAATCCGTATAATCATTTTGGTGGGGAGAAGTGCTATGGACTTTCTTGGTGTAGTCATAAATTATATTTTGAATTTAGGCGCGCCGGTTTTTGTGCCCTTCATCATGTTATTAGCCGGGCTGGTGGTGCGGATGAAATTCCGTGACGCGGCGTCGGCGGCCATCACCCTGGGCGTCGCATTTGTGGGAATGAGCATGCTGATCGGCTTTATGGTCGAAGCCATCGGCGCCGCCGCACAGACCATGATGAACCGTACCGGCCTTGAACTGAGTATTGTTGACGGCGGCTGGACGACAATGGCAAATATCTCCTGGGCCTGGCCTTACGCATTCGCCATGTTCCCCCTTCAGGTGGGCGTAAACATCGTGATGCTGATGTTGAACAAAACCAATACCTTTAACGCCGATTTATGGAACGTCTGGGGGAAAATTTTTACCGCTTTTATCGTTGTCAGCGTGACCACGCCGTTGTTTGGCCCCGCGTGGAGTTTAGCGCTGGCGTTCCTGATTGCTGCTTTCCAGATTATCGTCGAGCTGAATGCTGGCGATATTCACCAACACCGGATTGAAAAACTGACGGGCATACCAGGGGTGACCTGTACCCACCGGATGGTCTTCTTTGGGGCGATTTACTACCCGTTCGATCTGCTGCTGCGTAAAATTCCGGCGTGCAATAAGCCGATGGATGCGACGGCGCTTCGCGCCAGGATTGGCGTCTTCGCCGAAAACCATATCATTGGTTTTATTCTGGGGATTTTGTTCGGGATTATTGCCGGGTACAGCGTGGCGAAAACGCTGATGCTGGGTGTGCAGGCGGCAACGGCGCTGGTGCTGTTCCCGATGATTTCCAAACTCTTTATGCAGGCGCTGTCTCCCATCTCGGAAGCGATTAGCGACTACATGAACAAAAAATTCTCCGGGCGTAAGCTGTTTGTGGGGATCGACTGGCCGTTTATGGGCGGCGCCAGCGAAATCTGGTTCGCCATCATCGTCGCGATCCCTTTTACGCTTATCTGGGCGCTGATTCTGCCGGGCAATAAAATTTTACCTTTCGCCGGCATTATTAATATTTCCCTGATTGTTCCCGCTTATCTGGTCACTCGCGGCAACACCCTGCGCATGGTGATCCTGAGTATTATCGGCGTCCCTTTCTTCCTGTTTGTGGGGACGCAGTTCGCGCCGATGATCACCGAACTGGGCCAGGCAACCAGGGCGATTACCATCCCCGCCGGACAGCTCATTTCTAACAGTTCGATTGACGCGCCGGTCTTTACCTACGCCTTCTCTTTCCTGTTCAAGTTCCTCGAAGGTAACTTCATCCCGTTGATCTTCGCTATCTGGTGGGGATGTGGCTACTTCTTCTATTCCCGCGAGCTACGTCGTGAAAGCCGTCTGGCGCAGCAGGAAGCCGGGCATGCAGAGGAAGTTCAGCAGGCGTGAATGGTTGTCCGGCGGCAGGCTCCGTCGCCGGGCTTTTTTATTGCAGGAGAGTCGGCATGGCTATGGATAAACGAGTCGTAGCGGTTCTGGACGCCATCGTAAACGACCCCGGTATTACGGGGACAAAGCTGGAAGAGCAGTTTTGCCTGACGCGTAAGCAGCTTAGCTATACCTTGAAAAAGGTGAATGACTATCTGGAATCCAACCATTTTGAGCGGATTAATCGCCTGAAAACGGGAAAGCTGTATATCCCTCGTCATGTTATTGAGCATTTTCGCCAGAACCAGACGGCGGAAAGCGAGCATCGCTATCTGTTCTCGGAAGAGGAACGCGGGCAGATGATTATCTTTATGCTGCTGACCCGCAGCGAAAGGCTGTCGCTGCTGCACCTTTCCTCTTCACTGGGAGTCAGCCAGAACACGATCATCACTGATTTGAAAAAGGTCCGCGCTGAAGCTATCGCTCATGGGCTGGAAATCAGTTATGACCGGGGCAATGGGTATCACATTTTGGGGGAGGAGCTGGAAAAACGTTATCTGTTACTCAATTGTCTGCGTCGGGTGCTGGAAATTCCGGTAGCGAAAAATATTATCGCGCAATATCACACTATCATGAGTACGCATCTGGAGAAGGTCGGCAACGTTTTCAGCGAAATTGAAAAACGGTTTAAAATTCAGTTTACCGATCGTCAGTTACAAGAATTAATCTATTTTATCTGTTTTGTCCTGCATCGAATTGAATCCGGAAAACATCTGGTCACTATTCCGGGCAGCTACGCTGATATCATCCGTAGCAGAGAGTTCTCTTTACTGCAAAGCGTTATCAGTAAAATCAATATTAATAGCGAAAATGAACTGATTTTCCTGACGGCACTGATTCAAAGTTCCAATATTCAAAGCGTTGCTGATAAATATTTCCATCTCGATGCGATTCTCCTTGAGAGCGTGGTGGCGGTTGTGGCGAATTTCGAAAAAATAAGCTGTGTCACCATTAAAGAAAAAAATGAGCTTATCGAAAAGATTTACCAGCACTGGAAACCAGCCTGGTATCGGATTCGCTACCATCTGGCGAATACCAGCAGTGTTTATGATTTGGTGGTCAAAGAATTTAGCCATTTGCATGAGATGGTCCGTCGGGCGGCGGCGCCGTTCGAAAAGCTCCTGCACTGCGAAATACCTGACGAAGAGATGGCATTTCTGACGGTGCTTTTTGGCGGGTGGTTGACGCGTGAAGGCGTTATCCATCAGATCAAATTGCAGAAAACCGCCGTGGTGGTATGCGAAAACAGCGCGACTATCTCCACCTATCTGTTCCTGACATTGCAGGTGCTGTTCCCCGAGCTGCACTTCACCCAGGTGCTCTCCCGCCGCGAGTTTGAGCGTTATACCGGCCATTATGACGTCGTCTTTTCCACCACCCATCTGAGTACCAGTAAAATGGTTTTTGTGGTGAATCCGTCCATCAGCAGCATTCAGAAAAGCGCCTTTCGCAGCCATGTGATCGGTACGCTACAGGGGGTGGATCCGAATATTATTCAGATTGAACAACTGCTACTGATTTTTGAACGCTTCGGCAACATCATCGACCACAAAGGGCTACAGCGCGCGCTGGCCAGCTATATCTATGACGGGAATAGCGGCGGCAGCGCGGCAGGCAACATAGAACCGACAACGCCGCCGCTGGCCGAGTTGTTTATCCAGGAACATGTGCAGTTTGCCGCCGAACTTCCCGACTCCTGGCAGATGGCGATCACCCAGGCCTCTGCTTCACTGTTGAAGTCAGGCGTCATCGAGCCACGTTACGTTCAGGTCATGCTCAATAAAATTACCCATGAGCAACCTTATATTATGCTGGCTGATGGCGTGATTATCGCCCATGCGGGCGTTGACGACGGCGCGCTGGATACCGGGATGGCGTTATTACGCCTACCCTATAAGATCTCCGTTGCCGATTATTTACTGGCCGACATTATTATTGTTCTCGCCACCTGTAATCCGCAAAAACATCTTAAGGCGCTGGCGCAATTAAATGAATTTCTGGAATTTCATGATGGCGGCAATGTTATCCGGCGTGCGCCGAATACCCAAGCGTTAATAAACGAATTTGCGCGTTATCACCAATAAAACACCGCTACCGCGACAGTCATCGACAGTATTTGTCACGGTAGCGCGTATTCTCACCCCAAAGACAGGAAGATTATTATGTTGGAAATACAGAAAAAACACGTTGTGGAAATGGCCAGAACCGCTCAGCAATGGGGATTATGCAAACATAAAGCGGGAAATTCCAGCGTAAGAGATAAAGAAACTGGACTTATTCTGGTGACACCGACCACGATCGATAAAATGCATTTAACGCCGCGAGATATTGTGGTGATGGATGTCGAGGCGAATGTTATTGAAAGCGAAGCGGGATTGCGTCCGACCAGTGAATGTTTAATGCATATCGAAATTTATAAAGCGCGTCCGGACGTTTTTGCTATTTCTCATACTCACTCTCTTTTTGCGACCTCCTTTGCGGTACTGAATAAGCCGATTCCGGCGGTAGTGTATGAGTGCGCCATTCTTAATCTGAAAGATGGCGTGATCCCGGTTGCGCCTTATGGTCGTCCTGGCACCACAGCGCTTTCTCAGAGCGTTGTCGAGCCCATTAAACGGGCGGACGCCATCCTGATGGAAAAACATGGCGCGATTGGCGTGGACAAAGATCCCTATGAAGCGGTGCTGAAATCCGCGTATCTCGAAGAAATGGCGCAGATTTATTACCACGCCCTGATGATTAATGGCGGAAAAGAGCCGGATTCATTTTTGCCGGAAGAGTTACAGCGCTGGGAATATCCGTCGCAGATCACCTTTACCCGTTAAGTCGCAAGCGCAACGCATGGAGGGAACGCATGAAGAAATTTATTAATCAGGCGGATGATTTTATTCCGCAGATGCTGGAAGGGATTTACCTCGCGCACCCGGATCGGTTTCGCTTCGTTAACGACGACGTACATTGTTTAGCCACAGCGCGTCCGGTCGCGGGCAAAGTGGCCATTGTGACGGGCGGCGGTTCCGGCCATCTGCCGCTGTTTCTGGGCTACGTGGGCGAAGGGATGCTGGACGGTTGCGCCATTGGCGATGTGTTTCAGTCGCCGTCGCCGGAGCAAATTTTAGCCGTCACCCAGGCGGTGGATAGCGGCGCGGGCGTGCTTTACCTGTATGGCAACTACAACGGCGACATCTTTAATTTCGATATGGCGGCGGAAATGGCTGACATGGAGAGCGATATTCGTACGCGAACGGTGATCGCCGCCGATGACTCTGCGGGCGCTGCGCCGGGCGACGGGCAGGAGAAAATAACACGACGCGGGGTGGCGGGGATTTTCTTCGTCTACAAATGCGCCGGGGCGGCGGCGGCCAGAATGGATGATCTGGAAACCGTGCAGCGTATCGCGCAGAAAGCAGGCGACCGTGTACGCACGCTGGGCGTGGCGCTGTCGCCCTGTATTGTGCCGCGTATCGGCAAGCCTGGTTTTCATATCGGCGACAACGAAATGGAAATTGGCATGGGGATCCACGGTGAAAGTGGTATTCGTCGCGGGCCGCAGCTCAGCGCCGGGCAGATTGCCGAAGAGATGATGTCGTGGATTCTGGCCGACTCTCCCTGCCTGCGAGGCGACGAAGTCGCCGTACTGATTAATGGCCTCGGCGCGACGCCACTGGAGGAGCTGTACCTGATGTATCGCCACGTTCACCAGATCCTTGCCGAGAGCAATATTCGCGTGTTTCGCGTCTGGGTCGGTGAATTTGCCACGGCGATGGAGATGACCGGAATGTCCATCAGTCTGATGCCGGTCGATGACGAGCTGAAAGCGCTGCTGAACTCTCAGGCTGACACACCGATGTTCCGACAATTTCCGGCGTAAGGAGGGGCATGATGAGCATCGATGTACCAGGTCTGCGACCGCTGTTTGCTGAGTGGGCGCAGGTGATGCATGAAAATAAACCGTTGCTGACCGAGCTGGATAGCGTGGCCGGCGATGGCGATCTGGGGCTGACGATGAGCGACGGCTTTGCCGCTGCCGCGCAATATGCGCAGCAGAGCGACGAGCGTGATATCGGGAAATTTTGCTACATGGCGGGCAAAGCCATGGCTTCTGCCGTCCCGTCCACCATGGGAACGTTGATGGCTTCCGGCCTGATGCAGGTTGGCAAAACGTTTAAAGGGCGGGAAACGATAGGGCTGGACGATGCAGGCCGTTTTTTTCAGGCCTGGTACGACGGTGTGCAGCAGCGCGGGAAAGCGCAGCCCGGGGAGAAAACGTTTCTCGACGGCCTTGGCCCGGCACTGATGGTGTTAACTACGCCGGGCGCGCCGTTGACGCAAGCGCGAGAGGCGTTATGGCAGGCGCAGTGGGGCGTGCAGCAGACGACAACCATGGTAGCGCAACACGGTCGCGCCGCCATTCATGGCGAGCGTTCCCGAACGTTTACTGACCCCGGCGCAATGGTTGCCCGACTGTTGATTCAGGGCTATGCGAATTTTGTGCAGGCGATCGACCCGCTTAACGGACAGTGAAAAAGGAAGCATTAATATGTTGAAAGAGGTGGTGAGGATCAGTAATCAACACGGTATTCATGCGCGTCCGGCGGGGGTACTGGCCAGGGCCTGCGCGCAGTACCAGTCACAGATCGAGATGATCTACGAAGGCAAGAAGATTAAGGGCAAAAGTATTATGAGCATTCTCGGCGCCGGGATTAAAGGGCGAGGATCGCTGGAGATCATATGCAACGGTAGCGACGAAAAGGAGGCGATGGAAAAATTAAAAGTCTTGTTTGCCGAAGGGTTTGGTTTTGATTAGCGGCAGTGGCTGTTGGCACGTAAAAACCGGCGATGGCTCGCCGGTTTTTGTGCTAATTACTTCTGATTAACGAACTCACTCATAAACTGCACGATCAGCGCCATCGAAACCGCCCCCGGATCGCAATGACCTATTGCCCGTTCACCGAGATTTTTTGCGCGCCCAAAGCGGGCGACCATCGTACTGGTCTCCTCCGCGCCTGCCATGGCGGCCTGCGCGCTGTGGGCCAACGCTTGCGCGAGTGTCAGGGCGACATCGGCGTGAGCGCGCGCTGTCGCAGCGGCTAAGGCATCCACCATCGTTTTATCGCCAGGCTTCGCACCGCCGCGCTGGTGGATCGCCTGCATTCCGCTTTCCAGCCATGCGGCGAGCGTCGGGGCGTCAAATTCGTCGCGACCGGCTAATGCTTTGCCGCCCGCACGAAAAAGTGTGCCAAAGATGGCGCCGGACGCGCCGCCCATGCTGGTCATCAATCGTGTGCCGCTTTGCAGCAGACAGTCGCCAATATCTACCGGAGAAAAATCCGCAGACAGCAATAAGGTGCGCAGTGCAGTAAATCCGCGTTTGATGCCGATGCCGTGGTCGCCGTCGCCAATCACCTGGTCAAGCGCGGTCAGGCGAGGCTCGCTGGCGATCATGCCTTCCGCCACGTACAACAGGCAGGCGGTAAATTGCGTGGTGTTCATCTTATTTTCTCCAGCCGAGGGTGTGGATGGGGTAGTCATACAGACGCTGCATTTCATCATCCAGCCGCAACAGACTCAGCGAAAAGCCGGACATCTCCAGCGAGGTGCAGAAGTGGCCGACCTGCACGTCATGGCTGTGAATACCGCGCTCTGCCAGCGCCATGCCGACCTTACGGGTGATGACCATCAGCTCGGTATTGCTCAGCGCGCCCAGGTTATTGACGCAGACGCACACCTTATCGCCACGGCTAAACGGCAGATCGGCGCACAAGCGCGCGATCATCATCCCGACCAGTTCATCGGTGTGCGGTAACGGGATCCGGCACAGTCCCGGTTCGCCATGAATGCCAATGCCCAGCTCGATTTCATTGTCGGCAAGGGTGAAGTTGAATGCGTCGGCCTGCGGCAGCGCGCAGCCGCTGAGGGCAACGCCAATCGTGCGCGTGTTGTGATTGGCTTTTTGCGCCAGGGTTTCCAGCGCGGGCAGATCGTAATGTTCAAACTGCGCCGCTGCGCCCGCCAGTTTGTATAAAAATGCCAGACCGCCCACGCCCCGGCGATCGGACATTCTTTCCGGCGGCGCCGAGGCGATATCATCCGTGGCGCGAACGGTGCGGCACTCAATCCCTTCTTCAGCGAGGATCTCAGCGGCGATGTCGAAGTTCATACCGTCGCCCGAATAGTTGCCGTAGAGAAACAGCACCCCTTGCCCCTGATGGACAGCGCGACTGACTTCGATGATTTGGTCAGGGGAGGGCGAGGTAAACACTTCTCCCAGCGCGCAGGCATCAATCCCGCCTTCGCCGACAAACCCGGCAAAGGTGGGCTCATGACCGCTACCGCCGCCACTGACGATGACCGTTTGGGCGTCTGTAACGGTACGGTAAACTGCGCAATACTCTTGCAGGGCGTGAATATTGCCCATCCCGGCGTATACCAGCCCCTCCATGATTTCGGATCGAATATTGTCGGTGTGATTAAATATTTTTTTGGGTTTGTGCATCGTCGCTTCCTCTTGTTCAGGGTACCGTATCTTTACGACGAGTTTACCGGGTCGGCGGGTTGCGGACCGGCGTCTTTGATACCAATTAATCTCCCGCGAAGGGGGCATAGTTGGGGGAAGCGATCGCACTCAGTGAAGGGAGAAGCAGTCTGGCGGAGTTGGGGCACGCGACGTGCCCGGAGGCGTATTATTTGAATAAATTACGGGCGAACTTATCCAGCTTTTCCGACTCATAAAACGCCATACAGCGTTTTATGAGTACATCTGTGTTAATTCGGCAAAATCTTCCAAAATGCTTCAATCAGCGGCTCATGTAGCCGCTTTTTTTGTGCACAAACACCCAGTTCAAACGGTGTCTTCTCATCGCTGCGCTCTAAAATCATCACGCGGTTGCGTACCGGTTCCGGGCTGTTTTCCAGCACCACTTCCGGCAGCAGCGCCACGCCACAACCGAGCGCCACCATTGATACCATCGCTTCATGGCCGCCGACTGTGGCGTAAATCAACGGATTGCTGATTTTGTTACGCCGGAACCACAGCTCAATTCGGCGGCGTACCGGGCCCTGGTCGGCCATGATAAAGGGAATTGTCGACCAGTCAGGTTTATCAACGGAGACCTGATTGCGCACCGGACAGGGTAACGCGGGGGCGATCAATACCACCGCCAGATTCTCCAGCATCGAAAACGCAACTGCGCCGGGTAATGTTTCCGGTTTCCCGGCAATCGCCAGATCCGCTTCGCCGGTAACCACTTTTTCCATCGCGTCGGCGGCGTCGCCGGTAGTGAGCTTAATTTCTACTGACGGATGCTCGGCACGAAAACGATCAAGGATCGGCGGCAGGTGACTGTAGGCCGCCGTTACCGAGCAGAAAATGTGTAGCTCGCCCGAGAGCGATGGCCCTTGCTGGTCGATGGTGTGTCGCAGTTGCTGATACTGCAACAACGTTTGCTGGGCAAAGATGCGCAGCTCTTCACCCGCTTCGGTTAACGTCACCGTGCGGTTATCGCGGACGAACAGCGGCTGGCCAAGGTCTTCTTCCAGGCGCTGGATTTGTCGGGAGAGCGTGGAGGGGCTGACGTGCATTGCCCGCGCGCTGCGGCCGAAATGGCGGCTATCCGCCAGATGCAGGAAAATTTTTAGATCGCGTAAATCCACTGGCATCGCTCCCGATTTTTACGTTGCAGATATTGCAATGTAACGTTGTGAATATATCAATTTCCGCAATAAATTTCCTGTTGTAATGTGGGTACATTCTCGCTGAAAAGCGAACCGAACAATAAGACAGTACAACATCACGAGGAATCACCATGGCTAACTACTTCAATACACTGAACCTGCGCCAGCAACTGGCACAGTTGGGCAAATGTCGCTTTATGGGTCGCGATGAGTTCGCCGATGGCGCAAGCTACCTTCAGGGTAAAAAAGTGGTCATCGTCGGCTGCGGCGCGCAAGGTCTGAATCAGGGCCTGAACATGCGTGATTCTGGTCTGGATATTTCCTACGCGTTGCGTAAAGAAGCGATTGCTGAGAAGCGCGCATCCTGGCGTAAAGCAACCGACAACGGTTTTAAAGTGGGTACCTATGAAGAGTTGATCCCGCAGGCCGACCTGGTCGTTAACCTGACGCCGGACAAACAGCACTCCGACGTTGTACGTTCAGTTCAGCCGCTGATGAAAGACGGCGCGGCGCTGGGTTACTCTCACGGCTTCAACATCGTCGAAGTGGGCGAGCAGATCCGTAAAGACATCACCGTGGTGATGGTGGCGCCGAAATGCCCAGGCACCGAAGTGCGTGAAGAGTATAAACGTGGTTTCGGCGTACCGACGCTGATCGCCGTTCACCCGGAAAACGACCCGAAAGGCGAAGGCATGGCGATTGCCAAAGCCTGGGCCGCTGCAACCGGTGGTCACCGTGCGGGCGTGCTGGAATCCTCCTTCGTTGCGGAAGTGAAATCTGACCTGATGGGTGAGCAGACTATCCTGTGCGGTATGCTGCAGGCTGGTTCTCTGCTGTGCTTCGACAAGCTGGTGGAAGAGGGCACCGACCCGGCATATGCAGAAAAACTGATTCAGTTTGGCTGGGAAACCATCACTGAAGCGCTGAAACAGGGCGGCATCACCCTGATGATGGATCGTCTCTCGAACCCGGCGAAACTGCGTGCGTATGCGCTGTCTGAACAACTGAAAGAAATTATGGCACCGCTGTTCCAGAAACACATGGATGACATCATCTCCGGCGAATTTTCCTCCGGCATGATGGCTGACTGGGCCAACGACGATAAGAAACTGCTGACCTGGCGTGAAGAGACCGGCAAAACCGCGTTCGAAACCGCGCCGCAGTTTGAAGGCAAAATCGCTGAGCAGGAGTACTTCGATAAAGGCGTACTGATGATCGCGATGGTGAAAGCAGGCGTTGAGCTGGCGTTCGAAACCATGGTTGATTCCGGCATCATCGAAGAGTCTGCTTACTATGAATCACTGCATGAACTGCCGCTGATTGCCAACACCATCGCCCGTAAGCGTCTGTATGAAATGAACGTGGTTATCTCTGATACCGCCGAGTATGGTAACTACCTGTTCTCCTACGCTTGTGTGCCGCTGCTGAAATCATTCATGACTGAAATTCAGCCGGGCGATCTGGGTAAAGCGATTGCTGAAGGTGCTGTTGATAACGCGCAACTGCGTGATGTGAACGAAGCGATTCGCGGCCATGCGATTGAGAAAGTGGGTCATAAACTGCGTGGCTACATGACGGATATGAAACGTATTGCTGTTGCGGGGTAACTGCGCGCTGATGCCCTCACCCCGGCCCTCTCCCACAAGGAGAGGGTGAAAACCGCACATATTTAACTATTTGCACCATCCGTTCCCTCTCCCTGCGGGAGAGGGTTAGAGCCTTAGTTACGGTACAGCACCTTAATGATGTGATACCCGAACTGGGTGTGCAGCGGGCCAGTCGGCTCCAGCACCGGGCAAGAGAAAACGACTTTATCAAACGCCGGAACCATCTGACCCTGGCGGAACTCTCCTAAATCACCACCGCGTTTGCCTGACGGGCAAATAGAGTGCTTCTTCGCCAGCTTGCCGAAGTCGGCGCCGTTTTTAATCTGCTCCAGAAGATCCAGAGCGGTTTTCTCATCTTTAACCAGAATATGCAGTGCTGCTGCGGTTTTTGCCATGATATGCGCCTTCGAAAGGGTCAATAAGGCTGGGGATTTTAGCACGCGTTATCGGCGATATAACACCTTGATGATGTGATAGCCGAATTTGGTTTTCACCGGCCCGTGGGGTTTCAATAACGGGCAACTGAAAACGGCTTCATCGAATGGTTTCACCATCACGCCCTGTTTGAACTCCCCTAAATCGCCGCCGTTGCGCCCGGACGGGCAGCTTGAATAGCGTTTCGCCAGATGGTCAAAGCTGACGCCGCGATCCAGTTTGGCGAGGATCTCAAGGGCGAGTTTTTCGGTTTTGACCAGGATATGCAGGGCTGCAGCGCTCTTTGCCATGGTGAGGTTCTCATCGTGTTGTACTGTTCAACACTTTACCATTCGGCGGGTAAATCTCAGCGCAACTTTCTGCTACAATCCTCCCCCCGTTCGAAGATTGAGCAATACTCCTATGCGTCTAAACCCCGGCCAACAACAAGCTGTCGAATTCGTTACCGGCCCCTGCCTGGTGCTGGCAGGCGCGGGTTCCGGTAAGACTCGCGTGATCACCAATAAAATCGCCCACCTGATCCACCAATGTGGTTACCAGGCGCGACACATTGCCGCGGTCACCTTTACCAATAAGGCGGCGCGCGAGATGAAAGAGCGTGTCGCGCAGACGCTGGGGCGCAAAGAGGCGCGCGGTCTGATGATCTCGACGTTCCATACGCTGGGGCTGGATATTATTAAGCGTGAGTATGCCGCGCTGGGGATGAAATCCAACTTCTCTCTTTTCGACGATACGGATCAGGTGGCGTTACTCAAAGATCTGACCGAGGGATTGATCGAAGACGATAAGGTATTGCTGCAGCAGTTGATCTCGACGATCTCCAACTGGAAAAACGATCTGAAATCACCTGCACAGGCGGCGGCAGGCGCAAAAGGCGAGCGTGACCGTATTTTTGCCCACTGCTATGGGCTGTATGACGCGCATATGAAAGCGTGCAATGTGCTGGATTTCGATGACCTGATTTTGTTGCCGACGCTGCTGCTGCAACGCAACGAAGAGGTGCGCGAACGCTGGCAGAACAAAATTCGTTATCTGATGGTGGATGAATATCAGGATACCAACACCAGCCAGTATGAACTGGTTAAACTGCTGGTTGGTGCGCGTGCGCGTTTTACCGTGGTGGGCGACGATGACCAGTCGATTTACTCCTGGCGCGGTGCGCGGCCGCAAAACCTGGTGCTGCTGAGCCAGGATTTCCCGGCGCTTCAGGTGATTAAGCTCGAACAAAACTACCGCTCTTCCGGACGTATCCTGAAAGCGGCGAATATTTTGATCGCGAACAATCCACACGTGTTTGAAAAACGTCTCTTCTCAGAACTGGGTTACGGGAAAGAGCTTAAAGTGCTGAGTGCTAATAATGAGGAACACGAAGCCGAACGCGTGACCGGCGAACTCATCGCCCATCACTTTGTGAACAAAACGCAGTATAAGGATTACGCAATCCTTTATCGCGGCAATCACCAGTCGCGGGTGTTCGAAAAATTCCTGATGCAGAACCGCATCCCGTACAAAATTTCCGGCGGCACGTCGTTTTTCTCCCGCCCGGAGATTAAAGACCTGCTGGCGTATCTACGCGTGCTGACCAACCCGGACGACGACAGCGCCTTCTTGCGTATCGTCAATACGCCAAAGCGTGAAATCGGCGCGGCGACGATGCAGAAGCTGGGCGAGTGGGCGATGACGCGAAATAAGAGCCTGTTCGCCGCCAGTTTTGATATGGGCCTGACGCAAACGCTAAACGGGCGTGGCTATGAAGCATTAACCCGTTTCACCCATTGGTTGGGCGAGGTGCAGCGTTTATCTGAACGCGAACCCATCGCTGCCGTGCGCGATCTGATCCATGGTATCGATTATGAATCCTGGCTGTTCGAAACCTCCGCCAGCCCAAAAGCCGCTGAAATGCGCATGAAAAACGTCAACACGCTGTTTGGCTGGATGACGGAAATGCTGGAAGGCAGCGAAATCGATGAGCCGATGACCCTGACGCAAGTGGTCACCCGCTTTACGCTGCGCGATATGATGGAGCGTGGCGAGAGTGAAGAGGAACTGGATCAGGTGCAGCTTATGACGTTGCATGCGTCGAAAGGTCTGGAGTTTCCGTATGTGTTCCTGGTCGGGATGGAAGAGGGGTTACTGCCGCACCAGAGCAGTATCGATGAAGATAACGTGGATGAAGAGCGCCGTCTGGCTTACGTGGGGATCACCCGCGCGCAGAAAGAGCTGATTTTTACGCTTTGCAAAGAACGTCGGCAGTACGGCGAGCTTATTCGCCCGGAGCCGAGCCGTTTTCTGCTGGAGTTGCCGCAGGATGATTTAGAGTGGGAGCGGGAACGGAAAGTGGTCAGTGCGGAAGAGAGAATGCACAAGGGACAAAGCCATCTGGCGAATATACGCGCGATGATGGCGGAGAAGAAAGCAAAATAGCCGGATGAGTGCGCCATCCGGCTAATCAGGGATTACTGCACAACCAGCGGCCAGTGTACGTAGCTCTGCCACTGGCACTCCTGATCGACAATCTCTTTGCCCAGCGGATGCTTTTCCAGCCAGCCGGTCGGCAGCGTCAGGGTTATGGTCTCTTCATTCGCCGTTAGTGTAATCTCCGGCAGCAGGTCGTCACGGCGACGGTTGGCGAAGATAATCGCCAAACGCAACAAGCGACACAGATGCTCGGCTACGCGCGGCGGTACGGCATTTTGCTGATGCAGTGAAGAGAGATCGACAGCGTTGGTTTGGTTAAGCAACAGGGTTGCCAGCAATTTTTTCTGCGCAGGCGTAAAACCGGGTAAGTCGAGATTACGCACCAGATAGGCCGCATGCTGCGGTGCTTGCTTAAAATCGACGCTCAGGCCAATTTCGTGAAGATGGCAGGCACTGAGTAGCAGTTCACGGCTTAACGGCTCAATATCCCACTGTGTGTTGACCTCATCGGCAAAATGCGAGGCCAGTTGAGAAACGCGTGCAGCCTGTTCCGTATCAACGATGAAGCGACGCTGGATGTTACGTAGTGTGCGGCTACGGATATCTTCATCCACCGCCAGATGCAACATGCCGTAAACCAGCCCTTCGCGCAGCGCACCACCGGCAAGGGTCATGCACTGAATATTCATCTCAGTGAAAATGGCGATTAAAATCGCCAGCCCGCTGGGGAAAACCAGTGCGCGTTCCAGCGTCAGGCCTTCGATTTCCAGCTCTTCCAGGCGCCCACACTGAATTGCCCGCTGTTTGAGCTGCTTAAGTTTGGCAAGGGTGATACGTTCGTCCATGCCCTGCGCCATCATGATTTCCTGTAACGCCTGCACGGTACCGGATGCACCGACGCACACTTTCCACCCATGCGTTCGCAGTTCATCAGCAACCGGGCGCAGAACTTCACGCGCGGCTTTTTCCGCCTCGTCGAAATTTTCCTGCGCCAGGTTACGATCGGTAAAGAAGCGCTCAAGCCAGGTGACGCAGCCCATCGATAGGCTGAACAGTGAGGTGGTTTGTGCGCCTTTGCCGGTGACCAGTTCGGTGCTGGCTCCGCCGATATCGACAACCAGACGACGATCGTCGCCACCGGTGGTATGCGCCACGCCCTGATAAATCAGGCGCGCTTCCTCTTCACCGCGAATGACCTGAACCGGACAGCCGAGGATTTCCTGCGCTTTATCGAGAAATGTCTGTGCATTGACCGCCAGGCGTAATGTGGCAGTGGCAACAACGCGGATTTGCGGTTGGGGAATATCTTGCAAACGCTCGGCAAACAAGCGCAGGCATTGCCACCCGCGCTCCATCGCTTCCGCTGACAGAATATTATCGCTGCTCAAGCCCGCAGCCAGACGGACTTTGCGCTTGATGCGCGTCAGCGTCTGAATACTTCCAGCCACCTCACGAACAACCAGCATATGGAAACTATTGGAACCAAGGTCTATAGCTGCATACAACGAGGTGGCGCTGGGCATATTCTTTAACCTGAACGACGGCGGTTACGCGGCGCACCAGAGCGGCGTGGGCCATTGCCCTGACGAACTCGCGTCAGACGTAATGGTTTCGGCAGGTCGGTTAACAGCGCATCGGGATTGTACTTGCTGACCGGAATAGAGTGACCAATATAGGTCTCGATTGCCGGCAGGTTCAGGGCATACTCTTCACAGGCAAGACTAATTGAATGACCGCGAGCGCCCGCGCGACCGGTACGGCCAATGCGGTGAACGTAGTCTTCACAGTCGTCCGGAAGATCGTAGTTAAAGACGTGCGTTACGGCTGGAATGTGCAGGCCACGCGCGGCAACGTCGGTCGCAACCAGAATATCCAGGTCGCCACGGGTAAATTCTTCGAGAATACGCAGACGTTTTTTCTGCGCTACATCGCCGGTCAGCAGACCTACGCGATGGCCATCTGCTGCCAGGCTGCCCCAGATATCTTCACAACGGTGTTTGGTGTTGGCGAAGATGATGGTGCGATCCGGCCACTCTTCTTCTAACAGCGTTTGCAGTAAACGCATTTTTTCTTCGTTAGACGGATAGAAAAGCTCTTCTTTAATACGGTGGCCCGTTTTCTGCTCAGGCTCGACCTCAACGTATTCGGCGTTGTTCATCTGTTCGAACGCCAGTTCGCGAACACGGTATGAAAGGGTGGCGGAGAACAGCATGTTCAGACGTTGGTTGGCTGGTGGCATACGACGGAACAGCCAGCGGATATCTTTAATAAAGCCCAGATCGTACATGCGATCGGCTTCGTCCAGCACAATGACCTGAATTGCCGCAAGGTTAATGTGGTTTTGCTTGGCGTAGTCGATCAGACGACCCGTGGTGCCAATAAGAATATCAACGCCGCTTTCCAGCACTTTCAGTTGCTTATCGTAGCCATCGCCGCCATAAGCCAGCCCCAGTTTCAGGCCAGTTGCCTGAGCCAGCGGCTCTGCATCGGCGTGGATCTGCACGGCGAGCTCACGCGTCGGCGCCATGATCAGCGCGCGCGGTTGGTTCACCTGGCGATCAGCAATTGCCGGGTGAGAAAGAAGATAATGAAACGTTGACGTCAGGAACGCCATCGTTTTCCCGGTACCGGTTTGCGCCTGCCCGGCAACGTCACGACCCGCCAGCGTCAGCGGGAGTGCGAGCGCCTGAATGGGCGTGCAATTATGAAACCCTTTAGTTTCAAGGGCTTCAATCACTTTTGGGTGCAGGGCGAAGTCGGAAAACTTCTGTTCTGTTAAATGTGTTTTGCTCATAGTGTGGTAGAATATCAGCTTACTATTGCATTAAGAAAGCGTATCCGGTGAAATAACGTCAACCAATGTTGGCGAAAGTAGAATCAACACGTCGTTGATTAATGCTACACAACACACCAGGCTTATTCCTGTGGAGTTATATATGAGCGATAAAATTATTCACCTGACTGACGACAGTTTTGACACGGACGTACTCAAAGCTGACGGGCTGACACTCGTCGATTTCTGGGCAGAGTGGTGTGGTCCGTGCAAAATGATCGCCCCGATTCTGGATGAAATCGCCGACGAGTATCAGGGTAAACTGACCGTGGCTAAACTGAATATCGATCAGAACCCGGGCACTGCACCGAAATATGGTATCCGTGGTATCCCCACTCTGCTGCTGTTCAAAAACGGCGAAGTGGCGGCGACCAAAGTAGGCGCACTGTCCAAAGGTCAGTTGAAAGAGTTCCTCGACGCTAACCTGGCGTAAGAGAGAGTACTCAGGGCGTTCAGTGCTCCTATTTTGAGCGGAACTCTGGACGCCCGGCTTCAGTCGTGCTAAGTTAACTTTGACTTCGTTTTAAACATATCTTTGTTTGAATCTTGTTCGACCCGATACTTCCCGTTGGTACAACGCGTGAAGTTGACAGATTCCTGGCTTATCACTCTTTCCGTCTTGTCGTTTCAGTTCTGTGTACTTTCCTGTGACCAGACAGCGAACAGACATGAGTTGGTGGCCTTAAACAGGCATGGATGACCCTGCCATACCATTCACAACATTAAGTTCGAGAATTACCCCGAGTTTAAGAACCCACACCATTATGAATCTTACCGAATTAAAGAATACGCCGGTTTCTGAGCTGATCACTCTCGGCGAAAATATGGGCCTCGAAAACCAGGCTCGTATGCGCAAGCAGGACATTATTTTTGCCATCCTGAAGCAGCACGCGAAGAGTGGCGAAGATATCTTTGGTGATGGCGTGCTGGAGATATTGCAGGATGGATTTGGTTTCCTCCGCTCTGCAGACAGCTCCTACCTCGCCGGTCCTGATGACATCTACGTTTCTCCCAGCCAAATCCGCCGTTTCAACCTCCGCACAGGTGATACCATCTCTGGTAAGATTCGTCCTCCGAAAGAGGGTGAGCGTTACTTTGCGCTGTTGAAAGTTAACGAAGTTAACTACGATAAGCCGGAAAACTCGCGCAACAAGATCCTGTTCGAGAACTTGACCCCGCTGCACGCAAACTCTCGTCTGCGTATGGAACGTGGTAACGGTTCTACCGAAGACTTAACTGCACGTGTGCTGGATCTGGCCTCTCCAATCGGTCGTGGTCAGCGTGGCCTGATCGTCGCGCCGCCGAAAGCCGGTAAAACCATGCTGCTGCAGAACATCGCGCAGAGCATCGCCTACAACCACCCGGACTGCGTCCTGATGGTGTTGCTGATCGACGAACGTCCGGAAGAAGTGACCGAGATGCAGCGTCTGGTTAAAGGTGAAGTGGTAGCTTCTACCTTTGACGAACCGGCATCTCGCCACGTTCAGGTTGCGGAAATGGTTATTGAGAAGGCGAAACGCCTGGTTGAGCACAAGAAAGACGTGATCATCCTGCTCGACTCCATCACCCGTCTGGCGCGTGCCTACAACACCGTGGTACCGGCTTCCGGTAAAGTCCTGACCGGTGGTGTGGACGCTAACGCCCTGCACCGTCCGAAGCGCTTCTTCGGTGCGGCACGTAACGTGGAAGAGGGCGGCAGCCTGACCATCATCGCCACGGCGCTTATCGATACGGGTTCTAAAATGGACGAAGTTATCTACGAAGAGTTTAAAGGTACAGGCAACATGGAACTGCACCTCTCTCGTAAGATTGCTGAAAAACGCGTCTTTCCTGCTATCGACTACAACCGTTCCGGTACCCGTAAAGAAGAGCTGCTCACCACTCAGGAAGAGCTGCAGAAAATGTGGATCCTGCGCAAAATCATTCACCCGATGGGCGAAATCGATGCGATGGAATTTCTCATTAACAAACTGGCGATGACTAAAACCAACGACGATTTCTTCGACATGATGAAACGTTCGTAAACATCGTTGAGTAGAAAAACGCCACGCGGAAGCGTGGCGTTTTTGTTTGTGTGTCGGAACCATAAATTAATAACGAATATATAACTGATAGTTATCCTTTACGGCGGCAGGATGGATTTGATTGTAGAATTGGTTGTAAATCAGTCGATTTTCAACAAATCTCATCCGACTTCCTCTTCTGATGAAGGCCTATCGTGGGTATACTTTCACTATTAATATTCTCTGCGAGTATATATTGTGAGTTTGCTGACCGTCGGTGCTGATCTGATCAGTATTTTCTTGTTCACGACCCTGTTTCTCTTTTTTGCGCGCAAAGCGGCGAAAAAAGTGGGTTTAGTGGACAAACCTAACTACCGTAAGCGTCACCAGGGATTAATCCCTCTGGTCGGCGGAATTTCAGTGTATGCAGGGATCTGCTTCACCTTCGGTATCGTTGATTATTACATTCCTCATGCTGAACTCTATTTAGCTTGTGCTGGCGTACTGGTCTTTATCGGTGCGCTCGATGACCGCTTTGACATCAGTGTGAAGATTCGCGCCACCATTCAGGCGCTCATCGGCATTGTGATGATGGTCGTTGGTAAGCTCTACCTCAGTAGTCTCGGCTATATCTTCGGCTCCTGGGAACTGGTACTCGGGCCGTTCGGTTTCTTCCTGACGCTGTTTGCCGTGTGGGCTGCGATTAACGCCTTTAACATGGTAGATGGCATTGATGGCCTGTTGGGCGGACTCTCCTGCGTCTCTTTTGCGGCGATGGGGTTCATCCTCTGGTTTGACGGGCAGACGAGCCTGGCGATGTGGTGTTTCGCGATGATCGCCGCCATCCTGCCTTATATTATGCTCAACCTCGGTATTCTGGGTCGCCGCTACAAAGTCTTTATGGGCGATGCAGGCAGTACGCTGATAGGCTTTACTGTCATCTGGATCCTGCTGGAAACGACCCAGGGCCAGCGTCACCCGATTAGCCCGGTCACGGCATTGTGGATTATTGCCATCCCACTGATGGATATGGTGGCTATCATGTATCGCCGCCTGCGCAAAGGCATGAGCCCGTTCTCTCCAGACCGCCAGCACATCCATCACCTGATTATGCGTGCTGGCTTCACATCCCGTCAGGCGTTTGTTCTCATTACGCTCGCCGCTGCGCTATTGGCCTCTATTGGCGTGGTTGCGGAGTATACTCATATCGTGCCGGAATGGGCCATGCTGATATTATTTTTGGCCGCCTTTTTCCTGTATGGTTACTGCATCAAAAGAGCGTGGAAAGTGGCGCGTTTTATCAAACGCGTGAAGCGCCGCATGCGCCGCAGCAGTGGCAACACACAAAACTTAACCAAGTAAAACTGGGGACGTAATGACACAACCATTACCGAAAGCACAGTTACAGAGTGCTGAGAATGAGCTGGATATACGCGGGCTGTTTCGAACGTTGTGGTCGGGAAAGCGTTGGATTATTGGCTTTGCGGTGCTGTTTGCCGTCATTGTGCTGATTTACACCTTCTTTGCTCGCCAGGAGTGGAGTGCTACGGCGATAACCGATCGCCCAACCGTGAACATGCTGGGAGGGTACTATTCTCAGCAGCAATTCCTGCGCAACCTTGATGCAAAAGCCAGTCCGGCAGGCACAATCCAGCCTTCGGTAATGGATGAGGCATATAAAGAGTTCATTATGCAACTCGCCTCCTGGGATACGCGTCGCGATTTCTGGTCGCAGACCGACTACTACAAGCAGCGCATGGTAGGCAATTCTCGCGCCGATGCGGCGTTGCTGGATGAACTCATCAACGACATTCAATTCATGCCGGGCGACGTGCTTAAAAGCGTAAGCGACAGTGTGAAGCTGACGGCGGAAACCGCGCCGGATGCCAACAATCTGCTACGTCAGTATGTTGCATTTGCCAGCCAGCGCGCGGCGGGTCATCTGAATGATGAACTTAAAGGCGCCTGGGCTGCGCGCACTATTCAGATGAAAGCGCAGGTGAAGCGCCAGGAAGAGGTGGCGCAAACCATTTTCAAACGCCGCATTAATAGCGTTGAGTCCGCGCTCAAAGTGGCGGAGCAACATAATATCTCCCGCAGTGAAACCGACGTTCCCGCAGAAGAACTGCCTGATTCCGAACTATTCATGCTGGGCCGTCCGATGTTGCAGGCGCGTCTGGAAAACCTTCAGGCCAGCGGGCCGACATACGATCTGGAGTATGATCAAGGTCGCGCGATGCTCAACACGCTTAACGTTGGCCCAACACTTGACCCGCGCTTTCAGACATATCGTTATTTGCGCACACCAGAAGAACCTGTAAAACGCACCAGTCCACGCCGTGCTTTCCTGATGGTAATGTGGGGCATTGTAGGTGCGCTGGTCGGTGCGGGCGTTGCGCTGACGCGTCGTCGTGTCTAGTAACTGCATCGTCATAATTAAGGACGATGGGCCTGTCTCATCTAATCGAAGAGAATCGATGTGAAAGTACTGACTGTATTTGGTACGCGTCCGGAGGCGATCAAAATGGCGCCTCTGGTTCATGCGCTGGCAAGAGATCCTCATTTTGAGGCTAAGGTCTGTGTCACCGCACAGCATCGCGAGATGCTCGATCAGGTGCTAAATCTGTTCTCTGTCGTTCCTGATTACGACCTCAATATCATGAGTCCAGGTCAGGGGCTGACAGAAATTACTTGCCGCATTCTGGAAGGGTTAAAACCAGTTCTGGAATCTTTCAAGCCAGACGTCGTGCTGGTGCATGGCGATACCACCACCACGGCCGCCGCAAGCCTGGCGGCGTTTTACCAGCGTATTCCCGTAGGGCATGTCGAAGCAGGGTTGCGCACCGGTAATCTCTACTCGCCGTGGCCGGAAGAAGCTAACCGCACGCTGACGGGGCATCTGGCGATGTACCATTTTGCACCGACGGAAACGTCGCGCCAGAATCTGCTGAAAGAGAACATTGCTGACACGCGTATTTTTGTCACCGGCAACACGGTCATCGATGCGCTGTTTTGGGTACGCGATCGCGTACTGAGCAACGAAGCGCTGCGCAGTGAGCTGTCACAGCGCTATCCTTTTTTAGCGAACGGCAAAAAGATGATTTTGGTTACCGGCCATCGCCGCGAGAGTTTTGGTCGCGGTTTTGAGCACATCTGCCACGCATTAGCCGAAATTGCTTCCACCCATCCGGATGTGCAAATTGTCTACCCGGTGCATCTCAACCCGAACGTCAGCGAGCCGGTGAACCGTATTCTGGGCCATGTGGAAAATGTCATTTTGATTGAGCCACAGGACTATTTGCCGTTTGTCTGGCTGATGAACCACACCTGGCTGATCCTCACCGACTCGGGCGGGATTCAGGAAGAAGCGCCGTCGTTGGGTAAACCGGTACTGGTGATGCGTGACGCCACCGAACGCCCGGAAGCGATTGATGCCGGCACAGTACGCCTGGTGGGCACCGACAGCCGTCGAATTGTCGAAGAAGTGTCGCGCTTGTTGCACGATGAAAACGAATATCAGGCGATGAGCCGCGCACACAACCCGTATGGTGACGGCCAGGCATGCGAACGTATCTTATCAGCCCTTAAAAATAATCAGGTAACGCTATGAGTTTCTCTACCATCTCGGTAATTGGTCTTGGCTATATTGGCCTCCCTACTGCGGCGGCCTTTGCTTCCCGGCAAAAAGAGGTCATCGGCGTGGATATCAACCAGCAGGCGGTTGATACGATTAACCGTGGCGAAATTCATATTGTTGAACCAGACCTCGATAAAGTGGTGAAAAAAGCGGTCAGTGAGGGGCATCTGCGCGCGACCACGACGCCTGTTGAAGCCGACGCCTACCTGATTGCCGTGCCGACGCCCTTTAAAGGCGATCACGAACCGGATATGGTTTACGTCGAAGCCGCAGCGAAGTCGATTGCACCAGTACTAAGAAAAGGCGCGTTGGTTATCCTTGAATCCACCTCGCCAGTTGGCGCGACGGAACAGATGGCTGCCTGGCTGGCTGCGCAACGTCCGGATCTCACTTTCCCGCAACAGGCAGGGGAACAGGCTGACATTAACATTGCTTATTGCCCGGAGCGTGTGTTGCCAGGGCAGGTAATGGTTGAACTGATTAAAAACGACCGCGTAATAGGTGGTATGACGACGGTGTGCTCTGCGCGCGCCAGCGAGCTGTACAACATTTTCCTCGAAGGCGAATGTGTCGTGACCAACGCCCGCACGGCTGAGATGTGTAAGCTGACGGAAAACAGCTTCCGCGACGTTAATATCGCCTTTGCCAACGAACTCTCGTTAATTTGCGCCGATCAGGGGATTAACGTCTGGGAGCTGATTCGCCTGGCGAACCGCCATCCGCGTGTCAACATCCTGCAACCGGGCCCGGGAGTGGGCGGTCACTGCATCGCCGTCGACCCGTGGTTTATCGTGGCGCAGAACCCGCAACAGGCGCGTCTGATTCGCACCGCTCGCGAAGTAAACGATCACAAACCGTTCTGGGTGATTGACCAGGTCAAAGCCAACGTGGCGGATTGCCTGGCGGCGACCAACAAACGCGCCAGCGAACTGAAAATCGCCTGCTTCGGTCTGGCGTTCAAACCTAACATTGACGATCTGCGCGAAAGCCCGGCAATGGAAATCGCCGAACTGATTGCCCAGTGGCACGCCGGTGAAACACTGGTCGTTGAACCGAATATTCATCAGTTGCCGAAAAAACTCGATGGGCTGTGTTCGCTGGTCTCTACCGACGACGCGCTGGCTCAGGCCGACGTGATCGTCATGCTGGTTGATCACAATGAATTTAAAGCCATCGCCGCCGGGAACGTGACCCAGCCCTTTATTGTGGATGCGAAAGGGGTGTGGCGTTGAAACGGATTCTGATCACTGGCGGGGCCGGCTTTATCGGCTCGGCGGTCGTGCGTCATATCATCGAAAAGACGGCGGATGCCGTCGTGGTGGTCGATAAACTGACCTATGCGGGAAACCTGGCGTCTCTGGCCCCCGTCGCTCGCAGCGAGCGTTTTGCGTTTGAGCAGGTGGATATCTGTGACAGCGCGGCGCTCACGCGCGTCTTTGGCCAATACCAGCCGGATGCGGTGATGCATTTGGCGGCGGAAAGCCATGTAGACCGCTCTATTGATGGCCCGGCCGCTTTTATCGAAACCAATATTGTCGGCACTTATACGCTGCTGGAAGCGGCGAGAAGCTACTGGAATACGCTGGCAGATGAAAAGAAATCGGCGTTTCGCTTCCATCATATCTCGACCGATGAAGTGTATGGCGACCTGCATTCCGTTGATGATTTCTTTACCGAAACCACACCGTACGCCCCCAGTAGCCCTTATTCCGCCTCGAAGGCAAGCAGCGACCATCTGGTGCGCGCATGGCTGCGTACCTATGGCCTGCCAACGCTCATCACCAACTGTTCCAACAACTATGGCCCGTATCACTTCCCGGAAAAGCTGATCCCGTTAATGATCCTCAACGCGTTGGCAGGGAAACCGCTTCCTGTGTACGGCAACGGTCAGCAGATCCGTGACTGGCTGTATGTGGATGACCATGCGCGCGCGCTTTATCGGGTGGCGACGGAAGGCGCCGTAGGCGAAACCTACAATATCGGCGGCCATAACGAGCGTAAAAACCTTGAGGTGGTCGAGACTATTTGTGCTCTGCTCGAAGAACTGGTGCCGCAGAAGCCGCAGGGTGTTGCACACTATCGCGATCTCATCACCTATGTTGCCGACCGTCCGGGGCACGACCTGCGTTATGCAATCGACGCGTCGAAAATTGAACGTGAACTGGGTTGGGTGCCTGAAGAGACATTCGAGAGCGGAATGCGCAAAACCGTGCAATGGTATCTTGCCAACGAAACCTGGTGGAAACAGGTGCAGGACGGCAGCTATCAGGGCGAACGTTTAGGTCTGAAGGGTTAACCCGGAGGAGAAAACGGATGAAAGGTATTATTCTGGCTGGTGGGTCGGGTACTCGCCTGCACCCTATTACGCGCGGCGTATCGAAACAGCTACTGCCTGTTTATGATAAGCCGATGATCTACTATCCGCTGTCAGTGTTGATGCTGGCAGGCATCCGCGACATTCTGATTATTACCACGCCTGAAGATAAAGGCTACTTCCAGCGCCTGCTGGGCGACGGCAGCGAGTTCGGTATTCATCTCGAATATGCAGAACAACCGAGCCCGGATGGGCTGGCGCAGGCGTTTATCATTGGCGAAACCTTCCTCAATGGCGAGCCTTCTTGCCTGGTGTTGGGCGATAACATCTTCTTCGGTCAGGGCTTTAGTCCGAAATTGCGCAGCGTCGCTACGCGAACCGAGGGCGCAACGGTCTTTGGTTATCAGGTGATGGATCCGGAACGTTTCGGCGTGGTGGAATTTGACGACAACTTCCGCGCGCTTTCGCTGGAAGAAAAGCCGAAGCAGCCAAAATCTAACTGGGCGGTAACCGGTCTCTATTTCTACGACAGCAATGTGGTGGAGTATGCGAAACGGGTCAAACCTTCCGAGCGCGGCGAGCTGGAGATTACCTCTATCAACCAGATGTACCTGGAAGAGGGAAAACTCACCGTCGAGCTGCTGGGACGTGGCTTTGCCTGGCTTGATACCGGCACGCACGACAGCCTGATTGAAGCGAGCATGTTCGTGCAGACAGTTGAAAAACGGCAGGGGTTCAAAATCGCCTGTCTGGAAGAGATCGCCTGGCGTAACGGTTGGCTGGACGATGAAGGCGTTAAACGCGCCGCCGCTCAGCTCGCCAAAACGGGCTATGGCCAATATCTGCTGGAGCTTCTCCGTGCCCGTCCGCGCCAGTATTGAACCGCTGAACTGGGAAAACCAGTTCTTCGGCATCAACAGCGCGATGGTTCGCTTTGACGAACAGGCGGCGCTATTGACGACGGCGTCGCTAAACGGTTGGTCGCGCGTGCAGGCAAAAATTGCCACCCATCAGACACAGAGGCTGGACGCTCTGCAACAGCTTGGCTTTCAACTGGTGGAGGGCGAGGTGGATCTGGCGCTGGCAGTGACGGCCGTAACCGATCCGCACGCAGAGATAGCCTCCGATAACGATATCCCTCCGCTTCGCTCGCTTGCGGCACAGGCGTTTTCTCAAAGCCGCTTTCGCGCACCGTGGTATGCCGTTGATGCCAGCGGGCGTTTCTACGCTCAATGGATTGAAAATGCGGTCAAAGGGACTTTTGATCACCAGTGTCTGGTTTTTCGTCATGATAACGGTGATATTCGCGCGTTTGTATCTCTGCGCGAGCTAAATGCCACCGATGCGCGTATTGGCTTGCTGGCCGGGCGCGGTGCGGGGGAAGAATTAATGCAGGCGGCAATTTGCTGGGCGCGGATGCGCGGTCTGTCGACGCTGCGGGTTGCGACACAAATCGGCAATACCGCGGCACTGAAACGCTACATTCAAAGCGGGGCGAACATTGTCAGCACCGCATACTGGTTATACAGGTGACACCATGATTCCATTTAACGCCCCGCCGGTGGTGGGAACCGAACTCGACTATATGCAATCCGCGATGGGCAGCGGCAAACTTTGCGGTGACGGTGGCTTTACCCGTCGCTGCCAGCAGTGGATGGAGCAACGTTTTGGTAGCGCCAAAGTGCTGCTGACGCCATCCTGCACTGCTTCGCTTGAAATGGCGGCGCTGCTGCTGGACATCCAGGCTGGCGATGAAGTCATCATGCCCAGCTACACCTTTGTTTCTACTGCCAATGCGTTCGTCCTGCGTGGGGCGAAAATCGTCTTTGTGGATGTGCGTAAAGACACCATGAATATCGACGAAACGCTAATTGAAGCGGCGATCACCGATAAAACGCGCGCGATTGTGCCGGTGCATTACGCTGGTGTGGCCTGTGAAATGGACACCATTATGGCGATCGCCAAAAAGCATAATCTGTTTGTGGTGGAAGATGCCGCGCAGGGCGTGATGTCGACCTACAAAGACCGTGCGCTGGGTTCTATCGGTCACATCGGCTGCTTTAGTTTCCACGAAACTAAAAACTATACCGCGGGTGGTGAAGGCGGGGCGACGCTGATAAATGACAAAGCGCTGGTGGAGCGGGCGGAGATCATCCGTGAAAAAGGTACCAACCGCAGCCAGTTTTTCCGTGGTCTGGTGGATAAATACACCTGGCGTGACATTGGTTCCAGCTACCTGATGTCCGATTTGCAGGCTGCCTACCTGTGGGCGCAACTGGAAGCGGCGGAACGTATTAACCAGCAGCGTCTGGCGCTGTGGCAAACCTATTACGACGCGCTGGAACCTCTGGCGAAAGCCGGGCGCATTGAACTACCATCGGTGCCGGAAAACTGTGGCCACAATGCACATATGTTCTATATCAAACTGCGCGATAACGAGGATCGTAGTCAGCTTATCGCCTTCCTGAAAGAAGCGGAGATTCTGGCGGTCTTCCACTATATTCCGCTGCACTCCTGCCCGGCGGGTGAGAAGTTCGGTGAGTTCCATGGTGAAGATCGCTTCACCACTCAGGAAAGTGAGCGTTTGCTCCGTTTACCGTTGTTCTATAACCTGGCTGCGGTTAATCAGCGCACGGTGATCAATACTCTACTGAACTACTTCGCCTGAGATGTCGCTGGCTAAAGCTTCCGTGTGGACTGCCGCGTCCACGCTGGTAAAAATTGGCGTCGGCCTGCTGGTGGTCAAACTGCTGGCAGTGTCGTTTGGGCCGTCGGGCGTTGGTCAGGCGGGCAACTTCCGCCAGCTTGTGACCGTGCTAGGCGTACTGGCGGGGGCGGGGATTTTCAACGGCGTCACCAAATTTGTTGCTGAACATCATGATAGCCCGACGCAATTGCGTAAGGTTGTCGGCACGTCATCAGCGATGGTGCTTGGTTTCTCCACATTACTGGCTCTTCTTTTCCTGCTGGCAGCCGCGCCAATAAGCCAGGCCCTGTTTGGTCATACAGAGTATCAGGGGCTGGTTCGCCTGGTGGCGCTGGTGCAGATGGGTATCGCGTGGGCTAACCTGCTGCTGGCGTTGATGAAGGGCTTTCGCGACGCGGCAGGTAATGCGCTTTCGCTGATTGCCGGCAGTTTCATCGGTGTTGTTGCCTATTACGCCTGTTATCGCCTTGGCGGTTATCAGGGGGCGCTGCTCGGCCTGGCGCTGGTTCCTGCCTTGATTGTGATTCCAGCGGCGTTCATGTTGGCGCGGCGCGGTACTATCCCATGGGGATACCTGAAGCCGCAGTGGGATAAATGGTTTGCCGGGCAATTGGGGAAATTCACCCTGATGGCGCTTATCACGTCGGTGACGCTGCCCGTGGCCTACGTGATGATGCGAAACCTGATGGCGGCGCACTATAGCTGGGATGAAGTGGGGATCTGGCAGGGTGTCAGCAGTATCTCCGACGCCTACCTGCAATTTATTACCGCCTCGTTTAGCGTCTATTTGTTGCCAACATTATCTCGTCTGACGGGAAAATCGGAGATCACCCGCGAAATCATCCGTTCTCTGAAATTCGTGTTGCCCGCGGTTGCGGCGGCGAGCTTGAGCGTTTGGTTGTTGCGTGATTTCGCCATCTGGCTGCTCTTTTCGGCGAAGTTTGCGGCCATGCGCGACCTGTTCGCGTGGCAACTGGTGGGGGATGTACTGAAAGTTGGCGCATACGTTTTCGGCTATCTGGTGATTGCCAAAGCGTCGCTGCGCCTGTATATCCTTGCGGAAATCAGCCAGTTTACGTTGCTCACCGCGTTTTCTCACTGGCTGATCCCGGCACATGGCGCGCTGGGAGCGGCACAAGCCTATATGGCGACTTATATTGTTTATTTCGCCCTTTGTTGCGGCGCGTTTTTAATCTGGCGTAAACGGCTATGACAGCACTGATACACGTACTGGGATCGGATATCCCTCACCACAACCAGACCGTGCTGCGGTTCTTCGCTGAAGAGCTGGCAGGCACAAGCGAGCATGCCCGTCGGTTTATGGTGGTGAGTCGCGACGAAGACCTGGCGGCGGCATTCCCTGCGCTTACCATTGAGCGTTATCCCGATAAAGCGACGCTTGCGAAAGCGGTGGTAGCGCGGGCGAAAACGTCTCGGGAACAGCGTTTCTTTTTCCACGGCCAGTTCAATACTGGCCTGTGGCTGGCTTTGTTGAGCGGTGGGATAAAACCCGAGCAGTTTAACTGGCACATCTGGGGGGCCGATCTTTATGAGGTTTCCCGAGGCGTGAAATTCCGCCTGTTCTACCCGCTCCGGCGCATGGCTCAGGGTCGAGTGGGGCGGGTGTTCGCAACCCGCGGCGACCTTAGCTATTTCGCCCGTTTGCATCCGCGTGTGTCAGGCGAACTGCTCTACTTCCCGACGCGAATGGATCCCGCGCTTAATACGTTAGCGCCGCAAGCCCCCCATAGCGGCAAACTCACTATTCTGGTCGGTAACTCGGGCGATCGCAGCAATGAACACATTGCGGCGCTGAAAGCGGTTCATCAACAGTTTGGCGATACGGTTAACGTGATTGTGCCAATGGGTTATCCCGCCAGTAACGACGCCTATATCAACGACGTGCGCGAAGCGGGGCTGGCGCTGTTTAGCGACAAAAATCTGCAAATCCTCAGCGAAAAGATGGAATTTGACGACTATATGACGCTATTACGCCGCTGTGACCTGGGCTACTTTATATTTGCCCGTCAGCAGGGGATCGGCACCCTTTGTTTGTTGATTCAGGCGGGAGTGCCCTGTGTGCTTAACCGTCAGAATCCGTTCTGGCAGGACATGGCTGAGCAGCACATCCCGGTGCTGTTTACCGAAGATGTATTGGATGAGAGCGTGGTACGCGAAGCACAACGCCAACTGGCGCTGGTGGATAAAAATGCGATTGTCTTCTTCAGCCCGAACTACCTTGAGCCCTGGCACCGCGCTCTGCGCTTAGCCGCGGGAGAGCCGACATGACGGAAATGCAATTTAGCGGGCTGTTTGTCGTCTGGTTACTATCGTCCCTGTTTATTGGCACCCTCACCTGGTTTGAATTTCGCCGGGTGCGATTTAATTTCAACGTATTCTTTTCACTGCTGTTCTTGCTGACTTTTTTCTTCGGCTTCCCGCTCACCTGTACGCTGGTGTTCCGCTTCGACGTGGGTGTCGCGCCGCCGGATGTTCTGCTGCAAACGCTACTGGCCTCGGTTTGTTTTTACGCCGTGTACTACGTTAGCTATAAAACGCGTCTACGTCCGGCCTCTGCCACCACTCCCCGCAGGCCGCTATTCACCATGAACCGGGTCGAAACTCACCTTGCGTGGATGCTGCTGATGGGGCTGGCGTTGCTGACGGTTGGCATCTTCTTTATGCACAACGGCTTTCTGCTGTTTAAGCTGCACTCCTACAGCCAGATTTTCTCCAGTGAAGTCTCCGGCGTGGCGCTTAAACGCTTCTTTTACTTCTTTATTCCGGCGATGCTGGTGGTCTACTTCCTGCGCCCAGGCTGGAAAGCGTGGATCTTCTTTCTGCTCAGCACCGTGGCCTTTGGCTTACTGACTTACGCCATTGTCGGCGGTACGCGTGCGAATATTATCATCGCCTTCGCCATCTTCCTGTTTATCGGCATTATTCGCGGCTGGATCTCTTTGTGGATGCTGGTCGCGGCGGGCGTAATGGGGATTGTCGGTATGTTCTGGCTGGCACTGAAGCGCTATGGCATGAGCGTGAGCGGCGATGAAGCGTTTTATACCTTCCTTTATCTAACGCGTGACACCTTCTCGCCGTGGGAAAACCTGGCACTGCTGTTGCAGAATTACGACAAAATCGATTTTCAGGGGCTGGCGCCGATTGCCCGCGATTTCTACGTCTTTATTCCGACCTGGCTCTGGCCTGACCGCCCAGGCATTGTGCTTAATACCGCTAACTACTTCACCTGGGAAGTACTGAATAACCACTCCGGGCTGGCGATCTCTCCAACGCTGATTGGTTCGCTGGTGGTAATGGGCGGCGTGTGGTTTATTCCCCTTGGCGCAGTAGTGGTTGGGCTGATTATCAAATGGTTTGACTGGCTCTACATGCTCGGCAATGAAGAGACTAACCGCTATAAGGCGGCGATCCTGCACAGTTTCTGTTTTGGCGCTATCTTCAATATGATCGTGCTGGCAAGGGAAGGGCTGGATTCATTCGTTTCGCGCGTGGTTTTCTTCCTGGTTGTTTTTGGCCTCTGTTTACTGGTGGCAAAACTGTTGTACTGGCTGTTTGAAAGCGCGGGGCTGATTCACCAGCGTTTTAAGCAGCTTAAGCATGTTTGAAAAGGATACTCATGACTGATTCACATACCGCGCCAATCTACGAGCTGCGTGGTCTGAAGCTTATCGGCTGGCGCAACATGCAACACGCGCTGGATTTTCTGTATGCCGATGGGCAGCTAAAGAGCGGTACGCTGGTGGCGATTAACGCCGAGAAAATGCTGACCGCCGAGGATAACGCTGAAGTTCGCACGCTTATCGACGCGGCGGAGTTCAAATATGCCGATGGTATCAGCGTGGTACGTTCGGTACGCAAGAAGTACCCGCAGGCTGACGTTTCACGTGTTGCCGGAGCCGATCTCTGGGAAGCCCTCATGGAACGTGCGGGCAGAGAAGGCACGCCGGTCTTCCTGGTAGGCGGCAAACCAGACGTGCTGGCGCAGACGGAAGCGAAGCTGCGTCAACAGTGGAATGTGAATCTGGTTGGTACGCAGGACGGCTATTTTCAGCCGGAACAGCGCCAGGCGCTGTTCGAGCGTATTCGCGAGAGTGGGGCGAAAATCGTCACCGTCGCGATGGGCTCGCCGAAGCAGGAGATCCTGATGCGCGACAGCCGCGAAATCTATCCGGATGCGCTCTATATGGGGGTAGGCGGTACCTACGATGTTTTCACCGGTCATGTAAAACGTGCGCCGAAGTTCTGGCAGAAACTGGGACTGGAGTGGCTCTATCGCTTGCTGTCCCAGCCGAGCCGTATTACCCGCCAGCTTCGCCTGCTGCGCTATTTGCGCTGGCATTACACGAATCAGCTATAACCCTGCCTGAATGTGAATGAATGCGCAATATTTGTGCATTTCATTCACATATCTAATACTTTATTTGCCATTTATCAAAAATTGTTAAACCATTCCCCCCCTTGATGGAAAATCCGTCGGTTTTTTGATATCCCCCTACCTGTAAGCGTCAGTCGTTTTACACATAAAAATAACCGGCAATGGCCGGAACCATGCAAACACAAGAGGATTTATGGCAGAGAAACAACCGGAGCTCCAGCGCGGTCTGGAAGCCCGTCACATCGAATTAATCGCCCTTGGCGGCACCATTGGTGTCGGCCTGTTTATGGGGGCGGCGAGCACGCTGAAGTGGGCGGGGCCGTCGGTGCTGCTGGCCTATATTCTGGCCGGGGTATTCGTCTTTTTCATCATGCGTTCAATGGGTGAGATGCTGTTCATCGAACCTGTAACCGGCTCGTTCGCCGTTTACGCGCACCGCTATATGAGTCCCTTCTTTGGCTATCTCACGGCCTGGTCCTACTGGTTTATGTGGATGGCCGTGGGGATCTCGGAAATCACCGCCATTGGCGTCTACGTGCAGTTCTGGTTCCCGGAGATAGCGCAGTGGATACCCGCGCTGATTGCCGTCGGTCTGGTGGCGATTGCGAATCTGGCGGCAGTACGTCTGTATGGTGAAATCGAGTTCTGGTTCGCGATGATTAAAGTCACCACCATCATTGTGATGATTGTGATTGGCCTTGGCGTAATCTTCTTTGGTTTCGGCAACGGTGGCCACTCCATCGGTTTCGAAAACCTGACGGCGCACGGTGGCTTCTTTGCGGGCGGCTGGAAAGGTTTTCTGACCGCGCTCTGTATTGTTGTCGCCTCTTACCAGGGCGTTGAGCTAATCGGCATGACCGCAGGCGAAGCGAAAAACCCGCAGGTGACGCTGCGCAGCGCGGTGGGTAAAGTGTTGTGGCGTATCCTGATTTTCTATGTCGGCGCGATTTTTGTCATCGTGACTATCTTCCCGTGGAACGAAATCGGCACCAACGGTAGCCCATTCGTTCTGACCTTCGCCAAAATAGGGATCACCGCAGCCGCGGGGATCATCAACTTTGTGGTGCTGACAGCGGCGCTTTCCGGCTGCAACAGCGGAATGTATAGCTGTGGGCGTATGCTTTATGCATTAGCAAAGAACCGTCAGCTTCCGGCAGCGATGGCGAAGGTGTCGCGCAGCGGGGTTCCGGCGGCGGGTGTGGCGCTCTCGATTGTGATTCTGTTGATTGGCTCCTGCCTCAACTACATCATCCCTAATCCACAGCGCGTGTTCGTGTATGTCTATAGCGCCAGCGTCCTGCCGGGGATGGTGCCGTGGTTCGTCATTCTGATTAGCCAGATTCGCTTCCGTCGCGCGCATAAAGAGGCGATTGCCAGCCATCCGTTCCGCTCTCTGCTCTTCCCATGGGCGAATTATTTAACGATGGCGTTCCTGGTTTGTGTGCTGATTGGTATGGGAATCAACGAAGATACGCGCATGTCACTGTTTGTCGGCATTCTCTTTTTACTGGGTGTCACGCTGGTTTATAAAGTTTTTGGCCTGAATCGCGGTGTTGATATCCAGAAAGTGGAGAAATAAGCGACAAAACGCACAAACCATGAGCAAACGGTAATTTTCTTTAAAAAGGCACTAGACAGCGGGGTGGGAAGTCCGTAATATCCGACCCCGCAACGGCGCTAAGCGCCCGTAGCTCAGCTGGATAGAGCGCTGCCCTCCGGAGGCAGAGGTCTCAGGTTCGAATCCTGTCGGGCGCACCATTTACCCGGTGCTGGAGCTGCGGTGGTTTTGATAACCGCGTAAAAAGTTTTGTAGTGGTGGCTATAGCTCAGTTGGTAGAGCCCTGGATTGTGATTCCAGTTGTCGTGGGTTCGAATCCCATTAGCCACCCCATTATTTAAAAGTTGTGACAATGCGAAGGTGGCGGAATTGGTAGACGCGCTAGCTTCAGGTGTTAGTGTTCTTACGGACGTGGGGGTTCAAGTCCCCCCCCTCGCACCACGACTTTAAAGATTGAACTAAAAATTCAAAAAGCAGTATTTCGGCGAGTAGCGCAGCTTGGTAGCGCAACTGGTTTGGGACCAGTGGGTCGGAGGTTCGAATCCTCTCTCGCCGACCAATTTTGAACCCCGCTTCGGCGGGGTTTTTTGTTTTCTGCGTGTCTGTACTTCCCTCGTTTTCCTTCAATACCCTGAATACGATGATGTAAATCTACCTGCTGACAGTTTGAGCAGAAAATTCCCAATCCTTAATAAAGTAGATGTCTTTGTGTCAAAGTGTGTGCAATAATGCGCGCCGTAGATGCTCATTCCATCTCTTATGCTCGCCTTTGGGCCTCATAAACTCAGGAATGACGCAGAGCCGTTTACGGTGCTTATCGTCCGATGACAGATGTCGCTCAGGCCTCATCAGACACCATGGACAT
The DNA here is from genome assembly GCF_039889165.1 of Pseudocitrobacter cyperus. NCBI lineage: Bacteria > Pseudomonadati > Pseudomonadota > Gammaproteobacteria > Enterobacterales > Enterobacteriaceae > Pseudocitrobacter > Pseudocitrobacter cyperus. Next base: position 57,804 of record NZ_JAYMYY010000010.1, on the reverse strand, counting down.
AACGTTGAGTGAAGCACCCATTGTTGTCATAAAGACCTGTTTTAACGCCTGCTCCTGTGAGCAGGCGTTTTTTTATGGCTAAAAAAAGGGGGCCGGATGGCCCCCTGAGATGAGATTATTGCGGCGGGTTATTCTGCAACGTAAGCATCAACCCATCACGGCGCATGGCCGCGGCCTCTTCCGGTTTTTTCAGGCGGTCAAGGGTATCCGCGAGCCAGGCGTAATCGTAGGCATCCGGGCGCTGCTTGATGGCCGCGCGGAAGGCGAGGCTCGCCTCCTGCCACTCGCCGTGCTTCATCAGCGATTGCCCAAGTGTGCTCCACAATAACGGCCTGTCGCCGACGCTCTTGATCTGCTGACGTAATATTTTTTCCAGTTGTTCCGGATTATTTGTACGCAGACGCGGGATTAGCATGACCAGGCGATCGTCATACTGACGTTTCAGGCCGTCGATGATGATCTGCTGCGCCATATCATGATCGTCGCATTCAATCAGGTGCTCTGCCATTGCCACCTGCAACGGCACTTCATGGCGCGTTTTGCGGCTCTGGTTTTTCCACCAGTCGCGTAGCCCTTCGCTACCTTCATCTGCGCGCGCTTTATCCATTAAACCAATCCACGCCTGTTGCTCCAGGGCGGCGCGATGGGTTTCATCGCCGACGTTCGCTTTCGCCATTGATGGGATAATATCCAGCAGCGAACTCCACGCGCCGGTGCGGATGTAAGCCTGCTCGGCAAGACGCAGCACTTCCGGATGACGCGGGGTAATTTCCAGTAGCTTATCAACGCCGTGGCGGGCGGCATGGTCTTCATTACGCGCCAGTTGCAGACGAACGCGAGTGATTTCCACCGGGATCAAATCATTACCCGCATTCTCTTCTGCGCGCTGCAAATGCTGATTGGCTCGGGCTTCATCGCCGCGCTGTTGGGCAGCTTCGGCGGCTAAAAGATAGTTCACTACCGGCTGTTCTGCGTGATCGGCATTTTTCGCCATCAGCTTCTCAACCTGCTGGTAATCACCTTCGGCCAGTTTGAGTAACGCCTGCTCTGTTTGCTTGCGCGCACGACGGCGTTTACGGCCAACAAACCAGCCGCGGGTATGCGCGCCAGTACGGAAGATGCGGCGCAGCAGCCACTCAAGGGCAAACAGCACGACCATGATGAGGATCATAATGATCACTAACCCGGTGACGCTGGTTTCAACATTATAGTTATCCGTCTGGATCAACACATAACCCTGGTGTCCGGCGATCATTGGGCCGACGACGATCCCGGCGATCAGCAGTGCGAAGAGTAATAAGGCTTTTAACATAATTACTCTCCTTCAGGCGCGGCTGGCGCAGGGGCTTCAGCCTGTGGGGCCGGAGCGGCAGCCGCAGGTTGCGCCATCAAATTACGCACGCGCGTCTGCATCAGTTTTTCCAGAATCGGCTGGCTTTGCAGCGTTTCCGGTACGTTCATGGTGATGCTCTGCTGGCTGAGTTTATCGACATCTTCAAGGAAGCTTTTGGTTGTAGCATCATCTGTGTCGTAATAAGCGCGAACCCATGTTGAGACGTTATCCAGCGCCTGCTTGTAAGTCTCTTCCTGATGACGCGGTACGGCCTGTGCTGCGACCAGCAGGCGTGAGCGAATGTTCTCGCGCAGGTAGACGTCCTGATTCGGTGCCAGCAGTGGTACGGCGGTTTCATCGCGGCGGCGGATGGTAATAAAGCTGTCCATAAAGTTCTGCCAGCTTTTTTGCAGATTTACGCGCCACTCGCCAATTGAACTGGAAAGCTCATCGCTATCGGAATCCATCGGAGAGTCGTCGGTGTTGTTGTCTGCCAGGCGCAGATTATCCACCTGATTAGCCAGTTGGTTCACTTTCAGAATGATGCCGTCGTAGTCCACCTGGGATACCGCGCCGAGGCTTGCGATATCTTCGGTGATCGCACGGCGGGCGCTAATCAGGCTGGGGTCGTTCATGTCAGCCAGGCTCGCATCGGCGCTTTTTAGCAGCGCGGCGGCGGTGGTGACGTCCTGATCGCTCCACAGCTTGCGGCCGGCCAGCTTCACGAGGAAGTCGGACTGAGCCAGCAGCCAGGTTTTCGCATCGGTGCCGGAAATCGCCGCCACTTTTTGCTGCACTTCATCCAGTTGTTTTGCCAGCGTGTCGCGCTGATTCTGCGCCTCGGCAAGCTGCGCAGCCTGCTGTTTCAGCAGCGCGTCAAATTCACTTTTCTGGCTTTCCTGCGCTTTTTGCAGCGTGACTAACTGATTGGCTAAGGTGTCGTTAGCGGTGCTCTGGTTTACGGCCTGCTGTTTTCCCCAGCCATATAATCCAACGCCTGCCGCCAGAGCAATCGCAATTGCCACAGCGCTCAGTACCAGGCTGGTTTTTGCGCCTCCGCCTTTTTTCTCTGCGGAATCGGGTTTTTGTGCTTCTGACTGTGGCGTGGTTTCCACGGCCTCCCTGGTCTCTTCAACCACGGCGGAGTTTTCTTTTTGATCCGTCATTATGGCTTCCAGTTTTGAAGTTATTGTAGTGCGCGCAGCAGCGCATCGTTGTCAGCGCTATCGGCAACCTGAATTTCCTGCCAGCCCAGCTCCCGGGCCAGTTGTGCAAGACGCTCACTGACAACCAGCACACGGCAACGTAGCAACCAGTGCTCGCGATACCATTGCGGAATGAGTGCCCAAAGTTGGTGTAACATCTCCCCGCTGGTGACGACAAGGGTCGACACCCCGCGTTTTTGCCAGCGCATCGCTTCTTCCGCGCCATCGTAATGGACTGCACAGCGTTGATAACATTCACAGAATGTCACCTTTGCGCCGCGTTCTGCCAGCGCGTCGCCTAACAGTTCCCGCCCGCCATTGCCGCGTAAAATTAACGCTTTTTTACCTGCAATGTTTTGTAATTCAGGTAATTGTAGCAAGACTTCACTGATTTCCCGATCCAAAGGATAGCGCACGTTTATACCGCTAACCTGATGCAGCGCTAATGCCGTACTGCGGCCAATGGCGAAATAGCCCGGCTGCGACGGCCAGATTCGCCCCTGCTGTTGTAATTGAGCCTGCGCGAATGACACGGCATGTGGTGATAATGCAAAGAGTAGATCGCCGGTGCGCAGAGCGTCCAGTGCGGGGGAGAGTACCGCCAGTTCGCGGCCGGGGGTGATTTCAATCAGCGGAAAGCTCCAGGCCACTCGCCCCAGTGTGCGCAAACGGCTCACTAATTCTTCTCCTTTTGGAGACGGGCGGGTGACCAGGATACTCATTCGGGCTTCTCTCCGTTGTAGACGGCGGTGAGGATCGCGCGAGCGCCGTTGTTCAGTAGCTCTTCGGCGAGCTCCACGCCCATGCGCTCGGCGTCTTCGGGCTTGCCGCGTCGTTCGCCGCGAACCATCTGCGAGCCATCAGGCGCGCCAACCAGCGCGCGTAGCCACAACTCGCCGTTGTTCAGTTCGGCATAGCTGCCAATCGGAACCTGGCAGCCGCCTTCCAGGCGGGTGTTCATAGAGCGTTCCGCCAGCACACGCGTCGCGGTCTCGGCATGATTAAGCGGTGCGAGGAGTGTGCGCGTAACGTCATCATCAAGGCGACATTCGATGCCGACGGCACCCTGGCCGACTGCCGGTAATGATTGCTCAGGCGGCATCGCCTGTCGAATGCGTTCGTCAAGTTTCAGACGTTTCAGACCGGCGACGGCCAGAATAATCGCGTCGTAATCGCCGTTATCCAGTTTACCCAGGCGCGTACCGACGTTGCCACGCAGCGAACGAATCTCTAAATCGGGGCGGTGTTCGGCAATCTGGCACTGACGTCGCAGGCTGGAAGTGCCGACAATGCTGCCAGCCGGTAAATCGTCCAGCGAGGCATAGTGATTGGAGACGAAAGCATCGCGTGGATCTTCGCGCTCGCAAATGGTCATCAGCCCCAGGCCTTCAGGAAAATCGACGGGAACATCTTTCATTGAGTGAACGGCGATATCGGCTCGTTTTTCCAGTAATGCCAGCTCAAGCTCTTTCACAAAGAGCCCTTTGCCGCCCACTTTTGCCAGTGGGGTATCGAGGATCACATCGCCGCGTGTCACCAGCGGCACGAGTTCAACCGTCAACCCCGGATGACAGGCCATCAGGCGGTCTTTAACGTAGTGTGCCTGCCAAAGTGCAAGAGGACTTTGGCGTGTGGCAATTCTCAAAACTTTGTCTAACATGCTTGTTACCGTCATTGTCGTCCACGGCCCATCCTAACATTGTTGCCTTAATGATGTTAGTTTTCACGGTGTTTGCACAATGTCTGGGGGGCCTGTAATTTCCGTATGTTTCCAATATAGGCCTAATCGTATTGGGGAATTTACAGATAACAAACGGTGCTACACTTGTATGTAGTGCAACTTTCTTTACGGTCAACCGGCAAGGTGTTAAATTGATCACGTTTTAAACCATTTGTTCGTCCGCACTACCATAATGATAAGGACGGGCGACAAAGGCGACGAATCTTGTTGAAATTCTAAAAACCTTCGTACTTCCCTTCACGGGTGCTACACCAGGTTTTGAACATCAGGCGATATGTCTTGTACCTCTATATTGAGACACTGAAACAGAGACTGGATGCCATCAATCAACTGCGTGTGGATCGCGCGCTTGCTGCCATGGGGCCTGCTTTCCAGCAGGTTTACAGTCTGCTGCCGACATTATTACATTATCATCATCCATTGATGCCGGGTTACCTTGACGGTAACGTTCCCAAAGGCATTTGCCTCTACACGCCTGATGAAACCCAACGCCACTACCTCGACGAACTTGAACTGCATCGCGGTATGCCGCCGCAGGCCTCGCCAAAAGGCGAGTTGCCGATAACCGGCGTCTACTCAATGGGCAGTACCTCGTCCGTTGGGCAAAGCTGCTCTTCTGACCTCGATATCTGGGTTTGTCACCAGTCCTGGCTCGATAACGACGAACGTCAACTTCTGCAACGCAAATGTAGCCTGCTGGAAAGCTGGGCCGCTTCGCTGGGCGTGGAAGTCAGCTTCTTCCTGATCGACGAAAACCGCTTCCGTCATAACGAAAGCGGCAGCCTGGGTGGCGAAGACTGCGGCTCCACGCAGCACATCTTGCTGCTGGATGAATTTTATCGCACTGCCGTGCGCCTTGCGGGGAAACGTATTCTGTGGAATATGGTGCCGTGCGAAGAAGAAGAGCATTACGATGATTACGTGATGACGCTCTACGCGCAGGGTGTGCTGACGCCAAACGAGTGGCTCGACCTTGGTGGGTTGAGTTCGCTGTCGGCGGAAGAGTACTTTGGCGCCAGCCTGTGGCAGTTGTATAAGAGTATCGACTCGCCGTATAAAGCAGTGCTGAAAACCCTGCTGCTGGAAGCCTACTCCTGGGAATATCCCAATACGCGCCTGCTGGCGAAAGATATCAAACAGCGCCTGCACGATGGCGAGATCGTCTCATTTGGTCTCGACTCCTACTGCATGATGCTGGAACGCGTCACCGAGTATCTTAAAGCGATTGACGATGATACGCGTCTGGATCTGGTACGTCGCTGCTTCTACCTGAAAGTGTGCGAAAAGCTGAGCCGTGAACGCGCGTGCGTCGGCTGGCGTCGTGAAGTGGTCAGCCAACTGGTGAAAGAGTGGGGATGGGACGAAGCGCGTCTCGCTATGCTGGATAACCGGGCAAACTGGAAAATCGATCAGGTGCGCGAGGCGCACAACGAATTGCTCGACGCGATGATGCAGAGCTACCGTAACCTGATCCGCTTTGCACGGCGTAACAACCTGAGCGTCTCCGCCAGCCCGCAGGATATCGGGGTACTGACCCGTAAACTGTACGCGGCGTTTGAAGCGCTGCCGGGTAAAGTGACGCTGGTTAACCCGCAGATTTCACCGGATCTTTCCGAGCCGAACCTGACCTTCATCCACGTGCCGCCGGGCCGTGCCAACCGTACCGGTTGGTATCTCTACAACCGCGCGCCGAATATGGAATCGATCGTCAGCCATCAGCCGCTGGAATATAACCGCTATCTTAATAAGCTGGTGGCGTGGGCCTGGTTTAACGGCCTGCTGACTTCACGTACCCGCCTGTTTATTAAGGGCAACGGTATTGTCGATCTGGCAAAACTGCAGGAGATGGTGGCGGATGTTTCCCATCACTTCCCGCTGCGCCTGCCTGCGCCGACGCCAAAAGCGCTCTACAGCCCGTGCGAAATTCGCCATCTGGCCATTATCGTCAACCTCGAATATGACCCGACCGCGGCCTTCCGCAATCAGGTGGTGCATTTCGACTTCCGTAAGCTCGATGTCTTCAGTTTTGGCGAAGAACAAAACTGCCTGGTCGGCAGCGTCGATCTGCTGTACCGCAACTCGTGGAACGAGGTGCGTACACTGCACTTCAACGGCGAGCAGGCGATGATTGAAGCACTGAAAACCATTCTCGGCAAAATGCACCAGGACGCCGCCCCGCCGGATAGCGTGGAAGTGTTCTGCTACAGCCAACATCTGCGCGGCTTGATTCGTACCCGCGTCCAGCAACTGGTTTCGGAATGTATCGACCTGCGTCTTTCCAGTACACGTCAGGAAACCGGGCGATTCAAAGCGCTGCGCGTCTCCGGCCAGACCTGGGGTCTGTTCTTCGAACGCCTGAACGTCTCGGTGCAGAAGCTGGAAAATGCCATTGAATTTTATGGCGCTATCTCGCACAACAAATTGCATGGCTTGTCGGTGCAGGTGGAAACCAACCACGTCAAACTGCCGCAGGTGGTGGATGGATTTGCCAGCGAGGGGATTATTCAGTTCTTCTTTGAAGAGTCCGGCGAAGAGCAGGGCTTTAACATCTATATTCTGGATGAAACCAACCGCGCAGAAGTGTATCACCACTGTGAAGGCAGCAAAGAGGAGCTGGTGCGCGACGTCAGCCGTTTCTACTCCTCCTCGCACGATCGCTTTACCTACGGCTCAAGCTTTATCAACTTCAACCTGCCGCAGTTCTACCAGATTGTGAAAGTGGATGGCCGCGCGCAGGTGATCCCTTACCGCAGCCAGGAGATTGGCACGGTTCCGCCGAGTAGCCAGGACAACGATACCCCGATGTTACAGCAGTATTTTTCGTAATATCGGGTAGCGATGCTTATCGCTTTCCCCGTCACTGACTTCACGCAGACTTCATTTTGCCGCCCTAAAGTTACTCTCTGTGATTGAACCACGGAGAGGGCTTCATGGGGAGCGAGTTATTTTTCGTTTGGCTGGGGATGCTGGAAGTATTGGCCAGCCTTATTTATATATTCTCTGGCGGACGGTTTCGGATATTGTGGGGAGGATGTTTATTCTCTTTATGCGCGAGTTTGGTGATTTTTCTCATATGGCCACAATCATTTTTTGGGCGCTATCTGTTCTGGAATAGCCAGGTCAATGAGTGTTCTGATTTGGTTATTGTTGACGGGAGCAGCCCGCTTCATTGCGAACTGGGCTGGTGGTTTTTGGTGGCAGGGTTATTCTTTTTTATTCTTGCTGTGCTCACATGCTTTATTGCTGCCACGATCAAATCTTGCCTCCGATTACGAGGATAACCAATTTATCACCACGCACTTCACGCAGACTTCATTTCGCCGCATTAATGTCCCTTTTTGAAACGGGCCAGGGAGAGAACAAAATGCGTAACGGTTTCGGCGGTGACGCGCTATGCGCCATTTTGGGGATTATCGTCGCGATAATCTGCTTTTATCTCGTATGCTTTGATAAACGCTTCCGCTTTGTATGGGGTGGGCCTTTGTTATTGTTGTGCGCCAGTGTGGTGAGCTTTGGCATATGGGACGCATCTTACTGGGGACGGTGGGGGGAAGAATGTCTCGGCTTAGATGTGATAATCTCCTGCGACAATTACCACTTTCTGTACACATTAGGTTGGTGGCTTTATTGTATCGCGATTCTGCTTTTTATTGCCGTAGGGTGGGTCAGAATCGTTGTTGCTGTCGTGAGCGCATTCGCCGGATGGCGACGCTAGCGCGTCTTATCCAGCCTACCAGTGCGATCCGTAGGCCGGATAAGGCGTAGCCGCATCCGGCAATAAACCTCAGCGGAAGCTGACCGCTTCGCCCGCTTGCTGCGTTGCCGCCTGCTCCAGCAGATCCCAGAAGGTTTCGCCGCTGCGATCGCAAATCCACTCGTCGCCTTTCAGGTCAAAATGGTAGCCGCCCTGTTTGGTCGCCAGCCACACCTGATGCAGCGGTTCCTGACGGTTGATAATGATTTTGCTGCCGTTTTCAAAGCTGATGGTCAGCACGCCGCCGTTAATTTCGCAGTCGATATCGCTGTCGCCATCCCAGTCGTCCAGACGCTCTTCGATAGTCAGCCAAAGCTTATCTGCAAGGCGATGAAATTCACTGTCGTTCATTGTAGTTTCCCGTTTTATAAGTGATAGCGGCAGTATAACGACATGGCGTCAGCGCTTCAAAGTTTGCCCTTACGGCACGTTTCTTCCGTCTTCAGCGCAAGCGCGTCGAACCGATCCCCTCCATAAGGCGAGCGCCTGACGACGTAGAGGGGGTTTTGTACTGGGCGATACGTTATCTGAATACGTTACAATCATGGCAATCCACTATTTTTCGGATCCTATAAAGGTATTCAGGTCGACCTCTTTGGTGGTTTGCGCATTAATTCTCTGCGATACATTTGTCCGGTAATATCAACACCTGCCTCTGCTCCGTCTCTTTATAGTAGGCTTGCGCCGGGCAACCGCAACTATGTCGATGAAGCTGATCGGCAGACCAGGTGTAAACATAGCGATCGTCCCAGGCCAAATCATTATCGATGTGCAATTTGCCAATAGTATCAAACACCAGAACGCTTCCGGGTTTGGATAAACGAATAAAATAGCCGTGTTTTTCTCCGGCACTGAGAGAATGACTAATCTGTAAATCCGGCGTATCCAGCTTGATAACTTCCAGTTCTTCTTCGCCGAAGAACGATATTTTGGCTACGTAAAGATTATCCTGATACTGGGCAACTCTGTCGGTCAACAGATGAAACTGTTCCGGATCAACATTGGGTAATATATCTTTTTGACAGTCATCGCTACGGGATTTGCGCCACTGAACGTTATCTTCATTAAGCGTGAATATCCCGCACTCCGGCTCGGCAAGATGGCCGACAATACGGCCAAAAGAGTGGCGTTTCAGACCGTGCTTATCACGATAAATGAGCAGCGAGTCTGGATACCAGCGGATAATCTGAAAACTGTCCGCATCAGCATTCAGCGGATCGCCATTAAGATAAATTTTGTTGGCAAAGCGGATAATAATATCGGAGGAGTTATTACGTTTATTGCTTTCAAATTCAGGACGCTGATCCCAGGATTTTTCACCCAATAGGGTGACATCGCTGGCGGAACCCAGTGGGATTCCTTTGAGATACAAATTTTTCTTGTCTGTTAAGGTGGTGGAGTTTCTTCCCTGATTCATTTTCAGCGTAGCCAGATCGACGCCGTTATTATGGGCAACGCGTTTACCGTCAAAATAGATGTTGTATTTATCTATGGCAAAACGATCGTATGCGCGAAAGCTGGCGAAATCGACAGCCGCAACACCTGGAGGATTAATGACTTTGTTGCCGCGCCATAGCATAACATGACCATCTGTCACCCAATGAAAATGCTCATCGTCATGGCTCGATCTGTCGCTGTCAAAATAGTCTTCTTGCTTACCGTTTAAATCAGCCGCTTCGCGTAGATTTTCGCGTTTTATGCCAGGGAAAGTGGCATAAATGACCCATTTATATGAGTGATTAATATAGGAAAAGCTTCTGTAAACGACCTCGTCGTCTCTACCGTATGGCGAATCGTAACTACGTGGGTCTGCTGCCAGGGCGGACGTAAACGCCGTAAGCAGTGAGACCAGAATAAAGAGATGTTTTGCTGGCATTATATCCCCTGCGTTCATTTGACTTTCCGGGGGGTGAAATACGCATCTGCATACTTACCTTCCAGCGTGACGAGGACGCCGCCTGCCCAGGATTCGGCTGAGCCATACCCACTTCTTAATGTTTGCCCTACAACATGGGCATACTGTGGCCAGGCGGTGGCATAGCGATAGAGTTGTGTACCGGTGAAGATATAGACATAGCGATCGTCACGGGCAAACCAGTTAGGGTGGTATTGGTCGTCCATCGTATGCGCTTCGCGCTCATTCGGAATACGGTTATCCAGCAGCACCAGAGGGCCACTGGAGGCAAAAACCGCCACATTTCCGTCGGTCGTCAACAAATATCCATGGCGCTTACCGGCGGTAAAACGGCGGTTGATGATGAGGTGCGGGTCATCAAGCGTGATGACGGCCAGCGATCTTTCGCCAAATTCCGAAATCTTGATGCTGTAGAGGCGATCCTGATACTGCGCGACACTGTCGTTGAGAGGATGGAACTGTTCAGGATCGAGTCCGGGGATCGTTTTCATTTCACAGGTGCCCCGGTTCCAGTCTTTCAGCCATGTCACCTTATCTTCCAGCATGTTGAAATTGGCGGAACAATCTTTTCTGCTTAATGCATGACTGGGCGGTTCGGCATTTTTTTCCGCGAGACTGGTGCGTTTGACGCCATTTTTATCGCGATAAATGAATTGCGTACCTGGGAGCCAACGGACAATGGCGAATGTATCGGGATCGGCATCCAGCGCATGGCCATTGATAATAACTTGTGTTGCCGTCCGCGCCAGAGTATCCCAGGGGCCAATCGGCCTGGCAACACAAGGGTGGATGGGATAAAACCTCCCGCGCTGATCCCACGATTTTTGTGCCTGAATGGTAAAACTATCCGGAGCATCAGCCCGATGACCACGCAGATAAAGATAATTTTTGTCGCGTAAAACTTCCGCGAACGCTGGATCATAGTATCCGGCCCATGGCTTGTTGATACGTACAGCATCCATCGTAGAGATATCGACACCCTCGTTTGGCTCAGTACGCACGCCGTCAAAATAAAGGCTGTTTTTATCTACGGCGAAGCGACCAAAAACGCGAAAGGACGCGACATCCACTGGCGGTACGCCTGCCGGATTACGAATAACTTCGCCCGCCCACAGGATATAGCGACCATCTGAGTGATAAGACGCACGAAGCAGGGTGGCGTTTACACCCTCGGCGTAATAGTCAGTGGCGAGATGGGTAAGTGGTTGCTGGTACTTCCAGTAGGGATCTTTATCCGGCGTTTTTGACAGATCTGCCAGTCGCCGAAGCTGCTTAAAGTTGACATCTGGCAGTCGGGAGAGAGTGCGTGTTGATTCTGTATTATTAAAGACATAAGCAACGCCACGCCCTTGTTTTTGATAAGCGAGATGATCGGGTTCATCAAGCCGGCATCCCCACGCCGGCGGCAGTAAAAGGGAAAAAGACAACAAACAAACCACATTGCGGTATCGCATACAGCCATCCAGGCGGGGCACATGACTCACAAAACCCCAAGTAAACCCTATTGCCTAACCTGAATACGTTACAATCATGGCAATCCGCTGCTTTTCGGATTCCATAAAGAGATGCTAAACGCTTGCTTTTACGCCTTCTCCTGCGATGATAGAAAGCAGAAAGTCTTGAACTACAGGTACCCTGGAATGAAGAACATTTTCCGACCGCTGGCCGTGCTGGCTGTTCTGCTTAGCCTTACCGGTTGCGGCCTTAAAGGCCCGCTCTACTTCCCGCCGGCAGATAAAACGGCGCCACCGCCGACGAAACCCGCGGATAGCCAGATCCAAACGGATTCACCGGATCGTAACGATCGCGGCGACGATGGCGGCCCGACGCAAGTTAACTATTGATATCACCGTTCTGTTCCGCGTAACGGGAGTAGATAATGCAGTTCTCTAAAATGCATGGCCTTGGCAACGATTTTATGGTCGTCGACGCGGTGACGCAGAATGTGTTTTTCTCGCCAGAGCTGATTCGCCGTCTGGCGGACAGGCATCTTGGTGTCGGCTTCGACCAACTGCTGGTCGTCGAGCCGCCCTACGATCCTGACCTGGATTTCCACTACCGCATCTTCAATGCCGACGGCAGTGAAGTGTCGCAGTGCGGTAACGGGGCGCGCTGCTTTGCGCGCTTCGTGCGTCTGAAAGGCCTGACCAATAAACGTGATATCCGCGTCAGCACCGCTAACGGGCGTATGGTATTAAGCGTAACGGATGATGACCTCGTGCGCGTCAACATGGGCGAGCCGAATTTCGAACCGTCCCAGGTGCCGTTTCGCGCTAACAAAGCGGAAAAGACCTATATTATGCGGGCATCTGAGCAGACAGTATTATGTGGCGTGGTATCGATGGGGAATCCACACTGCGTCATTCAGGTTGATGATGTCGAAACGGCGGCGGTTGAGTCGCTGGGCCCGGTGATGGAAAGCCACGAACGCTTCCCGGAACGCGCCAATATCGGTTTTATGCAGGTGGTCAAACGCGATCACATCCGTTTGCGCGTCTATGAGCGCGGCGCGGGTGAAACGCAGGCCTGCGGCAGCGGCGCATGTGCGGCGGTTGCTGTGGGTATCCAGCAGGGGCTACTGGACGACGAGGTTCGCGTGGAGTTGCCAGGCGGGCGTCTGGATATCGCCTGGAGAGGCCCGGGTCAACCGTTGTATATGACTGGCCCGGCGGCACACGTCTATGACGGATTTATTCACTTATGAAACAAGTCGGGGAAGAACAGCAGGAAGCATTAAGCGCGCTCGACGATCGCGCCGTCGTGGATTATCTGTTGCTACATCCTGAATTTTTTATACGTAACGCAGCGGTTGTGGAACAGATGCGGGTTCCGCATCCGGTGCGCGGCACGGTGTCGCTGGTTGAGTGGCATATGGCGCGTGCGCGTAATCATATTCATGCGCTTGAAGAGAACATGGCGCTGCTGATGGAGCAGGCGACAGCCAACGAAGGGCTGTTTTACCGCCTGCTGCATTTGCAAAATCACCTGGCGAGCGCGGAAAGTCTGGACGATTTGCTGCTGCGTTTTCATCGCTGGGCGCGCGATCTGGGCCTTGCAGGCGCGTCGATTCGTCTCTTTGCCGATCGCTGGCGTCTGGGCGCACCGTCGAAATACACCCAACTGGTGCTATCGCGCCAGGCCTTTGAACCGCTGCGTATTCAGCGTCTCGGTCAGGAGCGCCACTATCTGGGCACGTTGAACGGCCCTGAATTGCTGGTGGTGCTGCCGGAAGCGAAAGCTGTGGGTTCAGTCGCGATGTCGATGATGGGCAGCGATGGTGACCTGGGCGTGATCCTGTTCACCAGCCGCGATGTGCACCACTATGAAGCCGGGCAGGGTACGCAGCTTCTGCAGGAAGTGGCGCTGATGCTGCCAGGGCTGCTGGCGCGCTGGGTTGAGCGCGCATGAATGACGAATTTCTCTCTGACGCGGTAACGCGTTTTCTGCGCTATCTGGGTGTCGAACGTCAGCTTAGTCCGATTACGCTGCTCAATTATCAGCGTCAGCTTGATGCCATCATTGACCTGGCCCAGCAGATGGGCCTGAAGCGCTGGCAACAATGTGATGCTGCCATGGTGCGTAGCTTTGCGACCCGCAGCCGCCGAAAAGGGCTGGGAGCGGCAAGCCTGGCGTTACGCTTGTCGGCTTTACGCAGCTTTTTTGACTGGATGGTGAGCCAGGGCGACCTGCCCGCGAATCCGGCAAAAGGGATCTCCGCGCCAAAAGCCCCGCGCCATCTGCCGAAAAATATCGACGTCGATGACGTCAATCGCCTGCTGGATATCGATATTAACGATCCGCTGGCGGTGCGTGACCGCGCGATGCTGGAAGTGATGTACGGCGCTGGTCTGCGTCTTTCTGAACTGGTGAACCTGGATATCAAACATCTTGACCTCGACACCGGGGAAGTGTGGGTGATGGGTAAAGGCAGCAAAGAACGCCGCCTGCCTATTGGCCGCAATGCGGTGGCGTGGATTGAGCACTGGCTTGATTTACGCGGGCTGTTTGGCTCTGATGATGATGCGCTGTTCCTGTCAAAACTGGGAAAGCGTATTTCGGCGCGTAACGTACAGAAACGGTTCGCCGAGTGGGGAATCAAGCAGGGGCTGAATAGCCACGTCCACCCACATAAATTGCGTCACTCTTTTGCCACCCATATGCTGGAGTCGAGCGGCGATCTGCGCGGTGTGCAGGAGCTGTTAGGGCATGCCAATCTCTCAACCACCCAAATTTATACCCATCTTGATTTTCAACACCTCGCCTCGGTGTACGATGCCGCGCATCCACGCGCTAAACGGGGGAAATAATGCGTTTTTACCGACCACTGGGCCATATCGCCGCATTGACGTTTGACCTGGACGACACTCTTTACGACAACCATCCGGTGATCGATCGCACCCAGCAGGAGTCGCTGGCGTTTGTGCGCAGCTATCATCCGGCGTTGCGCCATTTCGAAAACCGCGATTTACAGCAACTGCGCGACGCGCTGCGCAAAGCGGAGCCGGAAATTTATCACGATGTCACCGAATGGCGTCGCCGGGCCCTGGAACTGGGCATGCTCAACGCGGGCTTAACCGCCCAGGAAGCGACCATTGGCGCAAATGCAGCGATGGCCAATTTCGCGCAATGGCGCAGCCGAATTGATGTTCCGCAGGAAACACACGATACGCTGGCAACGCTTGCGGAAAAATGGCCGCTGGTGGCGATCACCAATGGCAATGCCCAGCCGGAGCTTTTCGGCCTGAACGACTATTTTAAGTTTGTACTGCGCGCCGGGCCGGATGGCCGCTCGAAGCCGTTTGCCGATATGTATCATTTGGCCGCTGAAAAGCTGGATGTGCCGCTTAACGCCATTCTACATGTGGGTGATGATCTGACGACGGACGTCGCGGGAGCCATTCGCAGTGGCATGCAGGCATGCTGGATCAAACCGAAAGGTGCCGACCTGATGCAGGTAACGGATAGCCGTTTACTTCCACATATCGAAATTTCCCGGTTGGCATCGCTGACCTCGCTGATATAATCGCCGCAGTATTGTATAAATCAACAGGGTTTTTGCGGGGGACATGTGTCGTCCGCTCTACACACGGTGCCATCAATGGACGTTTCTTACCTGCTCGACAGCCTTAATGACAAACAGCGCGAAGCCGTCGCCGCCTCGCGCACTAACATGCTGGTGCTGGCTGGGGCGGGCAGTGGTAAGACGCGTGTGCTGGTGCACCGTATCGCCTGGCTGATGACCGTGGAAAACTGCTCGCCGTATTCCATCATGGCAGTGACGTTTACCAACAAAGCGGCGGCGGAGATGCGCCACCGTATCGGGCAACTGATGGGCACCACGCAGGGCGGCATGTGGGTTGGCACCTTCCACGGGCTGGCGCACCGCTTATTGCGCGCGCACCACCTGGACGCCAATCTGCCGCAGGATTTTCAAATCCTTGATAGTGAAGACCAACTGCGCCTGCTGAAGCGTCTGATCAAAGCGATGAACCTCGACGAGAAGCAGTGGCCGCCGCGTCAGGCGATGTGGTACATCAACAGCCAGAAAGACGAAGGGCTGCGCCCGCACCACATTCAGAGCTACGGCAATCCGGTCGAACAAACCTGGCAGAAGGTTTATCAGGCCTATCAGGAAGCCTGCGATCGCGCAGGCCTGGTGGATTTTGCCGAGCTGCTGCTGCGAGCCCACGAACTGTGGCTCAACAAGCCGCACATCCTTCAACACTACCGTGAACGCTTCACCAATATCCTGGTCGACGAATTTCAGGATACCAACAATATTCAGTACGCATGGATCCGTCTGCTGGCGGGCGATACCGGCAAAGTGATGATCGTCGGCGATGATGACCAGTCAATCTACGGCTGGCGTGGTGCGCAGGTGGAAAACATCCAGCGCTTCCTGAACGATTTCCCCGGTGCTGAAACTATCCGTCTGGAGCAGAACTACCGTTCTACCAGCAACATTCTGAGCGCGGCCAACGCCCTGATTGAAAACAACAACGGGCGTCTCGGTAAAAAACTGTGGACTGACGGTGCGGATGGCGAGCCGATTTCGCTCTATTGCGCCTTCAACGAGCTCGACGAAGCGCGCTTCGTGGTCAATCGCATCAAAACCTGGCAGGACAACGGCGGCGCGCTGGATCAGTGTGCCATTCTATATCGCAGCAACGCCCAGTCGCGCGTGCTGGAAGAGGCGTTACTTCAGGCGAGCATGCCGTATCGCATTTACGGCGGTATGCGATTCTTCGAACGCCAGGAAATCAAAGATGCGCTCTCTTATCTGCGCCTGATCGCCAACCGCAATGATGACGCGGCGTTTGAACGCGTGGTCAACACCCCGACGCGTGGTATCGGCGACCGCACCCTTGATGTGGTGCGCCAGACCTCCCGCGATCGCCAGCTCACGCTGTGGCAGTCTTGCCGCGAGCTGTTGCAGGAAAAAGCGCTGGCAGGGCGCGCTGCAAGCGCATTACAGCGCTTTATGGAACTGATTGATGCCCTGGCGCAGGAAACGGCAGATATGCCGCTGCACGTGCAGACAGACCGCGTAGTGAAAGACTCCGGCCTGCGCATGATGTACGAGCAGGAAAAAGGCGAAAAGGGCCAGACGCGAATCGAAAACTTAGATGAACTGGTGACGGCAACGCGCCAGTTTGCGTACAACGAAGAAGACGAAGATTTAATGCCGCTGCAGGCATTCCTCTCTCATGCCGCGCTGGAAGCGGGGGAAGGGCAGGCGGATACCTGGCAGGATGCGGTGCAACTGATGACGCTGCACTCAGCGAAAGGGCTGGAGTTCCCACAGGTGTTTATCGTCGGTATGGAAGAAGGCATGTTCCCGAGCCAGATGTCGCTGGAAGAGGGCGGACGTCTGGAAGAGGAGCGCCGTCTGGCCTACGTTGGCGTGACGCGCGCGATGCAAAAACTGACCTTAACCTACGCCGAAACTCGCCGCTTGTACGGTAAAGAGGTGTATCACCGTCCGTCTCGTTTCATCGGGGAATTACCGGAAAACTGCGTGGAAGAGGTGCGCCTGCGCGCGACCGTCAGCCGCCCGGTGAGTCATCAACGCATGGGGACGCCGATAGCGGAGAACGATACGGGTTACAAACTCGGTCAGCGCGTGCGCCACGCTAAGTTTGGTGAGGGCACGATCGTTAACCTGGAGGGCAGTGGCGAACACAGTCGCTTACAGGTGGCATTCCAGGGGCAAGGCATCAAATGGCTGGTCGCGGCATACGCGAAGCTGGAAACGGTCTAACTATCCGAAAAATATCGTTATTTTTTGAGGGTCTGCTAGCCTTACAGTGAATGAGGTAAATCTTACCATTTAGCATTCCGTTGCGTGTTGACGCGGTTTTTTTGCTGGCGTAACATGCGCGCACGATTACGCTAAGAGGACAAATGCCTTGGACACACCCAGTAGATGCTGGCTCACTCTCCTGTCATTCAGGAACAACTCCTAAGGCTATCCTCTTATGCTGATAGCCTTAGCGGTTGTCGGCGACTCGTGTCATTTCCCCGTCGCAATGAGTCAGGCTGTTTAATGGTCTGAAACCCAATTTGTTTCTGTGTGCCCACCGGCTGTCCGATAATTTTTTGCATTGGGAGTCCCGGTCATGCTGAGCGCATTTCAACTGGAAAAAAATCGTTTAACACGTCTTGAGGCGGATGAAATCAATCATCTCGCCAGTTCGGTGTGGGTTGATTTAGTCGAACCTGACGATGAAGAACGAAACCGTGTGCAAAAGGAATTGGGTCAGAACCTGGCCACGCGCCCCGAACTGGAAGACATCGAAGCATCCGCGCGTTTCTTTGAAGATGAAGACGGCCTGCATATCCACTCCTTCTTCTTTTATGAAGACGCGGACGATCACGCAGGTAACTCTACCGTCGCATTCACCATCCGCGAAGGGCGGCTTTTCACCCTGCGCGAACGTGAACTGCCCGCGTTTCGTCTTTACCGTATGCGCGCCCGTAACCAGTCAATGGTTGACGGTAACGCCTACGAACTGCTGCTCGATCTGTTCGAAACCAAGATTGAGCAACTTGCGGATGAAATCGAAAACATCTACAGCGATCTGGAAAAACTGAGCCGCGTCATCATGGAAGGTCATCAAGGTGATGAATATGACGAGGCGCTCTCGACGCTGGCAGAACTGGAAGATATTGGCTGGAAGGTACGTTTGTGTCTGATGGATACGCAGCGCGCGCTGAACTTCCTGGTGCGCAAGGCGCGCTTACCGGCGGTGCAACTGGAGCAGGCGCGCGAGATCCTGCGAGATATCGAATCCCTGCTGCCGCACAACGAATCACTGTTCCAGAAGGTCAACTTCCTGATGCAGGCGGCGATGGGTTTTATCAACATTGAGCAGAACCGCATCATCAAGATCTTCTCGGTGGTATCCGTGGTCTTCCTGCCGCCGACGCTTGTGGCCTCCAGCTACGGGATGAACTTCGAGTTCATGCCGGAGCTGAAGTGGAGCTTCGGCTACCCTGGCGCGATTATCTTTATGATGCTCGCGGGCCTGGCGCCGTATCTGTACTTTAAGCGGAAGAACTGGTTGTAAGGATGTTGCCGGATGGCGTTGCGCCATCCGGCAAACGGTTATCCCCGGCGTCCCCGCCGCTGCGTATACACCGCATCCATAATAAAGATCGCCAGTGCCACCCAGATAAAGGCAAATGTCACCATTTTATCGGCACCTGGCGTTTCACCGTAGAAGGTCACCGCCAGGATAAACATCAGGGTTGGGCCGATATACTGGAAGAAGCCCAGCGTCGATAAGCGTAAACGGGTTGCTGCACCGGTGAAACAGAGCAACGGAATCGTCGTCACCACGCCCGCGGCAACCAGCAACAGGTTCAACGACAAACTGTTACTGCCCATGTGACTGGTGGCGCTATCGGCGATACCAAACAGATAGATGGCTGCCACCGGCAGTAGCCACAGGGTTTCAAACAGCATGCCGGTTTGCGCATCGACGGCAATTTTTTTGCGCACCAGGCCGTAAAACGCGAAGCTGAACGCCAGCCCCAGGGCGATAATCGGCAATGAACCAAACGTCCAGAGCTGCACCAGCACGCCGCAGGCGGCGAGGACGACCGCCAGCCACTGCATCCGGCGGAAGCGCTCGCCAAGAAAAATCATCCCCAGCAGGATATTCACCAGCGGGTTGATAAAGTACCCCAGGCTCGCTTCCAGCATATGGTGATTATTTACCGCCCAGATAAACAGTAGCCAGTTGCCGCCAATCAGCACGGCGGAAAGCGCCAGCATGAAAATTTTCTTCGGCGTTTGCAGCAGCGTTTTTACCATCGGCCACTGACGGCTAATGCTAATCAGCGCCACCATGAAGAAGAAAGACCAGATCACACGGTGAGTCAGGATCTCATCCGCGGGTACGTAATAGATAAGCTTGAAGTACGCCGGAGCAATACCCCAAATAAAATAAGCGGCGAGAGCGAGAAGTACGCCCTGCCGCGTCTGTTTGGCATCCATCGGAATCATCCGTTACAAAAAAGTAAACTGATTTTACCCGATTTTACTGTTTAACCCACCATATATGTGGCAGTTGCGCTGGCAATGTGTACCTGCTCTTCGTTGTGCAACTCAACGCGCGCGACGGCAACTTTGTTACCTGCGCGCAGCAGAGTGCTGGTGGCAGTGAAGCGATTGCCGCGGCCTGGGCGTAAATAGTCGACGCGCAAATCGATGGTGCCCATACGGGAGAGGCGCTGGCGTAACTCCTCTTCGTTGATCGTGTCGTGGCGGGTTAGCGTGCTGCCCACACACACCAGGCCTGCTGCGACATCCAGCGCAGACGCGATTACGCCGCCGTGCAGAATACTCTGCGCCCAGTTACCGACCATCATCGGCTGGTTGTTAAAGTTGAGTTTGGCGAACTCTTTTTCATAGCGCTCCAGCTCCAGGCCAAGCGCCCGGTTGAACGGCATGTGATAAACAAAGATTTCTCCGACCAGCTTAAGCGCGGCATCGGCGGTGAGTTCAGCAGACATAACAACCCTTACAATAGTTAACGAAATGTTGATTTTATGCCTGTGAAATGTTGTTTTCCAGATTAGGAATGGATTACTGAACAACAAATAGGTAAGTATGTAGAATGAGTGCCATGCAAACATTCGAAATATATATTTATTGTTCAGGAGAACATGACTGATGCAGCTCACCCGGAGTTGGTTATTGGCGGCAGTGCTGCCTGTTTCAGCGTTCGCGCAGGAAGCGACAATTAAATCGGTTCACGACACCCCAGCCGTCAAAGGGAGTATTATCGCCAACCTGTTACAGGAGCATGATAATCCCTTCACGCTTTACCCGTATGAAAGCAACTATCTGCTTTACACCTGGACCAGCGATGTTAATAAAGAGGCCATCAGTTCTTATGACTGGGCTGAACACGCACGCAAAGACGAAGTAAAATTCCAGTTGAGCCTCGCCTTCCCGCTGTGGCGCGGTATCCTGGGCGATAACTCTGTGCTGGGCGCCTCTTATACCCAGCGCTCCTGGTGGCAGTTGTCTAACAGTGATGAGTCCGCGCCGTTCCGTGAAACCAATTACGAACCGCAGTTGTTCCTCGGCTTTGCCACTGATTACTCGTGGGCGGGCTGGACATTACGCGATGTGGAATTTGGTTTTAACCATGATTCAAACGGTCGTTCCGAACCTACTTCCCGTAGCTGGAACCGCCTCTATACGCGTTTAATGGCGCAGAACGGCAACTGGCTGGTGGAGGTAAAACCCTGGTACGTGCTGGGCAACTCCAGCGATAACCCGGATATCACCAAATATATGGGCTACTATCGCCTGAAAGTCGGTTATCAGTTGGGGGATGCTGTGCTAAGCGCGCAGGGCCAGTACAACTGGAACACCGGCTACGGCGGCGCGGAAGTGGGCGTGAGCTATCCTGTCAGCAAACATGTTCGCCTTTATACGCAGGTTTATAGCGGCTATGGCGAATCGTTGATTGACTACAATTTCAATCAGACGCGCGTAGGCGTGGGTGTGATGCTTAACGATCTGTTTTAACGCAGGCTTTCCTTCGTTGTTGCGAGCATGGCCGAAGGAATTTGTCTAAAACGTTGCAGTTTAGAACGCAGGCGCTGAAAATAGCGCCTGTTTTTATTTTTCGGTAAACGGAGTCAATGTGGCACAGGCGGAAGTATTAAATCAGGAATCGCTGGCTAAACAGGTTTTGCAGGAAACCTTTGGCTACCAGCAGTTCCGCCCGGGCCAGGAAAACATCATTGATACCGTGCTTGAAGGGCGCGATTGTCTGGTCGTGATGCCCACCGGCGGCGGTAAGTCGCTCTGCTATCAAATTCCCGCGCTGGTACTTAACGGCCTGACGGTGGTGGTCTCGCCATTGATCTCGCTGATGAAAGACCAGGTCGATCAGTTGATCGCCAATGGCGTGGCGGCGGCCTGCATTAACTCAACGCAGAGCCGCGAGCAGCAGCAGGAAGTGATGGCGGGTTGTCGTACCGGGCAGATTCGTTTGCTCTATATCGCGCCGGAACGCCTGATGCTGGATAACTTCCTCGAACATCTCGCCCACTGGAACCCGGTGATGCTGGCGGTGGATGAGGCGCACTGTATTTCTCAGTGGGGGCATGATTTCCGCCCGGAATATGCCGCATTAGGCCAGCTTCGCCAGCGTTTTCCTGCGCTGCCGTTTATGGCGCTTACCGCGACGGCGGATGACACTACCCGCCGCGATATTGTTCGCCTGCTGGGGCTGAACGATCCGTTAATTCAGGTGAGCAGCTTCGACCGCCCGAATATTCGCTACATGTTGATGGAAAAGTTTAAGCCGCTCGATCAGCTCATGCGCTATGTGCAGGAGCAGCGCGGGAAATCGGGCATCATCTACTGTAACAGCCGTTCAAAAGTGGAAGACACCGCAGCGCGTCTGCAAAGCCGGGGAATCAGCGCGGCGGCGTATCATGCCGGGCTGGAAAATACGGTACGTGCCGATGTGCAGGAGAAATTTCAGCGCGATGATTTGCAAATCGTCGTTGCCACCGTGGCATTCGGTATGGGGATCAACAAGCCCAACGTGCGTTTTGTTGTGCATTTCGACATTCCGCGCAACATCGAATCCTACTACCAGGAAACGGGGCGCGCCGGACGTGATGGCCTGCCCGCAGAAGCGATGCTGTTTTACGATCCGGCAGATATGGCGTGGTTGCGCCGTTGCCTGGAAGAGAAACCCGCCGGGCCGCTACAGGATATCGAACGGCATAAGCTCAACGCGATGGGCGCCTTTGCCGAAGCGCAAACCTGCCGTCGTCTGGTGCTGCTGAACTACTTTGGCGAAGGGCGTCAGGAGCCATGCGGTAACTGCGATATCTGCCTCGATCCCCCGAAGCAGTACGATGGCTTACAGGACGCGCAAATCGCACTTTCCACTATCTATCGGGTGAATCAACGCTTTGGTATGGGCTACGTGGTCGAGGTTATTCGCGGCGCCAATAACCAGCGTATCCGCGAATTTGGTCACGACAAACTGAAAGTGTATGGCATGGGGCGCGAGAAGAGCCATGAGCACTGGGTGAGCGTGATTCGCCAGTTGATTCATTTGGGCTTTGCGATGCAGAACATTGCTCAGCACTCGGCTTTACAACTGACGGATGCGGCGCGTCCTGTCGTGCGAGGCGAAATTCCGTTGATGCTGGCGGTGCCGCGTATTGTTGCTCTCAAGCCACGTGTGATGCAGAAAGCCGCAGTCGGTAACTATGACCGAAAACTGTTCGCCAAACTGCGCAAGCTGCGTAAAGCCATTGCCGATGAAGAAAACATTCCGCCATACGTGGTCTTCAACGATGCGACACTGATTGAAATGGCAGAGCAGATGCCCGTATCCGCCAGCGAAATGCTCAGTGTTAACGGTGTGGGGATGCGTAAGCTGGAGCGCTTTGGCAAAGAGTTTATGGCGCTGATCCGCGCGCACGTCGATGGCGATGATGATGAGTAGTCATCGGGCATAAAAAGTGCCAATATGGATGCTCACTGAATTATTCCCCGCGAGTACGTTATGTTAACTCTGTTTCTGACCGTGGCGCTGGTACACATCATTGCCTTGATGAGCCCGGGCCCGGACTTCTTTTTCGTGTCGCAGACCGCGATCAGTCGCTCCCGTAAAGAAGCGATGATGGGTGTGCTTGGCATTACCTGTGGTGTGATGGTGTGGGCTGGCGTGGCGTTGCTTGGTTTGAACCTGATCATCGAGAAAATGGCGTGGCTGCACACCATTATTATGGTGGGTGGTGGCCTGTATCTGTGCTGGATGGGGTATCAGATGCTGCGCAGCGCGTTGAAAAAAGAGACTCACAACGCACAAGAACCGCAGGTAGAACTGGCAAAGAGCGGCCGTAGCTTTATGAAAGGGCTGCTGACCAACCTGGCAAACCCGAAAGCAATTATTTACTTCGGCTCGGTGTTCTCACTGTTCGTCGGTGACAGCGTCGGCGCGGATGCGCGCTGGGGCATATTCCTGATGATCATCCTCGAAACGCTGGCATGGTTTACCGTAGTAGCGAGCCTGTTCGCACTGCCGGCGATGCGTCGCGGATACCAGAAAGCGGCGAAGTGGATTGACGGCTTTGCTGGTACGCTGTTCGCGGGCTTCGGCATTCATTTAATTATTTCGCGCTGAGTGTTTGACCCACCCTGGCGGCATCGGGGTGGGTTATTGGCTTAGTGCTGAAGCTGTTTAAGGTCGTCCTGCGAAAGGCCGGTCATTTCCATGATGGTCTGAAAATCAAACCCGCGCTGCAGCATGGCTTTTGCGACGTCGAGAAGGGCGAGTTGTTTACCTTCTTTACGCCCTTCCCGTCTTCCTTTCACGCATGTCTGGCCGACGCCAGCAGCGCGCCAACCAGCATAAACAACGAGCCAAATACTTTGTTTAGCGCCTTCATCTGGCGTGGGCCTTTAATCCAGCTCGCGATTCGTTGTGCGAGGGTGGCATAGCCAATCATCACAATAATATCGACCACAATGGTGGTGATGCCGAGCACCACATACTGCATTACCTGTGGCTGATGGGGCACGATAAACTGTGGGAACAGCGCCGCCAGGAAGACGATGCTTTTGGGGTTGGTCAGGTTGACGAACACGGCGCGCCTGTAAAGACGCGAGCGTGACTGAGATTGCGCCAGCGTATTCAGGTCGATAGCGCCCGCTGCCCGCCACTGTTGGATGCCGAGCCAGATAAGATAGGCTGCCCCCGCCCATTTCAGTACTTCAAAGGCGAGCACGGAACGAGAGAACAACGTGCCTAACCCCACACCGACCAGAACGATGTGAATACCCAATCCAGTCTGCAACCCCGCGATCGACGCGACCGCGCCGCGATAGCCGTGGCTAATGGATGTGGTCATGGTGTTGATCGCGCCGGAGCCCGGCGACAGGCTGAGAATAATCGAGGTTAGCAGGTAGGCGAACCACCACTCAAAGGTCATGAGAATCTCCCTGGGTATCTGTTTTTATGCCACAATACGCTATTGTATGGGTGTTGTGTCAGGCCCCACAAAAAAACGATTTTCAGCGGTTAGCAGGGGTGGAAGCCCGATGTTTCAGCAGCAAAAGGACTGGGATACAAGAGAAAACGCGTTTGCGGCGTTTGCGATGGGGCCGCTGACAGATTTCTGGCGTCAGCGTGAAGAGGCTGAGTTTCGTGGCGTGGATAACGTTGCGGTACGCTTCGTTCGCTTTTGCTCCGAGCATCACGATCGCGTTGTTGTTATTTGTCCCGGTCGTATCGAAAGCTACGTTAAGTATGCCGAACTGGCTTACGATCTCTTCCATAGTGGGTTCGATGTTTTGATAATCGACCACCGGGGGCAAGGTCGTTCAGGTCGTATGCTATCGGACACGCACCGTGGCCATGTGGTAAAATTCAGCGATTATGTGGACGATCTGGCGGCATTCTGGGAACAGGAAGTCGCGCCCGGTCATTGGCGTAAACGGTTTATCCTTGCGCACTCGATGGGCGGTGCGATTGCTACGCTGTTTTTACAACGCTATCCGCATCAGTGTGATGCACTCGCGCTTTGTGCGCCGATGTTCGGTATTATCATGCGTCTGCCGGAATGGATGATCCGCCATATTCTCGATTGGGCTGAGGGCCATCAGCGTCTTCGGGAAGGGTATGCTATTGGCACCGGGCGCTGGCGTGCGCTGCCGTTTAGCCTCAATGTCCTGACGCACAGCCGCCAGCGTTATCGGCGTAATCTGCGTTTTTATGCCGATGAGCCGCGTCTGCGCGTGGGCGGGCCCACCTATCACTGGGTTCGCGAGGGCATTATTGCGGGCGAGCAGATTATCGCTGGCGCGCCAGACGATACGCTGCCGACGCTCATCATTCAGGCAGAAGAAGAACGTGTGGTGGATAACCGCATGCACCACCGTTATTGTGAACTTCGCTCCGAGGCGGGGCATCCCTGTGAAGGGGGTAAACCGCTGGTCATCCAGGGCGCGTACCATGAGATCCTTTTCGAAAAGGACGCCATGCGCTCGGTCGCACTCAAAGCTATCGTCGATTTTTTCTATCGACACACTTAAACCGGCATTTATGCCGCCAGGCTTAAAGGTAGAACTTTCTTATGTACCAGGTTGTTGCATCTGATTTAGATGGCACGCTCCTCTCTCCCGATCATCGCCTTACGCCCTATGCGAAAGAGACGCTGAAATTGCTGACCGAAAAAGGGCTTCATTTCGTGTTTGCGACTGGTCGCCACCACATCGATGTGGGGCAGATCCGCGATAATCTCGGGATTGAGGCCTACATGATCACCTCCAATGGTGCACGTGTACACGACACCGATGGTAATTTGCTGTTTGCGCATAACCTCGATCGCGATATCGCGGCCGACCTTTTTGGGGTGATGCACACCAGCCCCGATATCATCACCAATGTTTATCGCAATGATGAATGGTTTATGAACCGCCATCGCCCGGAAGAGATGCGTTTCTTCAAAGAAGCGGTGTTTAACTACCAGCTCTTCGAACCGGGTCTGCTGGAGCCGGAAGGTGTGAGCAAGGTCTTTTTCACCAGCGATAATCACGAAGTCTTATTGCCGCTGGAGCAGGCGATTAATGCGCGCTGGGGCGACCGTGTGAACGTCAGCTTCTCAACGCTCACCTGCCTGGAAGTGATGGCGGGCGGTGTCTCCAAAGGCCATGCGCTGGAAGCGGTGGCGAAAAAACTGGGTTATAGCCTGAAAGACTGCATCGCCTTTGGCGATGGCATGAACGATGCCGAGATGCTGTCAATGGCGGGAAAAGGCTGCATTATGGCCGGAGCGCATCAGCGTCTGAAGGATCTGCACCCGGAGCTGGAAGTGATTGGTTCTAACGCGGATGATGCTGTGCCGCACTACCTGCGTAAACTGTATCTTGCTTAAAAAATGACGATTGAGTATTTATTGCTCAGTCGTCAACCCATCTCTTCGCTACAATGCGTGTTCATCTTCCTGAGAGACATTCATTGTGGCGCTACTCATTATCACCACTATTCTGTGGGCTTTCTCTTTTAGCTTTTACGGCGAATATCTGGCCGGACACGTCGACAGCTATTTTGCCGTGCTGATGCGCGTTGGCCTGGCGGCGCTGGTATTTCTGCCGTTTCTGCGTACTCGTGGTAATAGCGTTAAAACGGTCGGTTTATACATGCTGGTGGGGGCGATGCAGCTTGGCATTATGTATATGCTCAGTTTCCGCGCCTATCTCTATCTGACCGTTTCCGAACTGTTGCTCTTTACCGTGCTGACGCCGCTCTATATCACCCTGATTTATGACCTGATGAGCAGGCGTCGCTTGCGTTGGGGTTACGCGTTTAGTGCGCTGCTGGCGGTAATTGGCGCCGGGATCATTCGCTATGATCAAGTCACCAATCACTTCTGGATCGGCCTGCTGCTGGTGCAGCTCTCCAATATCACGTTCGCGATTGGCATGGTGGGCTACAAACGCCTGATGGAAATCCGCCCGATGCCGCAGCACAACGCTTTTGCCTGGTTTTATCTTGGCGCGTTTCTGGTGGCTATTGTTGCGTGGTCGCTGCTGGGCAACGCGCAGAAGATGCCGGAGACCACGCTGCAATGGGGGATTCTGGTGTTTCTTGGTGTGGTGGCATCAGGGATTGGTTACTTCATGTGGAACTACGGCGCCACCCAGGTAGACGCCGGAACGCTCGGCATTATGAATAATATGCACGTACCGGCCGGGCTGCTGGTTAACCTGGCTATCTGGCATAAACAGCCGCACTGGCCGACCTTTATCACAGGCGCGCTGGTGATCCTGGCTTCGCTGTGGGTACATCGAAAGTGGGTCGCTCCGCGTTCTTCACAAAAGGCAGATGATCGCAGGCGTGATTCCGCGCTGAACGAATAAACGCTTCCGTTACCGGCTGATGCTGCTCGCCATCGCGCACGGCGGCGTACAGTCGGCTCCATAATCCCTCGCCCAGCGTTTTTGTCACCACCAGACCCTGGCGCTCGAAACTCTCCACCACCCAGTGCGGCAGCGCGGCAATGCCCATTCGGGCGGCAACCATCTGAATCAACAATAATGTGTTATCGACGCTTTTCAGCGACGGGCTGACGCCTGCCGGTTGCAGGAAATGGCGCCAGATATCCAGACGGGTGCGCTGTACCGGGTAGATCAGCAGCGTTTCGTTGGCCATATCTTCCGGCGTGATACGCGTTTTCGTGGCCAGCGGATGGTCAGGCGCCAGCACCAGGCGGACTTCGTAATCAAACATTGGCGAATAGTGCAGCCCGCTGCGAGGCAGAATATCGGAGGTCATGACCAGATCCAGCTCACCCTGCTGTAATGCCGGCTGTGGGTCAAACGTAACGCCGGATTTAAAATCCATCTCAACCTGCGGCCAGTTTTTATGGAAGCTTTCCAGTGCAGGCGTCAGCCACTGAATACAGCTATGGCACTCAATGGCGATACGCAGACGTGCCTGTTGCGGCTCGTTACAGGCCTGAAGTGCCTGGCTGATTTGCGGCAGCACCTGGTTTGCCAACTGGAGCAGAATTTCACCCTGCGGCGTAAAGCGCAGCGGCTGGCTCTTACGTACAAATAGCCGAAAGCCAAGGCGCTGTTCCAGATCGCTGAACTGGTGGGAAAGGGCGGACTGGGTCTGATGCAGCGTAGCCGCCGCAGCGGCGAGCGACCCGCAATTCCGCAACGCTTGCAGCGTTTTCAGATGTTTTACTTCGATCATGAAAGTCCTTCACTTCGGCATGAACAATTTGCGCTTGAGGAATATACAGTACCTGTCGATTATGGATGTGTAAACATCTGGACGGCTAAATACTAAAAATTCCACAAGGGGCATACCATGACAATTCTTAATCACACCCTCGGTTTCCCTCGCGTTGGCCTGCGTCGCGAGCTGAAAAAAGCACAAGAGAGCTACTGGGCGGGTAATGCCTCCCGTGAAGAACTGCTGGCAGTGGGGCGCGAACTGCGCGCCCGTCACTGGGAGCAGCAGAAACAGGCGGGTATCGACCTGCTGCCGGTGGGGGATTTCGCCTGGTACGACCATGTTTTGACCACCAGCCTGCTGCTGGGTAATGTTCCGGCTCGTCATCAGAATAACGATGGCTCGGTAGACATCGACACGCTGTTCCGTATTGGCCGTGGCCGCGCACCAACCGGTGAACCTGCGGCGGCGGCGGAAATGACAAAATGGTTTAACACCAACTACCACTATATGGTGCCGGAGTTCGTTAAGGGTCAGCAGTTCAAACTGACCTGGACGCAGTTGCTGGATGAAGTGGACGAAGCGCTGGCGCTCGGCCACAAAGTGAAACCTGTGCTGCTTGGGCCGGTTACTTACCTGTGGCTGGGTAAAGTGAAGGGCGAGCAGTTTGATCGCCTGAGCCTGCTGAGCGACATCCTGCCGGTATACCAGCAGGTACTGGCCGGGCTGGCGGAACGCGGGATTGAATGGGTGCAAATCGATGAACCCGCCCTGGTGCTGGAACTCCCGCAGGCATGGCTGGATGCTTTCAAACCTGCCTACGATGCGCTTCAGAGCCCGGTAAAGCTGCTGCTGACCACCTATTTTGAAGGCGTTACGCCGAATCTGGAAACCATCACCGCGTTGCCGGTGCAGGGTCTGCACGTTGATCTGGTTCACGGTAAAGATGATGTAGAAGCGTTGCACAACCGTTTGCCGTCCAACTGGCTGCTCTCGGCGGGTCTGGTAAACGGCCGTAACGTCTGGCGTGCCGATCTCACCGAAAAATATGCGCAAATTAAGGGGATCGTCGGTAAACGTGATCTGTGGGTTGCGTCGTCCTGCTCGCTATTGCACAGTCCAATCGATCTCAGCGTTGAAACGCGGCTGGACGCGGAAGTGAAGAGCTGGTTTGCCTTCGCCCTGCAAAAATGCGGTGAACTGGCGTTGCTGCGCGATGCGCTGAACAGTGGCGACACCGCGAAACTGATTGAGTGGAGTGCGCCGATTCAGGCACGCCGCCACTCAACACGCGTACATAATTCGGCGGTGGAAAAACGTCTGGCAGCGATTACCGCTCACGATAGCCAGCGCACAAACGCTTACGAAGTGCGCGCCGAAGCGCAGCGTGCCCGCTTTAAGCTGCCTGCCTGGCCGACCACGACCATTGGTTCTTTCCCGCAAACTACGGAAATCCGCGGCCTGCGTCTGGACTTCAAAAAGGGCAATCTTGATGCCAACAACTACCGCACCGGTATCGCCGGGCACATCAAGCAGGCGATTGTGGAGCAGGAACGTTTAGGACTGGATGTTTTGGTGCACGGCGAAGCCGAACGTAACGATATGGTGGAATATTTTGGCGAGCATCTTGATGGCTTTGTTTTCACGCAGAACGGCTGGGTACAGAGCTATGGTTCGCGCTGTGTAAAACCGCCTGTGGTGATTGGTGACGTGAGTCGCCCGGAAGCGATTACCGTAGAATGGGCGAAATATGCGCAGTCTCTGACCGACAAACCGGTAAAAGGCATGTTGACTGGCCCGGTCACTATTCTCTGCTGGTCTTTCCCGCGCGAAGATGTTAGCCGCGAAACCATCGCCAAACAGATTGCTCTGGCGCTGCGCGATGAAGTGGCGGATCTGGAAGCGGCGGGCATTGGCATTATTCAGATCGACGAACCGGCGCTGCGCGAAGGCTTACCGTTGCGCCGTAGTGATTGGGACGCCTATCTGGCATGGGGCGTGGAGGCTTTCCGTATCAACGCCGCTGTGGCGAAGGACGACACGCAAATCCACACTCACATGTGTTACTGCGAGTTCAACGACATCATGGATTCGATTGCTGCTTTGGATGCGGATGTTATTACTATCGAAACTTCACGTTCCGACATGGAGCTGCTGGAGTCGTTCGAAGAGTTTGATTATCCAAATGAAATCGGCCCGGGTGTGTATGATATTCACTCGCCAAACGTCCCGAGCGTGGAGTGGATTGAAGCCCTGTTGAAGAAAGCCGCGCAACGTATTCCGGCCGAACGTTTGTGGGTCAACCCGGACTGCGGTCTGAAAACCCGCGGCTGGCCAGAAACCCGCGCCGCGCTGGCGAACATGGTGCAGGCGGCGCAGAACCTGCGCCAGGGGTAAAATGAACAGGCCCGGTAAGCGAAAGCGTTACCGGGCAATACGCTTATTTCTTCCCGCCATACTGCGCAAACCATTCCAGCATGCGCTGCCAGCCATCTTTTGCAGATTCTTCGTGATAGCTCGGGCGATAATCAGCATTAAACGCATGCCCGGCATCCGGGTAGACAATGATTTCGGCTCTGGCATTGGCCGCCCGCAGCGCCTGGCGCATTGTCTCTACGCTATCAACCGGGATCCCCGTGTCCTGCCCGCCATACAGACCTAGCACCGGTGCATTGAGGTCAACGGCGATATCTACCGGTTGCTTTGGCGAGTTCAGCGATTTATCGCCAACCAGCTTGCCGTACCATGCCACGGCGGCTTTTAATTGCGGGTTATGCGCGGCGTACAGCCACGCGATGCGTCCGCCCCAGCAGAAGCCGGTGATCAGCAAACGGCTGGCATCGCCGCCATTGCGCGAAGCCCAGTTAGCGACGTGATCGAGGTCGGCCAGTACCTGCGCATCGGGGACTTTGCTGACCAGGTTATTGAAAAGGGTGGGGATGTCGGCGTAATCGTTAGGATCGCCCTGTCGAAAATAAAGCTCTGGTGCAACAGCCAGATAACCTTCCAGCGCCAGGCGACGACAGATATCGCGGATGTGTTCATGGACGCCAAAAATCTCCTGCACTACGATTACCACCGGAAGCGGGCCATCGCTCTGTTTCGGGCGGGCATGGTAAGCAGGCAGAAGGTCGCCCTGAGAAGGAATGGATGTTTCGCCCGCGACAATCGCCTCGTCTGATGTGTGAACAGTAGTAGAGGCGTGAGGCGATGCGGCAGGTGCGAACCCAGGTTGGTTGTTGGTCATGGCATTCTCCGTACCTTAAAATGAGCTTTTAGCGCTTCTTTAATATAGACAAATCACAGTGCCTGAATACGGGCGATTTTTGTGCAACAACGGAAGATATAACTTGTTAATGTGATGTGAATCACTTTTTGAATGGAATTTGCTGCAATATTTTTAATTCCTGGTGACGGAGGTCACGAAATGTTGTCATTGTCTTCTGTAAAGTGGCTTTTTGCTTCTTCTGACAAACCCGATCCACAGAGGAGTTTTCTATGTCTAAGTCTGATGTTTTTCATCTCGGCCTCACCAAAAACGATTTACAAGGGGCTACGCTCGCGATCGTCCCTGGCGACCCGGAGCGTGTGGAAAAGATCGCCGCGCTGATGGATAAGCCGGTCAAACTGGCATCCCACCGAGAATTTACCTCCTGGCGTGCCGAGCTTGATGGCAAGCCGGTGATTGTGTGCTCCACCGGTATCGGCGGCCCGTCTACGTCTATCGCGGTAGAAGAGCTGGCGCAACTGGGCATTCGCACATTCCTGCGCGTTGGCACCACCGGCGCAATTCAACCGAATATCAACGTTGGCGATGTGCTGGTGACTACTGCATCCGTTCGCCTCGATGGTGCGAGCCTGCACTTTGCGCCGATGGAATACCCGGCGGTGGCTGATTTCGAGTGCACCACCGCGCTGGTGGCGGCGGCCAAAGAGATTGGCGCGACCACCCACGTTGGCGTAACCGCCTCTTCCGACACCTTTTACCCAGGCCAGGAGCGTTACGACACCTTCTCCGGCCGCGTGGTCAGCCGCTTCAAAGGTTCCATGGAAGAGTGGCAGTCGATGGGCGTGATGAACTATGAGATGGAATCGGCAACGCTGCTGACCATGTGTTCCAGCCAGGGGCTGCGCGCAGGGATGGTTGCAGGCGTGATTGTGAACCGTACTCAGCAGGAGATCCCGAACGCTGAGACGATGAAACAGACCGAAAGCCACGCGGTGAAAATCGTGGTGGAAGCGGCGCGTCGCCTGCTGTAAAAAAAACGCCCCTCGGGTTGTGTGCCTGGGGGGCGCGATTTTTATGCGTGGCGAAATTTCCATAACCCACGCGCAATAGGCGTAGCCAGCGTAACGAGCGCCAGGCTTAACAGCGCCAGCGTGATGGGGCGGGTGTAGAGAAAATCCCAGCTTCCGGCAGAGAGCGACAGCGCCCGGCGCAGGTTACTTTCCGCCATCGGCCCCATAATCAACGCCAGCACGACTGGCGAGGCAGGGTAACCACCTTTCTGCATGAAATAACCCACAATACCCGCAATCAGCATAATCCCCACATCAAACACACTGTTATTAAGCGCATAGGTGCCAACGACGCACAGAGCGAGGATCAGCGGCGTGAGAATATGGCCGGGAATTTTCACCACATTGCTCACCACTTTCAGCGATAACAGCCCCAGAATCAGCAGCATGAAGTAGCAAAAGATCATCCCGATAAACAGCGTGTACACCATGTCGCCGTGTTCGGTAAACATCAGCGGGCCGGGCTGCATGCCCTGAAGCGTCAGCGCGCCGAGCATAATGGCGGTCACCGCATCGCCGGGAATGCCCAGCGTCAGCATCGGCAGTAATGCGCCGCCGGTACAGCCGTTCGCTCCGGCCTCGCAGGACGAAACGGCGGTGATTTCCCCTTTGCCGAAGTTTTCCGGCGTCTTGCTAAAGCGTTTGGTTTCGTTATAGGCGACGAACGCCGCAATATCCGAACCCGCGCCGGGGATCATGCCGATAAACATACCCAGCCCGGCAGAACGGAGAATAGTCACCAAAAGGCGGCGGATGATATGCCACGGCAGCAGGATACTGCCGATAACGGCCTTCATATTTTGCTCAAGCGTATGATCCTTTTCCATCGATTTGAACGCTTCCGAGGCGGCGAACAGGCCGATCATCACCGGAATAAACGGTACATTCATCAGTTCGACGAAACCGCCGGTAAAGCGGGGAAAACCGCCCATCGGATCCAGCCCGATGGTGGCGATGAGCAGGCCGCCGACGCCGGAAATCAGCCCCTTGATCAGCGATGCGCCGGAAATGCTGGCAATGATGCTCAGGCCGAAGATCGCCAGCGCAAAGGACTCCGAGGCGCTGAACTCCAGCGCCCAGCCGGCCAGCACCGGGGCGAGAAACATCAGTACGATGATGCTCAGTATGCCGCCGCTAAAAGAGGAAAAGGTGGCGGCGCTGAGCGCCATACCGGCTTTCCCCTGTAGCGTTAGCTCGTAGCCGTCGATCGCCGTCGCGGCGGCGGCGGGCGTTCCGGGGATCTTTAACAAGATGGCGGTGATGGAGCCGCCATAGACGCCGCCGAAAAATACCCCGCAAATCATCAACAGCCCGGAGATGGGATCCATCCCGTAGGTAAAGGGCAGCAAAATCGCCACCCCCATGGTTGCGGTCAGGCCGGGCAGGGCGCCAATCATGATCCCCAGGAGTACGCCGAAAGAGGCCAGCAGGAGCGCCATTGGGTTGGCGAGTAAATGATCGACACCCTGTAATAACAAATCACTACTAAACATATCCGGCTCCATTTACTCGAAGAGGGAACCCACAGGCAACGGAACCTGTAGCGCCACGGAAAAAAGCAGCCATAACGCGAACGTGATGACGAGGGCGATCGCCGGCTTTAACCAGAGGCGCTGACGGTTCATCACGCCCATCAGCGCGATTAAGAAAAGGGGCGTGCTGATGAGGTAGCCCGCAAAGCTTAATAACACAATGTATCCGGCGGTGATCCCAACCCCCGCCGCCACGCGTCCGTAGCGCAGCGGCTCATGAGCGTGGGGCGTTATGCCGCTCGTCAGATAGTTGCTGGCGACCAGCGCAGCAGCCAGCGCCACCAGCAAGCCAGCATAAAAACGGGGAAAGGCGCCCGCGCCAATATCCGTTTCGATCGCCGTTGCCGGGAACTGGCGCGCGGTAACGATAACCGCGCACGCAATTACGCAAAGCAGAACGCCCACGCTTGCCACAGCAGGGGAGACCCGGCGATGCGGTACGATTTCCGCTTTCGTCGACATAACCGCACCTGCCCGTTATTTTTTCAGACCGAGTCTGGTCAGTAATTCGGCAAAATAGAGCTGCTGTTCGTTAATCTGCTGCTGGAACGCTGCGCTATCGAGCCAGGCGTAGTTCAGATTCAGCTTGTTCAGCGCATCCTGAAACGCGGGCTCGTCGGCGGTCGCTTTCGCTGCGGCGGCCAGAACATCGACGACATCCTGCGGCGTATTTTTAGGCACGATCAAACCGCGCCAGGTGCCAATCGACAGGTCGATACCTTTCTCTTTCAGCGTCGGCACGCTCGGCATGCTTTTCACCCGCTCATCCGCCATCACCACCAGTGTTTTCAGCTTGCCAGCGCTGACCTGGTTGATGACCTCGCCAGGGCTGACGGCGACGGCTTCAATATGGCCGCCCAGCAGGCCAGTCACCGCTGGCGCGGCGCCGTCGTAAGGAACATGACTGAACTTAACGCTGGCTTTATCTTCCAGCGCCGCGGCCGCCAGATGCCAGATGGCGCCGGTTCCGGAGTTGCCGATACGAACTTTGCCGGGGTTCTCTTTCGCCCATTGCAGGAACTCGTCGATGGTGTTCCACGGCGCGTCGGCCCGCACGGTAATGGCAGCAGGATCGGCGTTAAGACGGGCGATGGGTTTAAAGCTATCGGTTTTGAAGCTGACCATCCCGAGGCTTGGCAGCGTGGTCAGCTCCACGGTTCCCAGCCCGACTTTATAACCATTTGGCCGGGCGGTGGCGATTTCGCTAAAACCAATGGCTCCCCCGCCGCCGGGTTTATTAATGACGCCAATGCTCACCGGCAGATGCGGTTTTGCTGCGTCGGCGAAGGCGCGAGCGACCAGGTCAGTCCCGCCGCCTGCGGCGTAGGGTACGATGAGGTCGATCTGTTTAGTGGGGTAGGCTGCTGCCGTTACCGGCGGCGTCGTTAATAACGCGCCGGCAAACAGCGTTGCGGATAACATTTTTACTGGGTAAGAGAGATGCTTCAACATGGTCGTCCCTTTTTTTGTTGTAAGAAGTGGTGGTGCGCTTAAGGTTGGCACTGCCGCCACGCCTGCATAAACTGCCTGGCGGCCTGGCGAACATCCGATGCACTGTTTCCGGGTTTATACAGCGCCCCGCCAAGGCCGAAGCCATTTGCGCCGACGGCGAGGTAATCCGCCATGCCTTCCGGAGTTATCCCGCCGACCGGAAGCAGCGGGATATGTCGTGGGAATACGGCTCGCCAGGCCCTGACGATCGCCGGGGTAATCTGTTCCGCAGGGAATATTTTTATCGCGTCCGCACCGCGAGCGACGGCGGCAAACGCCTCGGTTAATGTCGCGACGCCGGGCGCGCAGAAGAGCCCGGCGGCTTTGGCGGCGTCGATAACGGCGGGATCGCTGTGCGGCATCACGATGAGCTGCCCGCCCGCCTGTTTCACTGCCGCGGCCTGCTGGGCCGTGAGCACTGTGCCTGCGCCGATGAGGCAATCCTGCGGCAGCGCCTGGCGCAACGCCCGGATGCTGTCGCAGGGAGAGGGGGAGTTAAGCGGTACTTCGATAATCCGAAAACCCTCTTCATAGAGCGTAAGGCCGATCTCCTCCGCCTCGCGGGGGTGTATCCCGCGCAGAATGGCGATAAGTCCATGTTCTTTAATGCAAGCGTTTAAATCCATTACACTTTCTCCGTTAGAGAAGGCCAGCGCGCAGGGCTATCTGCCAGAGCCCCGTCACGGTCGCCTGAGCGCTGTAGCTGATGGGCTGCGTGCCCCCCACCTGCTGAAAAGCGCGTTGATAACGCGCGCACAGCAGGGGGTTGCCTGTCAGCGTGATAGGTGTTTGCCGTTTCGCCAGCAGCGTCCGGCGCAGGCCGATAAATTCGTGACCGATGAGCAGGCCGGAGAGGTAGTCCGGCTGCTGCTGCGCGGAGAGTTGCCCGGCCAGCAGCCGGGTGCGGGTGGAAAACAGGGTGGAGAGCAGCCCTGTGTCGGCCTGGCGCATTGCGGTTGCCACGCCGTCGTCAAACGCCTGCCAGTCAGTCTCCTGTGCGGGTTGCATGGTGACGCCCAGAATGGTGTGGCTGCGCAGCGCCTCGTAGACTTCGCCGGTCATAAAGGTGTGAAATTCGCTGACGCTATCGCGCTGCGTGAGCGCCCATTTGGAATGGGTGCCCGGCATGCCGATAATGTGTTCGCCTGTCGCGTTTGGATCCTCGCTGAGGATGCCGAAAATCTGCGTCTCTTCGCCGCGCATCACTTCGGGATCGCTGCCATAAATCGCCAGTCCGGGAATAATCGACAGCCGTACCGTGGGCGAAATCGCCACCTGGCATAGCTGGCCGGCAAGCTCCGTCAGGCTGGTCGGGCAGTGCAGATAGGCGGCTTCTTTCCAGCCCTGCGCGCTGCCGATCATGCCGCAGGCGATGATCTCATGGCGCGTCGTGGTTGACAGCCAGCCTTCGCAGGCGGCGAAAAACGCTTGCCGGAATGCCTCCTCGCGCCCGCCGTTGCCGGTGGGCAACTTCATAATGCCCCAGGGGAGCTCCCGGCATTCAAGCGGTTGCGCCTGGTCGCCGAGCCGATAGGCGCGAAGGGATGTTGTGCCCCAGTCCAGCGCCAGTAAACGGGTTTGTTTGTCCATAGGTGATGTTTTTTCCTCCCTGATGTGTCGTTACTCTGCCCAACCGACTTCTGCGGATATCTGTCGTGCACAGGACTGCACCAGCGGAATGAGCTGATCCATGCGATCGCGGGACATATAAGTCGCCGTGCTGGCAACGGAGATGGCGGCAATCAGGCGGTTACTGGCATCAAATACCGGTGCTGCAACGCAGCGAATAGTGGGTTCATTTTCTTCTAAATCAAAAGCATAGCCGGATTTCGCATAGCGATACATGCTGGCAAGGAAGCGATCCAGAAACTGCTCATCGCCCTGGCGTAGAAATAGTGTTTGCAGTGTCTCCTGGTCATCGTTAAGCAGTAATGCTTTACCGATGCCCGTCAGCGCCAGCGGCATTCTGTGCCCTGGACGCGAGCGCATTTCCAGCCCGCGCTGGCTGTTTATTTTCTCCAGATAAAGCACTTCATCGCCATCACGAATGCCCAGATGAACCGTGTCTTTGGTCGCCTGTGCTAACTCATGCAGCCATGGACGCGCCAGTGCAGGTAGCGAGATGCTATCAAGCGCCTTCGCGCCAAGTTCGATGAGTTTTGCGCCCAGGCTATAACCCGCTCCGGGTGCATAACGCATATAACGTAATTCCACCAGGGCGGAAAGCAGCCGGTGCGTTGTGCTTCGCGGTGTGGCGGTAAATTCACTGATAGATTTAAGGTCTTTGCACCCTGCTTCGACCGCATTAATGACCGCCAGTCCACGGAGCAGTGTTTGGGTTCCCGCCGAGTGTTTAATTGCGCTAACCATCTGTTTAACCCCTTTGATTTGTGGCGATTTTGTTTCATGCCATTAGAGGTGACGGTGATACAGCGCACAAAATCCCAACAAATAAGATGGCATCCCGATATGTGGGAATTTGTTGAGATATTTGCGTACATCCTCGCAGGAAATGCCTTTCCAACTGGACATCTATACAGCACAATTCTACTTTTGCCATAAGTTGTTCATGCAGGGGGCATTGTGGATATCGCCATTCTTATTTATGTATTGGTCGCACTGGCGGGTATTGCGCTGGGTTGGCTGGCCGCCAGCTATCGCGTAGCACAACAGCGAGCGGAGCAGTTTGCTGAGGAACGTGATATCTATGGCGAACTGAGCGCTGCGAAGCAGGCGCTTGCACAGAACACCCACTGGCGTGATGAGTGCGACTTGCTGAATAACGAGTTGCGCAGCCTGCGTGAAATCAACACCTCGCTGGAAGCAGACCTTCGCGAGGTGACAACGCGGCTGGAAGCAACGCAGCATCACGCGGAAGACAAAATTCGCCAGATGATCAACAGCGAGCAGCGCCTGAGCGAGCAGTTCGAAAACCTGGCTAACCGTATCTTTGAACACAGCAATCGTCGCGTTGATGAACAAAACCGCCAGAGCCTGAATAGTTTACTGACGCCGCTGCGCGAGCAGCTTGATGGTTTTCGTCGCCAGGTGCAGGACAGTTTTGGCCAGGAAGCGAAAGAACGTCATACGCTCGCCCATGAGATTCGTAACCTGCAACAACTGAATGAACAGATGACGCGTGAAGCCGTCAACCTGACGCGCGCGTTAAAAGGCGACAATAAAACGCAGGGCAACTGGGGAGAAGTGGTGCTGACGCGCGTGCTGGAAGCATCTGGCTTGCGTGAAGGTTACGAATACGAAACTCAGGTCAGTATCGAAACCGATACTCGCGCCCGCATGCAGCCGGACGTCATTGTTCGCCTGCCTCAGGGCAAAGATGTCGTTGTCGATGCCAAAATGACGCTGGTGGCGTATGAACGTTACTTCAACGCGGAAGATGACTATACCCGCGAGCTGGCACTGCAGGAGCACATCGCCGCAGTTCGCAACCATATCCGTCTGCTGGGGCGCAAAGACTACCAACAACTTCCGGGGCTACGAAGCCTGGATTACGTCCTGATGTTTATCCCCGTTGAACCCGCCTTTTTACTGGCATTAGACAGACAGCCCGAACTGATCAATGAAGCTTTAAAAAATAACATTATGCTGGTAAGTCCTACTACGTTGTTGGTAGCGCTACGTACCATTGCGAACCTCTGGCGCTATGAACACCAGAGCCGTAATGCACAGCAAATCGCGGAACGGGCGAGCCGTCTGTATGACAAAATGCGCCTGTTTATTGATGATATGTCTGCCATTGGGCAGAGCCTCGATAAAGCGCAGGATAACTATCGTCAGGCGATGAAAAAACTCTCCTCAGGACGGGGGAATTTGTTGGCGCAAACAGAGGCCTTCCGCCACCTGGGGGTAGAGGTAAAACGCGAGATTAATCCGGATTTAGTCGAGCAGGCCACGGCGCAGGATGATGAGTTTCGGCTGCGGCAAGGGGGGGATTCTAACGATGATGATCCTTTAGCGGTGGAAAACGGTTGACCCTGTTTGAGGGAGTGTAGCGGGGTTGAATCGTAGGGCAATTGCGCCCAATCTGTTACACTCCATGAACATTTTCTTTATAAGCAGGCATAGAGATGGTTGAGGAATCACAAGACACAACGCACTTTGGCTTTAAGACAATCGCCAAATCCCAGAAGGAAGACATGGTCGCCCACGTTTTCCACTCTGTGGCCGCAAAATATGATGTGATGAACGATTTAATGTCGTTTGGCATTCATCGTATCTGGAAGCGTTTTACCATCGATTGTAGCGGCGTTCGTCGTGGGCAAACTGTCCTCGATCTGGCGGGCGGTACGGGAGATTTGACCGCAAAATTCTCCCGCATGGTGGGGGAAACCGGTCGCGTCGTGCTGGCTGATATCAACGACTCTATGCTGAAAATGGGGCGCGAAAAGCTGCGCAACCATGGCGTTATCGGTAATGTGGAGTATGTGCAGGCAAACGCGGAAGCGCTGCCGTTCCCGGATAACACCTTCGACTGCATCACCATCTCTTTTGGGCTGCGTAACGTCACCGATAAAGAAAAAGCGCTGCGTTCAATGTATCGCGTACTGAAGCCGGGCGGCCGTCTGCTGGTGCTCGAGTTCTCCAAACCCATTATCGAACCGCTGAGCAAAGCTTACGATGCTTACTCCTTCCACATTTTGCCGCGTATTGGCGAAATGGTCGCTAACGATGCTGACAGTTATCGCTATCTGGCGGAATCCATCCGTATGCACCCCGATCAGGAAACCCTGAAGGCGATGATGCAAGAGGCCGGAATGGAGAGCGTTGAGTACTTCAACCTGACGGCGGGAATTGTCGCGCTGCACCGCGGTTATAAGTTCTGACAGGAGGGCCTGATGCCTGTAAAACCCTTAGTGACTGCCGGAATTGAAACGGTACTCAACGCTTTCCTGTGGCGTGAGCGGGCGTTGAAACCAGCCCGCCAGCGTCTGGTGGGTAAAGTGCTGCGCGTAGAGCTTAAAGAGTTCACATCGCCGCTGGTGCTGGTATTTAGCGAACGGCAGGTCGATGTTCTGGGGGCCTGGGAAGGCGAGGCTGACTGTACAGTCATCACCCGAATCGGTGTTTTGCCGCAACTGCGTAATCGTCAGCAATTGACTGCCTTAATCCGCTCCGGCGATCTGGAAGTGCAGGGTGATATTCAGGTTGTGCAGAATGTGGTCGCCCTGGCCGACCTTGCGGAATTTGACGCGGCGGAACTCCTGGCTCCCTATACGGGCGATATCGCTGCAGAAGGAGTCAGTAAAATGCTGCGCGGTGGGGCGAAATTCCTGAAGCATGGCCTGGAACGTCAGCAGCATTATGTGGCGGAAGCAGTCACTGAAGAGTGGCGCCTGGCGCCCGGCGCGCTGGAGCTGGCCTGGTTTGCGGAAGAGACAATGGCCGTGGAACGCGCCGTTGATGCGCTGACGAAGCGGCTGGAAAAACTGGAGGGGAAATGACGCCAGGAGAATTACGGCGCCTGTATTTTATCATCCATACCTTTTTGAGTTACGGGCTTGATGAGCTCATTCCCAAAATGCGCATCACCCTGCCGCTGCGGATCTGGCGTCGGATGCTGTTCTGGATGCCTAATCGCCACAAAGACCGTCCGCTGGGCGAGCGCATGCGCCTGGCATTACAGGAGCTCGGCCCGGTCTGGATTAAACTTGGGCAGATGCTTTCAACGCGCCGTGACCTCTTCCCGCCGCACATCGCCGACCAGCTCAGCATGTTGCAGGATCGCGTTGCGCCTTTCGATGGTGTGCAGGCGCAAAAACTGATGGAAAAGGCGATGGGGGATATCCCTATCGAAAGCTGGTTTGATGATTTCGATATCCATCCGTTGGCATCTGCGTCTATTGCTCAGGTGCATACCGCGCGTCTGAAAGAGAACGGCAAAGAGGTGGTTATCAAGGTTATTCGCCCGGATATCCTGCCGGTTATCAAAGCGGATATGAAACTTATCTACCGCCTGGCGCGTTGGGTTCCTCGCCTGCTGCCAGATGGTCGTCGCCTGCGCCCGGTTGAAGTGGTGCGCGACTATGAAAAAACGCTGATCGACGAACTGAATCTGCTGCGCGAAGCCGCGAATGCTATCCAGCTACGCCGCAACTTCGAAGAGAGCCCGATGCTATATGTGCCAGAGGTCTACTCCGATTATTGCAGCGAAAACATGATGGTAATGGAGCGTATTTACGGTATTCCCGTGTCGGATACTGAAGCGTTGCTGAAGCAAAACACCAACATGAAACTGTTAGCGGAACGTGGTGTGCAGGTCTTCTTCACCCAGGTATTCCGCGACAGTTTCTTCCATGCAGACATGCACCCCGGCAATATTTTTGTCAGCTACGAGCACCCGGAAGATCCGCAATATATCGGTATCGACTGCGGTATTGTTGGCTCGCTGAACAAAGAAGATAAGCGCTATCTGGCGGAGAACTTCATCGCCTTCTTTAACCGCGATTATCGCAAAGTGGCGGAGCTGCACGTTGATTCTGGCTGGGTACCGCCGGATACCAACGTCGAAGATTTTGAGTTTGCCATTCGCACCGTTTGCGAGCCTATCTTTGAAAAACCGCTGGCAGAAATCTCCTTTGGCCATGTGTTGCTAAACTTATTTAACACGGCGCGCCGTTTCAACATGGAAGTGCAGCCGCAACTGGTGTTGCTGCAAAAAACGCTGCTCTATGTTGAGGGGGTGGGGCGACAGCTTTATCCTCAACTCGATTTGTGGCAAACGGCTAAGCCGTTCCTCGAATCCTGGCTCAAAGATCAGGTGGGTATTCCGGCGCTGGTTCGTGCGCTGAAAGAGAAAGCACCCTTCTGGATCGAAAAAATGCCCGAATTACCTGAACTGGTGTACGACAGTTTGCGCCAGAGCAAACATTTACAGAGCAGTTTGGATAAGCTTGCGGGCGACATTACCGTTCATCGTACCCGTCAGGGGCAGTCACGGTATCTCTTTGGTATAGGTGCCGTTTTATTATTGAGCGGTACTCTGTTGCTGATAAATCGCCCGGATTGGGGCTTCATGCCCGCATGGCTGATGGGCGCGGGGCTGGTGGTATGGTTCGCTGGCTGGCGTAAAACGCGCTGAATTTTGCATCGCTATCACGATGGCGCATAACGTATAATGCGCCAATGGTTATTTCATCATCTATCACAGAGGAAGATGTATGGGTGGTATTAGTATTTGGCAGTTGCTGATTATCGTCGTTATCGTGGTTCTGCTTTTTGGGACTAAAAAGCTGAGCTCGCTGGGGTCAGATTTAGGCGCGTCCATCAAAGGTTTTAAAAAAGCCATGGGTGATGAAGACGACAAGAAAGACAAATCGACCCAGGATGCGGATTTCACTGCAAAATCAATTACTGACAAGCAGGAAGACGCAAAGAAAGACGAAGCGAAACGCCACGACAACGAGCAGGTGTAATTCGTGTTTGATATTGGTTTCAGTGAACTGCTACTGGTGTTCGTTATTGGCCTCGTTGTTTTGGGGCCAAAACGTTTGCCAGTAGCGGTTAAAACAGTTGTTGGCTGGATTCGTGCGCTGCGATCGCTGGCAACAACGGTACAAAACGAGCTTACCCAGGAGCTTAAACTTCAGGAATTTCAGGACAGCCTGAAAAAAGTGGAGAAAGCGAGCCTGGATACCTTAACGCCCGAGCTTAAAGAGTCGATGAATGAGCTGCGTGAAGCGGCGGAGTCCATGAAGCGCTCTTACTCTATTCACGACCCCGAGAAGGCAAGTGATGAAGCGAACACTATCCATAACCCGATAGTTAAGGATAGCGAAGAGCAGCGCGCCGGAGTGACGCCGTCGACGGCAGAGCATCAGGCCAGTACCGACGAACAGGTTCCATCTCCTGCTGAAACCCAAGCGCCGGAAGCGGCGGTGGCGAGCGACTCTGAACAAGAGAAGAAAGCCACTACCGTTTCTGAACCATCCCCTGCATCAAGTGATAAAGCGTAAACATGGGCGTAGAAGATACTCAACCGCTGGTTTCGCATCTGATTGAGCTGCGTAAGCGTCTGCTGAACAGCATCATGGCGGTACTCATTATTTTTCTGGCGTTAGTTTATTT
Source organism: Pseudocitrobacter cyperus (assembly GCF_039889165.1). NCBI lineage: Bacteria > Pseudomonadati > Pseudomonadota > Gammaproteobacteria > Enterobacterales > Enterobacteriaceae > Pseudocitrobacter > Pseudocitrobacter cyperus. Next base: position 14,213 of record NZ_JAYMYY010000010.1, on the reverse strand, counting down.
CGCCAATGATATTTATCAGTTGGTCTCCGCACCATTGATCAGGCAGATGCCGGTAGGGGCGACAATGATTGCTACCGATGTGGCATCACCGTTCTTTACGCCGATCAAACTGACCTTTATGGTGTCGATTATCCTGTCGGCTCCTGTCATCCTCTATCAGGTTTGGGCGTTTGTCGCGCCTGCGCTCTATAAGCATGAGCGTCGACTGGTGGTGCCGCTGCTGGTTTCCAGTACGGTGCTGTTCTATACCGGTATGGCCTTCGCCTATTTTGTGGTGTTCCCGCTGGCGTTCGGATTCCTGACGCATGCGGCTCCTGCGGGCGTGCTGGTCTCGACCGATATTAAGAGCTATCTCGATTTTGTGATGTCGCTGTTCATCGCCTTTGGGGTCTCTTTCGAAGTGCCCGTCGCGATTGTACTGCTCTGCTGGGTTGGCGTGACTACGCCGGAAGACCTGCGCAAAAAGCGTCCTTATGTGCTGGTCGGCGCGTTTGTCATCGGCATGTTGCTGACGCCGCCGGATGTCTTCTCGCAAACGCTGCTGGCAATACCGATGTACTGCCTGTTTGAGGTTGGCGTCTTCTTCGCCCGCTTCTATACCGGGAAGCGAGCGACACGCGATGAAGATGCAGAAGCAGAAGCCGAAGCTGAGAAACACGAAGAATAATTTAACCGCCCGTCAGGGCGGTTTTCGTATGGAGCGCAGATGTTTGATATTGGCGTGAATCTTACAAGTTCGCAGTTTTCCCGAGACCGTGATGAGGTCGTCGCCAGGGCTCATGAGGCTGGCGTCAATGGCCTGTTGTTGACCGGCACTAACAGCCATGAAAGCGAAGAAGCCTGGCAGTTAGCACAGCGATTGACAGGATGCTGGTCGACTGCGGGTGTTCATCCGCATGATAGCAGTAGCTGGGGTCAGGACGTGGAGGAGCGCATTCACAAGCTGGCGCGGCAGCCGGAAGTGGTGGCGATTGGTGAATGCGGGCTCGACTTTAATCGTAATTTCTCTACGCCAGCGGAACAGGAAGCGGCATTTAATGCCCAACTGGCTCTGGCGGCAGAGCTGTCGATGCCGGTATTTATGCATTGCCGTGACGCTCACTCGCGGTTTCTGGAACTGCTCGACCCGTGGCTTGATAAGTTGCCTGGCGGTGTGCTGCACTGCTTTACCGGAACGCGTGAAGAGATGCAGGCCTGCGTAGACCGCGGTCTCTATATTGGCATTACCGGTTGGGTTTGCGACGAACGTCGCGGGCTGGAATTACGTGAATTGCTGCCGTATATTCCGGCGGAACGCCTGATGATTGAGACCGACGCGCCTTATCTGCTGCCGCGAGACATGACGCCAAAACCGAAATCGCGCAGGAATGAGCCTGCGTTCGTCGGCCACATTTTGGCGCAAATCGCCCACTGGCGTAGCGTAGAGGCGCCGTGGCTCGGGTCGGTCACTGACAACAACGTCAAAACGCTGTTTAATATTACGTTTTAGGCAGTGTCTGTTTTGCGAAAATCGGTGTTTTTTACGCTCTGTAGAACCTGCTTGTTTAGCAAGTTGAGCAGTAACATTGAGCGGGCTTGTCCGTCGGGCTCAGAGAAGATCGCCTGCAGACCCTCAAATGCGCCTTCGGTGATAACCACATTGTCGCCGGGGAAGGGCGTGCTGGGGTCGGTAATGTCTTCCGGTTTATAAACTGAAAGCTGATGAATAACGCTGGAAGGGACGGTGGCCGGATGCATACCAAAGCGTACAAAGTGGCTGACGCCGCGGGTCGCGTTGATTGTGGTGGTATGAATCACTTCCGGGTCGAACTCGACGAACAGATAGTTAGGGAAGAGCGGCTCACTGACTGACGTACGCTTACCACGTACCATTTTCTCAAGGGTGATCATCGGCGTCAGGCAATTAACTGCCTGCCGTTCAAGATGTTCCTGAGCGCGCTGAAGTTGCCCGCGTTTGCAGTACAGTAAATACCAGGCTTGCATAATGACTCGTTCTCACAATGTAGAGTGCAAGCATATCAAAAGAGTGATGCGATCGCGATGATAACTGATATTGATAACTTTGATGTATTGGTTTACGCGAATTTAACAAAAATACAGCATCACAACGCCATTCGCCGTATAATGATACGCTGACCAGGAGGCCATCACTTTCCCCATGAAATACCACGACCTACGCGACTTTCTGACATTGCTGGAGCAACAGGGCGAGCTGAAACGCATAACGCTGCCTGTTGATCCTCATCTGGAAATCACCGAAATTGCCGATCGCACCCTGCGTGCTGGCGGCCCGGCTCTGTTATTCGAAAATCCCACGGGTTATGACATGCCAGTGCTGTGCAATTTGTTCGGTACGCCTAAGCGCGTGGCGATGGGGATGGGGCAGGAGGATGTCAGCGCGCTGCGTGAAGTGGGAAAACTGCTGGCCTTCCTGAAAGAGCCTGAACCGCCAAAAGGGTTCCGCGATCTCTTTGATAAGCTCCCTCATTTCAAACAAGTTCTTAACATGCCGACTAAACGTCTGCGTGGCGCGCCCTGCCAGCAAAAGATTATCTCCGGTGATGATGTGGATTTATCCCGCATTCCGGTGATGACCTGCTGGCCGGAAGATGCGGCCCCGCTGATCACCTGGGGATTGACGGTGACGCGCGGCCCGCATAAAGAGCGGCAGAACCTCGGTATTTATCGCCAGCAGGTGATCGGTAAAAACAAACTGATTATGCGCTGGTTGTCCCATCGTGGCGGCGCGCTCGATTTTCAGGAGTGGTGCGCGGCGCATCCGGGCGAGCGATTCCCGGTATCCGTGGCACTGGGCGCCGATCCTGCAACGATTCTCGGTGCGGTAACACCGGTGCCGGATACGCTGTCGGAATACGCGTTCGCCGGTTTGCTGCGTGGCACTAAAACCGAAGTGGTGAAGTGCGTTTCCAACGACCTGGAAGTGCCTGCCAGTGCGGAGATCGTGCTTGAAGGTTATATCGAAATCGGAGAGATGGCGCCGGAAGGGCCGTATGGCGACCACACTGGTTACTATAACGAAGTGGATAGCTTCCCGGTGTTTACCGTCACGCATATTACCCAGCGTGATGATGCCATTTATCACTCCACTTATACTGGCCGTCCGCCAGATGAACCGGCCGTGCTGGGCGTCGCGCTAAACGAAGTTTTCGTGCCGATTCTGCAAAAGCAGTTCCCGGAAATTGTTGATTTCTATTTACCACCAGAAGGGTGTTCATACCGCCTGGCGGTTGTCACAATGAAAAAACAGTACGCCGGACACGCTAAACGAGTCATGATGGGCGTATGGTCGTTTTTACGCCAGTTTATGTACACCAAGTTTGTTATCGTCTGCGATGACGATGTCAATGCGCGTGACTGGAATGATGTGATCTGGGCGATTACCACCCGTATGGATCCCGCGCGGGATACGGTTCTGGTGGAAAACACGCCGATTGATTATCTGGATTTTGCCTCGCCGGTCTCCGGTCTGGGGTCAAAAATGGGGCTGGACGCCACCAACAAATGGCCGGGAGAAACCCAACGTGAATGGGGACGCCCGATCAAAAAAGACCCGGCGGTTACAGCGCGCATTGACGCTATCTGGGATGAACTGGCCATTTTTAGCGACAGCAAACGAGACTAACGTAGCTGTTCAGACACTGACGACCGGGGCGGTTTTGCGCCCCGGAAATGACGAGTATAGACCCGACAGAGGGAGCGCATGACAATCTTAAGCTGTAAAGTGACCTCGGTAGATGCCATTACCGACACGGTATATCGCGTCCGTTTAGTATCCGAAGCCCCATTCTCTTTCCAGGCGGGTCAGTATCTGATGGTGGTGATGGACGAGCGTGATAAACGCCCATTCTCCATGGCCTCCACGCCAGATCAGCAGGAATACATTGAGCTGCATATCGGCGCGTCGGAGCTGAATCTTTACGCGATGGCGGTAATGGATCGCATTCTGAAGGATCGCGAGATTGTTGTTGATATTCCCCATGGCGAAGCCTGGCTGCGCGATGATGAAGAGCGTCCGCTGATTCTGATTGCTGGCGGCACCGGTTTTTCCTATGTGCGTTCGATTCTGCTAACCGCGCTGAAGCGTAATCCGAACCGTGATATCACCATCTACTGGGGCGGACGTGAAGAGAAACACCTTTATGATCTGGCCGAGCTGGAAGCGTTAACGGTGAATCATCCTAAGCTGAATGTGGTTCCGGTTGTTGAACAGCCGGATGAAGAGTGGCGTGGCCGCACTGGTACCGTGCTGACGGCGGTATTGCAGGATTACGGCACGCTGGCGGAGCATGATATCTATATCGCCGGACGCTTTGAGATGGCAAAAATTGCCCGCGACCTGTTCTGCAACGAACGTCAGGCGCGCGAAGACCGACTGTTTGGCGATGCGTTTGCCTTTATTTAAAGGGAGCTATCAGGGCGTATTCAGCGCCCTGATACATATTTAGCCCTGCTGAATATTATTTTCATTTTTTCTTAATCGTAAAGTCCCCGTCTCTGTGTTATTCAACACAGGTAAGTTATTTTTATATCATTGATTCAATAAATGATATTTTACTTCACGCATTACCTGTCTCATTAAATAATTATTGTCTATCGTTATTGCAGAAATATAAACGGAGTTGCTCTTTCTCATTATAATATGGAGAGTACTATGAAATTTAAATATGCTTTAACTTCTCTGGCGTTATCTGTTGCCGTTTTATCAACATTACCTTCCACCGCATTCGCTATTGGCGGCGCCAGTGGCGCAAAAATCGATTACCAGGTTCAGGGCAAGATCGGCGAAGTGGTAATGAACCCCTATGACATTGCACCGCTGACGGCGGTGATCCGTAATGGCGGCTATCAGTTACGCGATGCACAGGTCAGAATCGTACCGAAGAAGGATGGCCAGGAAATTGCGTATAAAGTTAACAATAAATATCTGCTGACCTACGGTGGGATCCCGGTATTTGGTCTTTACCCTGATTACGTCAATACCGTCGAAGTTGAATATACGAGAATCTATGGTAATAAGACGGAAAAAATAAAAGAAAGTTATAAAATGTATGCGCCGCCAGCTTATAACGAAGCCGCCGGATCAAAAGAAGAAACCGCTGCGTATTTTACCGTTGATGTCAAAAAAGTTGCGCCAGAATTTAAAGATCGTTTGTATTTATTGAATAACTTGCAGGATAAATCAGGTAATGGAACGCGTACCGTCTGGAATAACCCGGTTGGCGGAGCGCTGGAGTGGAACTTCTATCCAGTCAACGCGGTGATTGACTCCTCCGGCGATATTCGCTGGTTTATGAAAGCCAGTCCTATCTATGATTTGAAATCCATCTATAAGGCCGGCGTGATGATGGGCTTCAAACAGAATCAGGATGGTGCGCTGACCTGGGGCTACGGCCAACGCTATGTGAAATATGACATCATGGGGCGCGAAATCTTTAATCGCCGCCTGCCGGATAATTACAACGACTTCTCACACTCAATGGATAACGCAGCCAATGGGCATTACTTCCTGCGTGTGGCGAGCTCAAACCTCAAACGCGCCGATGGGAAAAATGTGCGCACCGTGCGTGATGTGATTGCCGAAGTCGATCAGAACGGTGTGGTGGTCGATGAATGGCGCCTGTTTGATATTCTCGATCCGTACCGTGATGTGGTAATGAAAACGCTCGATCAGGGCGCGGTATGTCTGAATATCGATGCCAGCCAGTCGGGGCATACATTGAGCGCGGAAGACCTGGCGGCGCTGGACTCATCCGATAAATTCGGCGATATCGTGGGTAGCGGGCCGGGGCGTAACTGGGCGCATGTTAATAGCGTCGATTATGACAGTGAAGACGACTCCATCATTATCAGTTCCCGCCACCAAAGCGCGATCATCAAGATTGGCCGCGATAAAAAAGTGAAATGGATTATGGGTACGCCAACGGGCTGGAAAGCGCCGTTTGATGCCGTGGTGCTGACGCCCGTGGACAGTACAGGCAAAAAAATTGTCTGTGAGAACAACACCTGTGAAGGTGATTTCGACTGGACGTGGACACAACATACCGCCTTTAAAATTGACAGTAAGAGCAAAGGCGACATTCTTTACCTCTCGGCTTTTGATAACGGCGATGGGCGCGGCCTTGAACAACCGGCAATGCAAAGCATGAAGTACAGCCGTTCGGTTATCTACAAAATCGATCAGAAGAAAAAGACCGTAGAGCAGGTTTGGGAGTATGGCAAAGAGCGCGGGAACGAATGGTTTAGCCCGGTGACGTCGATAACCGAATATCAGACGGATAAGAACTCGGTGTTTGTCTATTCCGCAACGGCCGGTGGCCAGTTTGATCTGACTGTTGGGGCATTCACCAGTTTGCCGAATCCGTATCTGGAAGAGTTCAAATGGGGTGAGAAAGAGCCTGCGGTAGAGATGCAGTTACACGGTACGCGAGGGTATCAGGCCATGCCGTTTAGCCTGCAAAAAGCGTTTACTGATTAACGTGTCGCGAGAAACAAAAAACCCGCCCCTGACAGGCGGGAAGAACGGCAACTAATCTTTTAATTTATCGGCCGGGGGCGCTGCGCTTACCCGGCCGACTTGTACTTATACGCGTTCAAATACGGTCGCAATTCCCTGACCTAACCCAATACACATTGTCGCCAGGCCGAACTGGGCGTCTTTGCGTTCCATCAGGTTCAGCAGCGTGGTACTGATACGCGCACCTGAACATCCCAACGGATGACCCAGCGCGATCGCGCCGCCGTTGAGGTTGATCTTCTCGTCGATCTGCTCCATCAGCCCCAGATCTTTAATGCATGGCAGGATCTGTGCGGCAAACGCTTCGTTCATTTCGAACAGGTCGATATCGCTTACCGACAGGCCTGCTTTTTTCAGCGCCAGCTTAGAAGCCGGAACCGGGCCATAACCCATGATAGATGGGTCGCAGCCGACAACCGCCATTGAGCGAATGCGCGCGCGTGGCGTGAAACCTAACTCGCGGGCGCGGCTTTCACTCATCACCAGCATGGCGGATGCGCCATCGGAAAGGGCGGAAGAGGAGCCTGCCGTTACCGTACCGGTGACCGGGTCAAACGCCGGTTTCAGCGTGGAGAGCGCTTCAACGGTGGTTTCCGGTCGAATCACCTCATCGTAGTTAAACTGCTTCAGAACGCCGTCGGCATCGTGACCGCCAGTTGGGACGATTTCATTTTTGAACGCGCCGGACTGGGTTGCGGCCCAGGCGCGGGCGTGAGAGCGGGCGGCAAAAGCGTCCTGCATCTCACGGCTGATGCCGTGCATACGCGCCAGCATTTCGGCGGTTAAGCCCATCATGCCCGCCGCTTTGGCGACGTTACGGCTTAAGCCCGGGTGGAAATCGACGCCGTGGCTCATTGGCACATGACCCATATGCTCCACACCGCCGATAAGGCAGGCGTGCGCATCGCCGGTCATGAGCATGCGCGCGGCATCGTGCAGCGCCTGCATGGATGATCCGCAGAGGCGGTTAACGGTATTTGCGGGCACCGAATGCGGCACTTCCGCCAGCAGGGCGGCGTTACGCGCAATGTTAAAACCCTGCTCCAGCGTTTGCTGCACGCAACCCCAGTAAATGTCGTCCAGCGCAGCCGCTTCCAGTGCCGGGTTGCGCGCCAGCAGGCTACGCATCAGGTGCGCTGAAAGATCTTCTGCGCGCACGTGACGGAAGGCGCCGCCTTTCGAACGGCCCATCGGGGTACGAATTGCATCGACAATGACAACCTGTTCCATTGTGACTCCTTAAGCCGTTTTCAGTGCGCCAACCGGACGGGCGGGCTCCACTGCGGGATAATACGGTTCGTTATGACGCGCTTTATTGCGCAGACCTTCCGGCACGTCATACAACGGGCCGAGGTGCTGATATTGCTGCGCCATATCGAGATATTTCGCGCTGCCGAGCGTATCGAGCCAGCGGAACGCGCCGCCGTGGAACGGAGGGAAGCCCAGACCGTAGACCAGCGCCATATCGGCTTCTGCCGGGCTGGCAATGATGCCTGCTTCCAGGCAGCGCACCACTTCGTTGACCATCGGGATCATCATGCGGGCGATGATCTCTTCGTCGCTGAAATCGCGCTTCGGCTGGCTTACTTCTGCCAACAGGCTATCGACGGTCGCATCTTCTTCTTTCTTCGGCTTGCCTTTGCTGTCTTCTTTATAACGCCAGAAGCCAAGGCCATTTTTCTGCCCGAAGCGGCTGGCGTCGAACAGCGCATCGATCGCATCGCGGTAATCTTTCTGCATCCGCTGCGGGAAACCCGCCGCCATCACTGCCTGCGCGTGATGCGCAGTATCAATGCCGACAACATCCAGCAGGTAAGCCGGGCCCATTGGCCAGCCGAACTGTTTCTCCATTACTTTGTCGACTTTGCGGAAATCCGCGCCGTCGCGCAGCAACTGGCTGAAACCGGCGAAGTAGGGGAAGAGTACGCGGTTGACGAAGAAGCCGGGGCAGTCATTGACCACGATAGGCGTTTTGCCCATCTGGCTGGCCCAGGAGACGACTTTGGCGATGGTCTCTTCGCTGGTTTTTTTGCCGCGAATGATTTCAACCAGCGGCATGCGGTGCACCGGGTTAAAGAAGTGCATGCCGCAGAAGTTTTCCGGGCGCGCCAGCGCGTCGGCCAGTTCGCTGATAGGAATAGTGGAGGTGTTGGAAGCCAGCACGGTGTCCGGGCGAACTTTTTGCTCGGTTTCCGCCAGTACCGCTTTTTTCACCTTCGGATTTTCAACAACGGCTTCCACAACCACGTCCACACGGTCGAATCCAGCATAGTCCAGCGTCGGTTGAATCGTTGAAATGACGCCCGCCAGCTTCAGACCATCAATTTTGCCGCGTTCCAGTTGTTTGTTCAGCAGCTTACTGGCTTCCGTCATACCAAGCGTCAGCGATTTCTCGTTGATATCTTTCATGATGACCGGCACGCCTTTCCAGGCCGACTGATAGGCTATGCCGCCGCCCATAATGCCTGCGCCCAGAACGGCCGCGTGTTTCGGTGCATCGGTGGTTTTAGTGAGTTTTTTCGCCAGCCCTTTGACGTACTGATCGTTAAGGAAGATGCCAACCAGCGCGCGGGCTTCGTTAGTATGCGCCAGTGGGACAAAGCTTTGGTTTTCCAGCTTCAGCGCGTCGTCGCGCCCCAGGCGGGCAGCGGCTTCAATGGTTTTCACCGCTGTAATTGGCGCTTGATAGTGTTTACCCGCCGTCTGCATCACCATGCCTTTGGCGATGGTGAAGCTCATGGCGGCTTCCACTTTACTGAGCTTCAGTGGCTCCAGTTTCGGGCGGCGTTTCGCGCGCCAGTCGAGATCGCCGTTTATCGCCTGGCGTAATACGGCCAGCGCGCCGTCGATCAGTTTCTCTTGTTTAACAACGCCATCCACCAGGCCGATTTTCAGCGCCTGCTCAGCGCCGACATCTTTCCCGGCGGCGATGATCTCCAGCGCGCTGTCGGCACCCAGCAGGCGCGGCATACGCACGGAACCGCCAAAACCAGGCATGATCCCCAGTTTGGTTTCCGGCAGGCCAATACGCAGATCTGGTGTCGCTAATCGGTAGTCGGTCGCCAGCACACATTCGCAGCCGCCGCCCAGCGCGTAGCCGTTCACGGCGGCGATGGTCGGAACCGGTAAATCTTCCAGACGGTTGAAGACGCTGTTGGCGAAATGCAGCCATTCGCTGAGTTGCTCTTCCGGCACCAGGAAGAGGGAGAGAAATTCGGTAATATCAGCGCCGACGATAAACGCCGCTTTTTCAGAGCGCAGCAGCAGCCCTTTCAGCTCTTTTTGTTTTTCGAGGACATCGAGCGCGTGACCGAGGCTGGCTACGGTCGCCGTATCTAATTTGTTCACCGAGCCGGGGGCATCGAACACCAGTTCGGCAATGCCATCTTCCAGCCAGTTGAGGTACAGGGTATCGCCTTTGTAGAGCATGTCAGTCTCCTGAATCCAGCAGTGTAATCTGGTCGTACCAGATGAGGCTGAGTGTGGTTTTTATGTTAACAAAATGCAAATTACTCTTTAAATATTTGCTGGGGAGATCACGACTGGTGGAGATCACGCAGGTTCGGCGAGGTGTGCTAAGATGCGAAAACTTGAGGGCAAAAATGTACAAGGACTAAAAATGGAATCACTGGCTGCACTCTACAAAAATCATATTGTTACCTTGCAGGAGCGGGCGCGTAATGCGCTGGAGCGCTTTAAGCTGGATGCGCTGTTAATTCACTCCGGCGAACTGATGAATGTGTTCCTCGATGACCACCCGTATCCGTTCAAGGTTAACCCGCAGTTCAAAGCCTGGGTGCCGGTAACCCAGGTGCCGAACTGCTGGCTGCTGGTGGATGGCGTCAACAAACCGAAGCTGTGGTTCTACCTGCCAGTTGATTACTGGCACAACGTTGAGCCGTTGCCGACCTCCTTCTGGACAGAGGAAGTTGAGGTGATTGCGCTGCCGAAAGCTGACGGCATTGGCAGCCAGTTACCAGCCGCACGCGGGAATATGGGTTATATCGGTCCGGTTCCGGAGCGCGCGCTTGGGCTGGGTATCGCAGCCGATAAGATCAACCCGAAAGGAGTGATTGATTACCTGCACTACTATCGCTCTTATAAAACCGATTACGAACTGGCCTGCATGCGTGAAGCGCAGAAAACGGCGGTCAACGGCCATCGCGCAGCGGAGGAAGCTTTCCGTTCCGGGATGAGCGAGTTCGACATTAATCAGGCGTACCTGACGGCGACCGGTCATCGCGATACCGACGTGCCTTACAGCAACATCGTCGCGCTCAATGAACACGCCTCTGTGCTGCACTACACCAAATTGGATCACCGTGTGCCATCTGAAGTGCGCAGCTTCCTGCTGGATGCTGGCGCGGAATATAACGGCTATGCGGCCGACCTCACCCGTACCTGGGCTGTCAGCAGCGACAATGATTTCGCCCATTTAATTAAAGACGTGAACGATGAACAACAGGCGCTGATCGCGACGATGAAAGCGGGCGTGAGCTATGTTGATTATCACGTCCAGTTCCATCAGCGTATCGCGAAGATCCTGCGTAAACACCAGATCCTCACGGATATGAGCGAAGAAGCGATGGTCGAAAACGACCTGACCGGGCCGTTTATGCCGCATGGTATAGGCCATCCGCTGGGCTTACAGGTGCATGATGTTGCGGGCTTTATGCAGGATGATACCGGCACACACCTGGCCGCGCCGTCGAAATATCCGTACCTGCGCTGCACCCGCGTGTTGCAACCGCGCATGGTGTTGACCATCGAGCCGGGCATTTACTTTATTGAATCCCTGCTGGCGCCATGGCGTGAAGGGCAGTTCAGTAAGCACTTCAACTGGCAGAAAATTGAAGCGCTGAAACCGTTCGGCGGGATTCGCATCGAAGATAACGTCGTGATCCACGAAAATAATGTTGAGAACATGACGCGCGATCTGAAACTGGCGTAATGGAAAGTTGGCCGATACCGGCGTCGCCGGTCACGTTTACTGAAGAGATTAAAAAGAGCCGTTTCATCACCCTGCTGGCGCATACCGACGGGGTGGAGGCGGCGAAAGCGTTTGTTGAGTCGGTAAGGGCGGAACATCCTGATGCCCGTCACCACTGTGTCGCCTGGGTTGCCGGGCGGCCAGATGACTCACAGCAGCTTGGCTTTTCAGACGATGGTGAACCGGCGGGAACGGCGGGTAAGCCGATGCTGGCGCAGCTTATGGGAAGCGGCGTCGGCGAAATTACCGCCGTGGTGGTTCGCTACTACGGCGGCGTGCTGTTGGGGACAGGTGGCCTGGTGAAAGCTTATGGCGGCGGTGTCCAGCAGGCGCTAAATCAGCTCACAACCCAAATCAAAACGCCATTAACCGAATATACTCTGTTGTGTGAATACGGTCAGTTGTCGGGGATAGAAACGCTGTTAGGGCAATTCTCTGGCGTGATTGTGGCCAGTGACTACCAGGCATCGGTACAGCTACGCGTGGCGCTTCCGCAAGCGAAAGTGGATGCTTTTACAGCAAAACTGGCTGATTTTAGTCGTGGTTCATTGCAATTGTTAGCGATTGAAGAATAATCCCCCTCCTTACTTTTATACCAAAGGAAGCGCCAGAGATGCATTTTCGTGCCATAACCCGAATTGTCGGACTTCTGGTCATCTTGTTTTCGGGAACCATGATCCTTCCCGGCCTGGTGGCATTGATTTACCGCGATGGTGCCGGGCGGGCATTTACCCAAACCTTTTTTGTCGCGCTGGTGATTGGCTCGTTACTGTGGTGGCCGAACCGCCGCGAGAAGGGCGAACTGAAATCACGCGAAGGGTTTTTGATTGTGGTGCTGTTCTGGACCGTACTGGGCAGCGTGGGTGCGCTTCCCTTTATCTTCTCTGAGCAGCCAAACCTCACGATAACCGATGCTTTTTTTGAATCCTTTTCCGGGCTAACGACAACAGGCGCTACCACGCTTGTCGGGCTCGATTCGCTACCACATGCGATTCTCTTTTATCGCCAGATGCTGCAATGGTTCGGCGGTATGGGGATCATTGTGTTAGCCGTGGCGATTCTGCCTATCCTCGGCGTCGGGGGGATGCAGCTCTATCGTGCTGAAATGCCGGGGCCGCTGAAGGATAACAAGATGCGCCCGCGTATTGCGGAAACGGCAAAAACCCTGTGGCTCATCTATGTATTGCTGACCGTCGCCTGTGCGCTGGCGCTGTGGTTTGCGGGGATGCCGGCGTTCGACGCTATCGGGCATAGCTTCGCGACTATCGCGATTGGCGGCTTCTCGACGCATGATGCCAGCGTGGGTTATTTCGACAGTCCAACGATTAACACCATTATTGCTATCTTCTTACTGATCTCCGGGTGTAACTACGGTCTGCACTTCTCGTTACTGAGTGGGCGGAGCCTGAAGGTTTACTGGCGCGATCCGGAATTTCGGATGTTTATTGGCGTTCAACTGACGCTGGTATTCGTCTGTACACTGGTGCTTTACTTCCATAATGTATACAGCTCGGCATTGACGACGCTAAACCAGGCCTTCTTCCAGGTGGTGTCAATGGCGACGACAGCAGGCTTTACAACGGACAGCATCGCTCGCTGGCCGCTCTTCCTGCCGGTGCTGTTACTCTGCTCCGCGTTTATCGGCGGCTGCGCCGGGTCGACGGGCGGGGGGCTGAAGGTGATTCGTATCCTGCTGCTGTTCAAGCAGGGGAACCGCGAACTAAAACGTCTGGTGCATCCGAATGCGGTGTATAGCATCAAGCTGGGCAACCGTGCACTGCCGGAACGTATTCTTGAAGCGGTATGGGGATTCTTCTCTGCGTATGCGCTGGTGTTCATTATCAGTATGTTGGCGATTATCGCGACGGGTGTGGATGACTTCTCCGCCTTTGCCTCGGTAGTGGCAACGCTGAATAACCTTGGGCCAGGGCTTGGCGTGGTGGCGGATAACTTTGCCAGTATGAACCCGGTGGCGAAGTGGATCCTGATCGCGAATATGCTGTTTGGTCGTCTGGAAGTCTTTACGCTGCTGGTGTTGTTTACCCCAACCTTCTGGCGCGAATAAGTGGAGCTTGCGTTGAAAACATTAATTCTCTTCTCTACCCGTGATGGTCAGACGCGTGAAATTGCCGCGTACCTCTCGTCAGAACTCAAAGAACTGGGTATCGATTCGGAACTAATGGATCTGAATCGTACACAGGGCGTTGCGTGGGAACAGTATGACCGCGTCGTGGTGGGGGCGTCGATTCGCTATGGACATTTCCATTCTGCAGTCGATCGTTTTGTGAAAAAGCATGCCGCGCAGATGCAGGCATTGCCGAGCGCATTCTTCTCCGTGAACCTGGTGGCGCGTAAGCCAGATAAACGCTCACCGCAAACTAACAGCTACACGCGTAAGTTTCTGTTGGCCTCGCCGTGGCAGCCGGATGCCTGCGCCGTTTTTGCCGGGGCGCTGCGTTACCCACGTTATCGCTGGTATGACCGCTTTATGATCCGCCTGATTATGAAGATGACTGGCGGCGAAACGGATACCAGTAAAGAAGTGGTTTATACGGACTGGCAGCAGGTGACGCGATTTGCCCGTGAAATCGCTCAAATACCACGCAAATAGCGTGCGAATGTAGCGCATTGCCTGGAAAATGAGCGAACGAAAAGTTTTTTGTATTTTATGCTTGCGAGATCTCAATT